>NZ_ML112602.1:0-73738 GCF_003703915.1 Salipiger sp. D13
GAGGAAATCCTCGAGCTCGGCATCGACGATCGGGCACTTGCGGTCATTGACCAGAGATACGCGCTCCGTCGAGATATCGACAGCGGTGACCGGGTTGTTCTGCGCCAGCAGAACGGCGTTCGATAGGCCAACGTAGCCAAGGCCCGCAACGGCAACCTTCATTCGGTCTCTCCTGATTGTCCCAGAGCGGCGAACCGGGTCCACGCGCCTCTTGCAGTATTGTTAGGACGTCGGAATCCGGTTGTCGAAGCCGAATTCCTTCAGCAGTTCCTCGTTCTGGCGGGCGAAGAGCGCCTCGATCCAGGCGCGGCGCTCGGCCGTCTTGCCGGCGTCGGGCTCGCCGGTGAGGGTGAAGGCCTGCCGGAAGGCCTCGCGCAGGGCGCCGGCCGGCGCGTCGGGATCGGCGAGCCCGGCGGCGAGCCGGTCGCAGTCCTCCATGCGCAGCGAGGGGTTGGTGCTGTCGCGCGGCACCTCCCAGACCATGCCCTCGAGCGCGCCGATCTCCGCCTCGATCACCTTGCGGATGTCGCGGTGACTGGCGAGGATCAGCCCGGGTTCGGGGAACAGCCGGTTCCACGCCTTGAAGTAGCCCACCGGGCTGAGGTTGCGGCAGCGGTCGACCGCGAACTGCTCGAAGCCGCGCCCGCCGTAGGGTTTGCGGTTCTTCAGCCAGACGTCGAAATGCTGCTTCATGAACTGCGAGTAGTCGCCGAAGATGAACTCGCTGAAGGGCCGCAGGAAGGCCAGCACCTGCACCTCGATCCCGGCCTGCCCGGCCAGATCGGCGAGCGTCTTGCCGCGCCCGGCAACGGCGAAGAGATCCTCGTGGCTGAGGATCACCGTGTGCGTGTCGTCCTTGAAGAACCCTTCGAGCTGCGCGGCGCTGAGCTTGTCGATCTCGGCGGCGTTGCCCGGGTGGCGGCTGCCGTCATGCGGGTAGCGCACGCCGTTGGCGGCCAGCAGCCGGTCGTTCTTCAGCATCACCTGCTGCAGGTAGGTCGAGCCGCATTTCGGCGAGCCGATGTGAAGGAGGATACGTCGTGTCATGCGTTGTCAGCTTTCGGCTTCCAGCTCGCGGCGCAACGCGCGGGCAAGCTGCTCTACCATGGCGTCGGGAGAAAGGCCAAGCTGGCCAAGGTCGATCCGCCGCTCGGCCGGGGTGACCGGCGGCATCGTCCAGGCCCGCTCCAGCGCCTCGGCCACCGCCGGGCCGGTGGCCTCGGTGGACAGGATCGCCGGGCTGAGCGTGCTCAGGTCCTTCGGCCCGAAGTGGTTGGTGACCACCCGCATGCCCGATGCCGCCATCTCGATCGGCGGGTGGCTGGGGTGGGGCGAATACATCAGCGAGAGCCCGAGGTCGCAGTCGAGCAGGAAGCCCGGGTAATCCTCCCAGGCGAGCTTGCCGAGACTGCGCACCACGTTCTTCTCGTAGACCGCCACGGGACCGTGGCGCAGCCCGACCGAGACGATCTCGATGTCGTCGGGGGTGAGGTCGAGCGAGTTGGTGAACCGCGCCACCGCCTCGATGGCGGTGGCATACATGTTGCGCGGCACCTCGGGGCGCCCGTAGAGCGCCAGCCGCCGTGGCTTGCCGCCCCGGTCGGGCCGGGTGCCGGCGGCGTAGCGCGAGATGTCGATGGCGGGATGGAAGGCCAGCGCGTCGGGGGCATGGGCGAACCCGAAGCCCTGGGCCGCCACGTAGTCGCGGATCAACGTGGTGTTGAACACCGGCCGGAAGTCCAGCTCGTAGCTCGCCCAGGCGTCAGCGAACTCGGGGCCCCAGGCGTAGAAGTTGGGCTCGAAATCCTGGATCAGGTAGCTGAAACGGGTGTGGGTGTAGCCGTGGCGGCGGATCAGCTTGTCGGCGACATGGGCGCTCCACCAGGCGGTGGCGATGAAGAGATCGTCCCTATGCGATGGCACCGTGCTGCCGGTCACCCCGCAGTAGAGCTCGATGCGGTCCGCGGCCCCCGCCGCGACCGCCTGCTCCGTCAGCCGCCGTTTCACGAAGGCGCGCGAGGTCGAGAAGGCCGAGACCGGCAGGTCGGTGGCGATGAAGCGCACGTTCAGCCCGCGTTCCGCCAGCCCCAGGCCGATGTCCAGCGCGGTGACGATGCCGGCGAAGATCTCGGTCGGGTTCAGCGTCGGGATCAGCACGTTGACCGCCGGGCCGTCGGCGGTGAACTCCGGCGTCCACGACGGCTCCTTGCGCTGGTCGGTATAGAGCTGGAACGGCGCGGGTTCCTGCTCGCGCGGGTCGGGGGCGCCGGGGTCGCGGTCCTCGGGCAGGTTCGGGGCCGCCGGCGGCATTCCCGGCGACAGGCTGTAGAGCCGCGTGTCGAAGCGGTCGAGCGCCTCGTTCCGGCCCGGTCCCAGCGCCTCGCGCAGGATCCAGACGTTGCGGCCGAGCGCCACCACCGAGAAGCCGAGCGCGATGCGGGCCAGCTGCCCGTGCAGGCGCGCCGCCAGCCCCAGCGCATCGAGGAAGATGCGCCCGCCGCCGCGGTAGCGGCGCAGGAAGGGGCGCAACGGTGACAGCGTGGCCTGGCCTTCCTTCAGGCGACCGTCGGCCACCGCCTCGATCATCCGGTGATAGAGCGCATGGGCGAGGTAGCGCGCCAGCGCGTAGCTTGCCGCCTCGCGGCGCATCCAGACCTCGTCGAGCTTGCGCCAGCGCGGCAGCCGCCAGCGGCCGCCCCGGTCGACCGCGCCCACGACGTTGCCGCCGTGCTGGCGGTAATCGACCAGCGGCCGGTCCACCAGCGTCACCCCGCCGAGGGCGGCGGCGATCAGCCCGAACCACAGGTCGTGGTAGAAATGCACGCCGCTCTGGGCCGGGAAGGGCAGGGCGATGCGGCCCACCCGGGCCCGCATCAGCAGGGTCATGCCGGTGATGTTGTTGCGGTAGAGCAGCCCGCGCAGGCCGGGATCCTTGCGGCGCCGCTCGAAGCGGAACATCGACTCGTGGATCACCGCGCCGGTGCCGTCGACCAGCCGCGCGTCGGAATGGACCATGTCGGCGCCTGTCTTCTCCAGCGCCTCGATCCCGGCGGCGAGCCGGTCGGGATGCCACAGGTCGTCCTGGTCGCAGGCGGCGATCAGCGTGTCGTCGTCCGCGTCCTCGAGCGCCGCCGCGAGCCCGGCCTCGAAGGCGCGCACCGCGTCGAGATCGCTGTCGGGCTCGACCAGCGCGCACGCCAGCCCGGCGGCCCCGGCGAGCCGTTCGGCAAGCGGACCCGAGCTGCGGTCGGCGATGACGAGGTAGACGCGTTCGGGAGGGTGGGTCTGGGCGGCCAGCGAGCGGATCTGGGTTTCGAAATGATCGGGGTCGGGCCGGTAAACGGCAAGCACGACGCGCACGGAAAACGGCATCAGGCGGTCACTTCTTCCACGAAGAACAAGGGCCCCTTCGCAGAAGCCGCGTCAATCCGTGCGTTCCTAGAACACATCCCCGCCGTCGCGCAAGCGGCTTGTCCGCGGGGCTCCGGAGGCCGCGGAAAACTGCAGGTTTCCGGTCACGCTGGGCGCGCTTCGTGCGACCGGGCCATTGAGTTGCCATGCGTGTTCAGGAAGAAACAACCCATAACAATGTAGGACGTGGCCTGCCGCCCTGTGCGCGGGACCCGAGGCAGCCGGAGCAGATACAGACATGTCGACCCACGCAGGAACGATCAATTCAACCGGGGCGGGAACCGCCCTCGCGGCACCCACGCTGACCGGCTCCCTGGCCGAGATGCGCGACTATCTCGTCAGTGGCTACTGGGCCGCCACCGGCGGCTACGCCAGCTCCTTCGACACCTCCGGAAGCAACCAGATCACCTACGACGTCTCCGGTCTCACCGCCGAGGGGCAGCAGCTCGCGCTCTGGGCGCTCGGCGCCTGGGAGATGGTGGCCGACCTCGACTTCGTCCAGGTCTCCTCCGGGGCCGACATCACCTTCCGCGACGATCTGGGCGGGGCGTTTTCGACCTACATCACCTCGGGCGGCAACACCCAGTCGGCGGAGGTCAACATCTCGACCGGCTGGATCGCCAACGAGGGCACGCGGATCGGCGACTACGGCCTGCAGACCTACATCCACGAGATCGGCCACGCGCTGGGGCTCGGCCACATGGGCCCCTACGACGGCGGCGGCACCAGCTACGACGACGCGATCTTCACCAACGACAGCTGGCAGCTCTCGGTGATGTCCTACATCTGGCAGACCGCCAACCCCACGGTCACCGCCAGCTACGCCGAGCTCGTCACCCCGATGACCGTCGACATCCTCGCCGCGCAGGCGCTCTACGGCGCCTCGACCGAGACCGCGGGCGACACGGTCTGGGGCGCGGGCAGCACGGTCGACGGGCTGCTCGGCACGCTCTTCGCCGCGCTCTACGACGGCGGGCCGGGCGCGGATGTCGCCTCCGGGGCGCTGGCCATGACGATCTACGATCACGGCGGCCACGACACGATCGACGTCAGCCCCTCGAACGTGGCGCAGCGGATCACCCTGGTGGGCGGGCAGGCCTCGAACCTCGAGGGCTACACCGGCAACCTCCTCATCATGCCCGGCACGGTGATCGAGGATCTCTTCACCGGCGCGGGCAACGACGCGCTCACCGGCAATGATGCCGACAACCTGCTCGACGCGGGCGCCGGCAACGACACGCTCACGGGCGGGGCGGGCAACGACACGCTGATCGGCGGCACCGGCAACGACCGCGCGGTCTGGGACGTGCAGCAGTCGGCCGCGACGATCACCGTCAGCGGCAGCGGCTTCCTCGTCGGGATCGGCGCCGAGACCGACTACGTCGAGGGCGTCGAGACCTTCGCCTTCCTTGACGGCAGCCTCGAGGCGGCCGATCTCGTGGGCACGCCGAGCACCGTCACCGGCACCGACGGCAACGACATCCTGACCGGCGAGAGCGGCCCCGACGCGCTCTACGGCTACCTCGGCAACGACTTCCTCGACGGGCTCGAGGGCAGCGACACGATCTACGGCGGCCAGGGCAACGACTCGCTGCTCGGCCGGGCCGGCAACGACGTGGTCTACGGTGGCAACAACCACGACAACATCGCGCTGCACGAGGGCGACGACTACGCCGAGGGCGGTCTCGGCAACGACTCCATCGGCGGCAGCGACGGCAACGACAGCCTCTACGGCAACAGCGGCAACGACGTGATCGGCGGCGGCAACGACGACGACTACATCGACGCCGGCGCCGACCAGGACGCCGCCTCGGGCGGCTGGGGCAACGATACCGTGCTGGGCAACGACGGCGACGACACGCTGGCGGGCAGCTACGGCAACGACACAGTCGACGGCGGCACCGGCAACGACTTCCTCGGCGGCGGCGAGGGTCAGGACCTGCTGCAGGGCGGCGCCGGCCACGACGCGCTTGGCGCCGGCAACGGCAACGACACGCTGCAGGGCGAGTCCGGCAACGACTTCCTCGGCGGCGGTGCCGGCGACGACCTGATGATCGGCGGCGGCGACAACGACACGCTGAACGGCGGCACCGGCAACGACACGCTCACCGGCTCCGAGGGCGCGGATCTCTTCGTCTTCAACACGCTGGTCAACGGCGAGCGCGACGTCATCACCGACTTCGAGAACGGCAGCGACCTGATCCGGCTGGGCGGCGTGAGCTTCGACATGCTCGACATCGCCGACGTCTCCGGCGGCGCGCGGATCTCGGTGATGGGCCACGAGATCCTGCTCGAGGGGGTCGCCGCGGCCGAGCTCGACGCCTCGGACTTCCTCTTCAGCTGACCTGTCGTGGCCGGCGTCCCGGGGGCCCGAGCGGACCCGGGGGCGTCGGCCCGGTGTCTCTCTCCGGCCCCGTTCCGGCTGCTTGCAACCGGGCCGGGTGCAGGAGCCTTCTCTCCAGTGGCGGGCGGAGCCGTGCAATTAAGTCGCAATCGCGCCGGAAGTGTATGAAAATGTTGCAAAAGAGAGAGCGTTAGGCGAATTTCCGCTGACCACATGCGGGACCGGAAGGCCGACATATGCCTCTCAAGCCACTCAACTGGCAAGGAAAAGACTACAGCTTCTCGATACGGAGGCGCATGCGGTCCTTCTTCCGCTATGCCACCGCCTGTCACGTCCACCGCCGCAACATGACGATCCCTCTGCCCGACTCCGCGGGCCTGCACATCCTGCACTGTCACGCGCTGGCCATGGACGCGGTCGAATATTTCGACACGAAGGCGCATTGGCAGACATTCCACCAGCGCCTCTGCGATCAGTATGCCGACTTCTACGTGATGGCGCGGATCAACATGGACAACGTGTTCTCGGCCTATGGCGACCGTGGCCTGGGCACCTACTCGGTCCAGGAACTGGCCAACAGCTCGGAGGGCTACATCGGCCCCAGATGGTGGCCGCTCGGCGCGTGAGTGGTCCTGCCGTGGTGATTATCCCGCTGACACATCAGCTACCAGATCTTGTGGTGGCCTGACGGCCGCCTGATCCGGTGCAGAAGGTCTCTGGATCTTGTCCGCCGCGGTGAGGGGTGTCTCTGCCTTCAGTCTATCGAGGGCATTCCGGTAGTTGGGATTGGACACGATCGCCGCACGGTCCGAAGCCACCCAGCCCCGGGTCTTGAGGCGCTCCAAGTGACGGTGAACCGTCAGCCGGAGGCTTTCCTGCTTGGTGAGGCGCGCAGCCCGATCGAAGGCGGAACGTCCGCTTTCCAGATTGCGCGCCGCGTTCACGTCGGCATGGATCTTGTGCCCGCAGGCGCCGCAGACGAAGTCCGCCTGCGCCTTACGGTTGTTCTTCGCGACATAGCCGCAGTGCTCATTCGAGCATGTCTGGCTCGAGTAGGCCGGGTTCACCTCTTCCCAAGTAATCCCGTAGCGCTCGGCGAGGTCGTTGAGCTTTGCTTCGATCACGCCATGCCCCATCCGCGCGAGGATGCGGTTGAGGCGGCGCGAGAGGCCAGGGGCGGTGAAGTCGAGGCGCTCGATGACCACGTGTGCAGGACGCTTCATCAAGATGAGCCGGTTCAGCACCCGGCCGATCTCGGTCTTGAGGAAGCCGCGGAAGGCAGCGACTCGGGCGCGATAGCGCTTCGACTGGTTGGGGCGGATGCCCTGCTTTTGGAGCGCGCGTGCCAGGCCGGAGATGCGCCGGTCATGCCGTTCGAGCTGCTCGCGCCAAGCGCGTCCGAGAAGGTCTCCATCAGGCGTGGCGAACATCGTGGCGAGACCGAGATCGAGCGTCAGTTCCTCTCTCAGCGGCTGGTAGGCCGCCTGGCTTTTCGCGAAGACTTCTTCCATGTCGGTGATGACACCGATGACAATCTCACCGGGGCAGCCGTGGTCGGCACCGCGTTCAATGATCTGGACGGTCTTCGCGACCGTCCCGCCGCGTTCCTCGAAGAATGCGTAGGACTTCAGCGGCACCTTGATGGTGACTTGGGATTTCTTTGGCCGGCCGTTCTTGCCAATCTCGAAGGCCATCCCGCGGATACCAACCCAGAGCGGCGCGTGGGTCGCCTTATCGGCGGGACCGAGCGTCGCCTGCCGCTGGTCGATCCATGGGTTCAGGCGGCGGAACCGCGGCCGCCGGTGGCGCGCCAGCACGCCGTGCATGATCCGTCGCGCGAGGTGCCGGACGTCGTCCGGGATCTCCTCGCCGGTCTTCTTCATTACCACCGGCTCGCGTCGGAACCATGCGTGAAGCTTGTTCACGACCAGGAGATGATGACGGGTGCCGTCGTCGATCGACGATGCCATGACCGCATCGCGAAAGTCGTTCGCTCGGTTCTCGATGAAGCTCTCCAGCTGGCCGACCACCTGGTAGCGCAGCATCTGCATCCGCTGCGACCCGATGATCGCCTTCGCCCGGAACAGGCGCGCGGAGTGCGCCTCTTCCTTGGCGGAAACCATCTTGTTGAAGCGACCAGTTTCGAAGAACCGCTGCCATTGGTCGGCAGCCACGTCCGGCGCGGCGCGACGGAAGGCGCGCAGCACTTCGCGCAATGCCCGGATCTTGCCTGGGTTAGCCTCCAGCAGCGGGAGATGGTCGCAGCGCTTCATGCAAGTAATATTGGCCAAAAGCATCGCAACCGAAACCATTTATGCGGCGTCTCCGTCAATGAGAGCACGAACCGGTAGCGGTCGGCCAGCCGCGAGCAGAACCGCTGCGATGCGCCGCAGGTGGCCGATATCCCTTCGATTGTGCCGCCAGGAGATTTCATCAAGATAGCGATCGAGATGCTTTGGCGAGATCCAGTGCCACACGCCGATGACGGCGCGCCGGATCTCGGCATGAACCGCCTCGGCTGTATTCGTGTGCGCATCGACGCCGGGACCTCCGGCATCGCGCCGGACGAACTCGGCGGCGGAGTGCTTGACCGCCATGTGTGCCCGACCGGACACCGCCTTGCGGTAAGCCGGTAGCGCGTCCGTCGAGACGACGGCATCGCCGGAGATCCGGTGATGCGAAGCACCGCGGATGACAGCGATTGAATGGCTGGTGATGCGCTGGAAGGCGACCGGGCCGCCGCGCTCTGCCATCGTGAGCACCAGCGGGCGACGTGGACCGCGCCCGGGCTTCTCGTCGCTCGGACCGCCGCCATGCTTCTTGCGCGGCGGCGCGCCTGCGTAGATCTCGTCCATCTCCACGATACCTGAGAGAACGATGCTATGGTCAGCCATCATCGCCCGGATGCGATGGCCGAGATGCCAGGCGACCTTGTAGGTGACGCCGAGCATCTCGGAGAGCTTGCGGGCCGACATGCCCTTTGACGAGGCGACGATCAACCAGATGGCACGAAGCCACTGGCCGAGCGAGAGCCGAGTGCGATGCATCGCCGTGCCTGACGTGAGCGTGAACTGGTGGCGGCACGCGCCGCAGGTGAATAGACCGGGCCGTGAGAGGTGGCGCGTAAAACGTCGCCCAGCGACTTCGGATGCGCCGCATGCAGTGCAGTAGAGACCGTCGGGGAAGCGCAGGCGCTCGAAGATCGCCAGGCAGGCGGCTTCATCCGAGGCGATCTTCTCGACCTCGGCGAAGGTGATGTTGTCGGGGGCGCGCTTGACGGGTCTATGAGGCATGGCCGATCAATGTTGGCCCCTACCTCAAATCATGAAGCCCTAAACACAAGATTTAGAGGCTGATGTGTCAGCGGGATAATCCCGCCTGCCGTTACTTTCGCATCGGGGCATGATCGCACCGACCATTTGCAGGAGCACCGCATCGCATGTCCCATGCCATGGTCACCCGGGGTGTCATCTCGGATTGAAGCACGCGCCCCGAGGCGAGAATTTCTGGCGCCACGGTCTGTCGTCCATTCCACCGCCGGGGGTGGCACGGCGACGCGCGCTCACCGGTATTTGAGGCTGCTGTCCGCGCGCGGTACAGCGGCAGCTGACTGGGAGCCCTTTCTGACGATCCAACGGCCACCCAGATTTCGCCCCTGCGCTGCCTAAAGTGGAAGCTGCGTCGTGTATTTCAGCTCATCAAGGAGCACGGAACTCTGGAGCTCCTGAACTCCTGGAAGCAGAACGAGTTGGTCCTGCAAGAGGGCATGGAAGTGATCCATGTCGCGGACCACAACGCGCACGTTGAAGTCGTAGTCGCCGAGCATCAGCTGAACCACCTGTACCTCAGGAATGCGCAATACGGCCTGCTGAAACTGTTCGAACGACTTGCGCCCGTGAGACGAGAGCTTGATGCGCACGAGGATGATGGCATTGAAGCCAAGTTTCTTGCGGTCGAGGATAATCGTCTTTCCAAGAATGATGCCGTTTTCCGTCAGCCGGGCAATGCGCCGTGAGCAGGGCGACTGGGACAGGCCGATCCGCTCGGCGATTTCCGTGACCGAAAGCGATCCGTCCGCCTGCATGACGCGCAGAATACGGCGGTCAGCCTCGTCAATCTCGTGCATGGGTCTATCCTAGTTTCGCTATACTGTGAATAAACTATGCTCTTTATGCCGAATTTATAGGCAATAAAGCAATGAGATCCCCGTAATATAGCATACCATGCCCGTCGAGAATGTACCGTTCGGCGCAGATGTCCGGCCGAGCGGTCGAGAGGAGATGCCCACCGCCAGGGGTTTCGTCGGAGGCAGGAACCGCTCTGAGGAGATCACGTGAACACCATGCCGTCCCGCGCGCTGAGGCCACAACTCCAGGGCACTCTTCTGATGTGTGTCGGGGTGGCCTGCCTGAGCGCCAACGACGCGATAGCGAAGATCCTGACCTCCGGGTATTCGCCCCTCCAGATCCTTTTCCTGCGAAATGTGATCGCTCTGCCGTTCACCGTGGGCATCGCGCTTTTCATGGGCGGGCGCGCGGCCCTGCGCTCGCATCGGCCTGCCGCGCATTTGCTTCGCGGTGGGCTCTGGGTCGGTGCAACGATGATGTTCTTCACGAGCTTCATCTATCTCCCTCTGGCCGAGGCGACGGCGCTGATCTTCGTCGCCCCCGTCTTCATCACCGTGATCTCGGCCCTGTTCCTGGGGGAGGACGTTGGGTGGCGGCGCTGGCTTGCCGTGCTGGCGGGTTTCCTCGGGGTTCTCGTGATCATCCGCCCCGGCGGCGCGGCATTTCAGCTGATCTCGCTGCTGCCCGTGGCGACGGCACTTGTCTACGCGCTTCTGATGCTCAGTGCCCGCTGGGTCGACCGGCGCGAGAGCGTTTGGACGCTGCTCGTGTATCTGACTGGGACGGGGGCGCTGCTGAGTGCGCTGATTGTGCCTTTCGTCTGGGTCCCGCTCCGGGCCGGCGACCTCTGGCTTTTCGCGGGGGTCGCCTTGTTCGGCACTGCGGGGATGACCATGATGACCCAGGCCTTCCGCCTCGCCCCGGCGGTCATCGTGGCGCCGTTGGACTACACCGGCCTGCTCTGGGCCACGCTTTTCGGATGGCTCATCTGGCGCGAGAGCCCGGACGCGATCATGATTTTCGGCGCGGCGATCATTGTCGCGAGCGGCGTGATCACGATCCGTCGTGAGCAAGGACAAGCCGGTTCATAGCGTCCTGTGGTAAGACTTCGGAGTGCGCGCGTGGTCTCGTCTTTCGAAACCACGATGCCGGTGGAGATCAAGTCGGAGGCCTGGAGTGATTTCGGAAGGCGAGACGCGCGCAAATGCAGCGAACGGAGGCAAGGTCCGCGCTTGACCAATTTGTAAAACCTGCGGCGAACGTCAGCAAAGCACAATCGGCATGATCGCGCGGTGTGCTAGGACTTCCCCCCAGCTGCAGGGGGTAGCCCCGTGGATAGATGCGGTGACGGGCCTTCTTGCGTAGGCTCAGGCCTGGCCCGCCTAATAATCGGGCGTAGTGTTTTGATCTGCCTTCCAGAAGCAGCTTTCCACCGCTGTCCAGAGACCGCTTGACGGCGCCGGGCATCAAGCCAGACCTTCCCACAAGTCGGCTCGCCATCCTTCGCGATATGGGTGCGCGTTCAGCTCGCCGCCTGCAAGGCCCGCCCGTCCCCTTGGCCGGACGCGGGCTGGAAAGCTCTGGCGGATTGATCAGGAGAGAGTCGCGCGGGGCGCGCGCCTCGCATGGGTCCGAAGGACAGGAGTGGGGTTCAACGGGCTGCGCCCGCTCACCCCACCCCTGGCATGATCCTGTTTGCTGTCCGCCCAACAGACCTGCCTCGGAAAGTCAAAAGACAAGCGCCGCCCTTGGCGTCGTCTCTGACGGGGCCGTGTCCTCGCGCGGTGCGCTGCGGGCCGCACCTTCCCCGTCTCCGATCCTTTGACTGTCCGTGTCAGGCCCGTGGGTCGGGCTTCGCCCTTGCATGTCTTTCGTCAACATCTTTTGCGCATGGCAAATAGCTCCGCCGTTAACGCTGAGATATGTCTGCCGATAGAATGATTGGGTCAGGCTAGAATGGTCCACGCATGTAGCGACGGTGTATCAATCTTGCATTCGCGGATTGGAACCGCATGAACGTTGTTCGTCGCGGGCCTTTCTCGGTACTCTCGCGCGGGCGTCGGCAGATCCGGCCCAGAGGGCGGAACGAGAGTTGCCCAACCTGTCTCCCACCTTCGCCTGACCCGCGGACCTACTCAGAGAGTGGCCGCATCTCGTGCCCCACAGCCCAAACGAAGCCAGCCAGTTCTCGGGCAATCGCTACCGCTATGATGGTTGATTTCTTACCGCGCGCTTCCAGGGTGCGATACCTCTTGCAAAGCCGCTCTTGCGCTTTCCACGCGAGATCACGAACCGGTTTCGGCTGCGCTTCCAAAATGCGTGCCTTATGTTGTGCAACTTTTGCTGGAAAGCGATAGCTCCACGCGGCCTCAACCAGCATACGTCGCGCTTCTCGGTTTCCGGTCTTTGTGATGCCTCCACGTCGAACCGATCCGCCACTGGAATATTCCGAAGGCGTGAGCCCTAGATACCCCATGAGCTGTCGGGACGTGTCGAAGCGCGTGACATCGCCCACACTGGCAGCAAGTGTTGCTGCTGACACGAGGTCTAAGCCGCGAAAGCAGCGCAGCGCATACACGAAGTCTCTTAGCGACCAGTCCGGCGTAAGTTCTTCAATACGCCGCACCATGTTGTCTCGCCGTTCAACGGCGTTCCAAACCGCCTGCACGTAGTCCTGGAACACGATCTGTTGTGCGGGTTCGTCAAAGTTCTGGCTTCCCAGCCATCGGCTGTGGATTTTGGTCCAGGGCTTCCGATTTGGCGCGTACACACGTCCATGTCTGAGCAAGAACGCCGAGAGTTGATGGCGCGCCGTGGTGACTTGGCGTACCGCATCCATCCGAGCCCGAATGAGATCGCGCATTGCTTCGTGTTTCAGATCCGGAACCCAGACCGGTGTGAGTTCTCCTGCTCTGTGCAGCACGGCAAGACGTTGTGCGTCCCGCCGGTCTGTCTTTACGCGTTCCCCTGGTGCAATTGCGATCTTCGTGGGTGCAATAACGCAGCAATCATGACCTGCTGCGATGATTTGCCGATAAATCCCATAGCCACAAGGCCCAGCTTCATAGCAAAACTCGATCTGCCGATCTTGCTTGGCCAGCTTCTTCAGAAGCCCGTTTATGGCAATCGGCGAGTTTTCGATATCCCCCAGAAACCTGACTTCGCCAGTTCGCCCTTCCTCTGCTACGCCTACGGAGATGTTGCGCTTGTGAACATCCAGCCCGACAAACAGCTTCTCTCGCATCTAACAATTCCTTTCTTGGTGTCCGCATAACCACCGAGCTCTTCCACGACGCATACACGTCCGAAGGACTGGTAAGGACAGACTACTGCCCGGCCCCTACGGAGCCGCACTGCTTTCATTGCAGACTGGGGTTCGGACAAGCCGAACGCCGCAGATCTGCGTCAGGGTGAGGGCGCAGCCCTCCCCCTCGGGCAACTCAATTAGACATGACCGTGTCCTCGCTTCGCTGCGGGCCGCACCACTCCTGTCCAATTGAGTTGCCTCGCCCCCTCCCGCGTTCGCCACGTGGCAGATTTGCAGGAGCAGACGGCTTCACCGTCGGACCTCCAAATCGCTCCCGATTTTCCAGTTGGGGAACGGGATCAACCAACCAAAGGCGCAACGGCGGGGCGAGATGATGACGAAAGACATACGTACTCTCCCACTCTGTTCCGCCGAAAACATGCGTTTTCGGTCGGACAGATTGGCCGAGGCGCAGCCCATCGGCGGAAGGCGGGCTACCCGGCCCCACCGTCTCCACCACGAAGGAGGCCACAAATGGCAAAGGCGAAATTCGACGTTTATCAGCACGTCACAGATGAGATTATTGCTCAGATCGAGGCAGGCACACCGCCTTGGCGCAAGCCGTGGACCGGTGGCGCGGGCGGCGTGCAGATGCCGGCTCGCTTCAATGGCGAGGACTATCGCGGCATCAACGTGCTGATGCTCTGGGCCACCGCCGCGAGCAAAGGCTACGCTTCGGAGGGCTGGATGACCTACCGACAGGCGCAGGAGCTTGGCGCGCAGGTGCGCAAGGGAGAGAAATCGGCAACGGTTGTGAAGTTCGGCACCATCGAGCGGGAAACCGAAGAGGGCGAGGAAAAGAAGGTTCCTTACTGCCGAGCCTACCGTGTGTTCAACGCCGACCAGATCGACGGCCTGCCGGATACGTTCTACACCCGCCCGGAGCAGCCGCGCGATCTCGGAACAAGTGCCGATCCGGAGCTTGAGGCATTTTTCGCCCGAACCGGTGCGGTTATCCACTCAGGCCCGGAGCCGCAGGCTTACTATGACCTTCGCACCGATCACATCCACATGCCACCGATCGAAACATTTCTCAGCGCGCGGACGTTTTATGGCACCCTTGGTCATGAACTGTGCCATTGGACTGGCGCCGAACAACGCCTCGACAGGTTCAAGCGGTTCTCCAACCGAACGGCCTATGCTTTCGAGGAACTGGTGGCCGAAATCGGCGCCTGCATGCTTGGGGTGAAGATTGGCGTGGAGCCGGAGTTTGATCAGAGCGCAAGCTATGTTGAAGGGTGGCTTATTGCAATGAAGGGCGACAATCGCGCAATCTTTCGCGCCGCATCGGAGGCCCAGAAGGCCGTCGATTTCATCTTGGGAGAGGCTGGGCGAAGTGCCGCCGAGCAGGCCGCCTAAGGCGTCTCTCACCTTGGAACTGATGATCGGGCCTCGCTTATGCGGGGCCCGTCAAATTTTTGCGGGTTGGTCTCAGCGTCTGCGCCGCCGAGGCCAACCCGCGCGGGCCGGGCCTAGGCCCGGCCCGGGGACGATGGGGCAGGGATCGGCTCTTCGAAGATCAGGGCCATTTTGAAGGTGCCAGGCTGGTCCCAGGCGATTTCTGTTTCTCCCGTGTTCCACCGAAATCTCAGTCCGAGGAAGTGTTCTTCTCCTGCTAGGTCGAGATGAAACACTTTGGAGATCGGGAAGGCATAGAGTTTCTTTGCCGACATGGTTCTTGTTCCAAATAGTTGAAGCCGGATAGCGTGCTATCCGGCCTGCCCGCCGGCGAGGCCGGGGGTAGCAAGGGCAGCAGAAATCGATTGGGGTGGTGCGGCCCGCAGGCCGTCGGCCGAGGACACGGCCCTGGCTATTTCTGTTGACTGCGCGAGGGGCTGCGCCCCTTAGCCCGGTCCATGCTGCTTTGCCTGAGCAGCTCGGTTTCCATTCCGGATGGGATACCCTAGCGTAATGAAAGTATGCCTTGTGCTCGAAAGGAGTGTTTCATGCGAGTTTCATCATTCGGCGCATTCATCGTCTCTGCGCTGATGCCGCTCATTGCGCAGGCGCAGCAGAAGACCGCCGTGGACTCGGCGCCGCTGGTGATCTCGGATGTGACCTGGTCTCACAGCCTCCAGCGCGGATTGCCGGTGCATGAACTCGAGGACCCCGGCGCAAGGCTGCAGCTCGTCTGCGATCCGGATCGTGTGTTCGGCCCGGAGCCGAATGGGTCTTTCGCGGTCAGCCTGCCGCAGGAGCGCGCGCCGGCACGAATCGTGGTGCTGGCACAAACCGGCGAGCAGGCGGCCTTCCAACTCGAAGACGGCCGCGTGGCGCAGGCGAAGGTTGATCCCGATGTGTGGGCGACGCTGGTCGCTATCCTTGGATCGAGCACAGAATTTGCCGTAGTCAGCGCGCATGACGCGGTGACCTGGAACGTGGGCAAGGTTCTGACCGGCCCGTGTGACTGAGGTGGCACCAGGCCCAGCATCCTGCGGCGACGCTTATCCCGCCGCCTGCCCCTCGTGGAAGGCGAGCGCGTCGAGACCGTAGAGCCGGAACAGCGCGCCGATGATCCGTGCATCGGCGATGAGATCCAGCGGATCGCCAATGTCCGCGCGCAGGGCGCGCACAATATCGGGGTTGGAATAGGCATTCACGAAAAGCCCGCCGCTGCCGTCGGTCCGTGTCAGGTTGAGATGCGTCTTGAGCCCCTTGCTTTCGCGCAGTGCGCTTGCGTGATCGAGATTCAGGTATCTCTTGCGCGCCTGCTTCATAAGCGCCTTTTCGAGATAATCAGCGCTGGTGCCAAGCCGGACCGCCAAAGCCTCCAGTCGCGCTATGTCATCCGGCAGCCAGACCACGAAGCCACGCACGTTCCTCTTGGCTGGCGCCCCGGCCTCCACCGCCGCTGAGGCCCGCCGCGCTGCGGCCTTCGGCTGCGCCCGTCGCGTCTGCTGCGGCCGCTTTGAGGTCGCGGGGCTCTCTTCGTCAGCCGGGGCCAGTTCGGGGGCGACTGCGTCGGGCTCGATCCTCGGCTCGTGCGGCTCGGAAGTGGAGCGGCCCGCGTAGCGGGCCGTGGCCCCTGCGAGCCGGCTGCTCGCCTTTGCATGCTCGGCGGCATTTGGCAGCGCGTGGGACGTGCGCACGACACGGGACCTCTTGCGCTTCTCTGGCTTGGGGGCGTCGCTCACTCTGCTGCCTCCCTGACGTCGATGACAGCAAGGAGCTCGTCGAGCAGCGCGTCGCCGCCGGCTAGGATGTCCATCATGGCGCCGCCCTGCAGCCGCCCGGCGGGCTGGGAGTTCGCCGCCTCAGCGGCCACGCCGAGCGGACCCCATGCCGCGATCTCGCGCCAGTATTTCGAATTGGGGATTACGGTCAGCGCATGCGGCATGTCCATGACCGCCTGCAAGGCGTCGCGATCGCGCGGGGTCAAGCTGACGATGTCGAGATCCCCGGTCAGCACCGAGATCATCTTGCTTGGTACCGCGGTCAGCACCGTGCGCAGCGCCGGGATGGGAGAGTCTGGTGTGACAGTCTGCAGGATATCCTCGAACCACTCGAGCGTTCGCTCGGCGACCGAGTAGTCCGACTGCTCAGGCCGCGTTGGGATCAGCACGAGATCGGTGGCAAGGATCAGATCTTCGGTGTCGGCATTGGCGCCCGGGCGTGTGTCGATCAGCACGAGATCATAGCCCTCGGCTTCCATACGGTCGTAGCCGTCGTAGATCTCGTCCATGTCCGCGACCGCGCCACTGATGGTTAGCTGATCGTGGCGCCAGGCGGGTTTGTCGATCTTGCCCCAAGAGGCGCGGTTGAAGCTGGCCTCCCAGCCGAGCGCCTGTGGGTCGGTGTCGACGTCAAAGATATGGACCTTCATGCCGCGGGCGAGGGCGGCCGAGGCGAGGATACGGGTCAGCGTCGTTTTCCCGCTGCCGCCTTTCATCATCATGGTCGAGATGGTCTTCAAGCTCGGTCCTCCAAGTCCCGCGGTCCACACATCCGGTACGCCAGCACTCCGGCATCCCAAACCTCCAGCGATCAACATCACCACGGCTCCGGCACTCAATCTCTCATCATCTCAATGAGTTAAAAACTCAATAGTTCAATATCTGCAGCATTCCGCTGATCCGGCATTCCAGCAATCGTGCAGTCATTCATTCCTGCTCTCCTGCGATCCAGGTCTTGCCGAAATTTTTTGGCCCGGAGATAGCGCGCGGAGCGCACATGGGACCGGGGGCCAAAAAATCGCACATTGGCCCTCTCCGCCTGGCGTGGGGCGCACGCGCCCCACGCCAGGCACATCGGGACGGGTGTGATCCGCTGACGGCCCCGGCGGCAGCTCTCGCAGGGGCGAGATTGCCCCCTCCTGACCTGCGGATCACCGCGCCCTGCCTAAGTGACCCCGAGGGGTCACCGGGCGCGACACGGAGACCATGAAGGCTGTCCGGTTTCCGCAAGCGGAAATTCCCCGAAGGGGCGAAAACCGGCCTTCATGGTCGGTTGGCTGGAACGGTATTGTGTTGTACGCCTTTAGAGCGTGTTTTTTCTTTAGATTCATCCTGAGGTTGTATTATGCCCCGCGGATCCCGGCTCACCCACAAGGACATCACCGAGATCTCTCGCCTATTGGGCGAGAGGTTCTCCGATGCCGCGATCGCCCGACGCACCGGGCGGTCGCGGCAGACAGTGGCGCGGGTGCGCCGCCAATCGGCTTCGCCACATACGACCACCGAAGGCGCCGTGATCGGCACACGGGTTACGGCGGAAGAATACGCGGCCTTCAAGGCATTGATGGAGGCCGAGGGGCTGACGCCCTCGGATGGCATGCGCCGCCTCATGCGGCTCGCCGTCGGGGCGCTCGATTTGCGGGTAGAGGAGATCGAAGCGCTGGCGCAGAGCCGGCGCGAGCTCGTGGCGGTGGGGCGCAATCTCAACCAGATGACCCAGCTTGCGAACTCCGGGCGCCTCAAGTGGAACGCCCGCGACGGCAAGACGGTGGCGCAGCTTGATGCGCGGGTGAGTGATCTGACCGAGGCGTTGACGACCTTTATCAACGTCGCGCGACGCCGGACCCTGGTGGAGGTGGCCTTCCCGGGAGAGGACACATGACGGCACGGCCGCTGGCTCTGCAGGAGGCTGTTCTCGGCTATCCGCTCGAGGACCTCGCGCGCCGCAGCCGGAGTGGCGGCAGCGGTACGCGCGTTCCGGGTGCGGGGCAGGGCGGCCTGCAGTCCCGCTCCTTTCGAGCATTTGCCGGCAATGCGCAGCGCGCGCCGCAGTCCGTGGTGAAGCGGATCCGGGCCGGAGGGTGCCATTCGAAAGAAGAGCTGACCCGGCAGCTCAATTACATCACCCGCGAAGACGCGGCGCATGCCACCTGGACGAACTTCGCCGGGGTGGATCGTGAGCTTCGCTCGACCACGCTGGCGCGGGCGGTTGAGGACTGGTCGTCGGCCTGGCGCGGCGCGCCCCGCCGCGGGCACACTGACCACATCATCCTGAGTTTCCCCAAAGGCACAGGCATCGACGCGGCCGAGACGGTAGCCCGTGAGTGGGGGCAGGCGATCTTTGCCAGCGGTGACTATGGTGATCAGTGGCGCTACGTCGCCGCGGTGCACCGCGACCCGGATCACATCCATGCGCATTTTGTCGTCGACAAGGTCGGCTGCGATTGGGGCAACTTTCTGTCGATCAGCATGAAGTCTGAGCTGAACTACGACGTGATGCGCGAGCGCCATGCGGAAATTGCGCGGGCGCATGGTCTCGAGATGGTGGCCTCAAATCGTTTGTCGCGCGGGATCATCGAGAACCCGCCGCGCGAAACCGAGTATCGCGCGGCACATGACCGGACGGGTCGGGGCGACCTCGTCCCGGCCCCATCGATGTCGGAGGCGGAGAGGGCGCGACGCCGGGCCGTGGTGACGGACTTTGCGCGGCAATATGCCGGTCTTGGCCAGCTGGCCTCGCTGTCCGGCGCCGGCAACGCTTTTATGCAGACGCTGTCGCAAGCGTTCTTCGCGTCGGCGCAAACCCTGGAAGAAGGAGGCTCCCTCATGTCCGAGGCCGATACCCTGACGCCGCCCCCGCTCGAGAACGGGAGCTTCGATGCGATTGCCGCCATGGCGGTGGCCCGTGATCAGATGCTGTCCGAGGCACGACAGACCTGGGACAGCATTCAGTCCATGGACGCCGGACCCGAGCGGGTGCGGATGCAAGCGGAGTTCTCCCGCACCAGCGCCGAACTCATAGCGGCGACCCAGGCGGATCCTTTCTTCCAGGACCATGCGACGATTGCGCATGCTGGCGACGATCTTTTCGCGCATCTCACGCCAACGTCTCTGCAGCACGTGCGGGGAGGGCTCGAACTGGATGATCCGAGCGTGCGCCAGATCGACAGCGCACTGGACGACATGCGCGATGCGCTGACTGTCGTCTTCTCGTCCGAAACGGATCTGATGGCGCAGATGTCCACGACAGCCGAGGAGCTGGCCGAATACCTGCTTCAGGGGGAGCATTCGGTTGCGCAGGCCGAGGCGTGGCGCGGCCGAGCGGAGGCTTTGGATGAAGATGCTTCCGCGCGGCTGACCGACATGCTGGAAGAGGGGCATCGGATTATCGAAGGTGTGACGGTGCCGCGAGACCTTGCCGAGGAGTTGGCGCTTGATCAGTTGTTGACCGTGGACAAGCACCACCCGCTTGCCGACGTGCCGGCCATCGAAGCGCTCGTGAACAGAATGACCGGCGAGCTGTCCAATGAGGCGCTCGGACAGGTGCTCGAGGGAGACAGCACGCCACTTCAGGGCGAGATCCGAGACCCTGCGGTACGGGCGGCGATTGCGGCCGAGCTGAAGACCGAAGCGGATCTTGTGGTCGGGCAGGGGGCTCGCAGGCGCGAGGCCGTGGAGGCCTACCAGACCATGGCGCGGACGCATCAGGCGGAGCTGGCAGCAGAGCATTCCACCGAGCACGGTGCAGACCTCGAGGACGGCCACGAACACTAGGCAGCGGGAGGCTCTCTCATGATCCAGACGCTCGACACCGCCTGGCGCTATCCGCTCGCGGTGGTCACCGGTCTGTTGGCCGGTGGCTACATCGGCGCCATGCTCGCCACGATCTACGGTGCCATCGTGTTCCGCGAGAGCCTCAATAGTCTCGATGCGCTCGAGCCGTGGTTCCTGCGCTGGTCCTGGCCCGCGCTGCAGGCCAATCCAGATGCGCTGCAGGTAATTGGTCTCATCAACGGGACGGTGGCACTTGGCCTCATCGCGGTGGGTGTCGCGGGGGTCTACCGTGGACGGCTCACCAGCTATGACGATGCGCATTTCCAGACCCGACGAGAGCTGCGGCGCAACAAGATGGTCGCGCCGATCTCCGAGGAGGGGTTCGTATTTGGCAAGACGGCACGGCCGAAGAAGAAGGGCCTCTACATCTCGGCCACGCCGAACCGTTTCCCGCATGCGATGATGGTGGCGCCGACCGGTCGCGGTAAAGGCGTGGGCTTTGTCATCCCGAACCTGCTGCACCATACCGGCAGCGCCATTGTGCTCGACGTGAAGGGTGAGAACTTCGAGAAGACCTCCATTCACCGTCAGAAGGGGCTCGGAAACCGCATCTGGTATTTCTCGCCCTTCGACTACGTGGAGGCCGAAGGTGGCCCCTCGACGCGGACACACCGCTTCAACCCGCTGTCGCGGATCTCGGCCATGTCCTCGGCGGATCAGCAGTACACCGCGCTCAACACCTTGGCCGACCAGTTCCTCGTCGTGGAAGGCGACCAGGCCAAGGGGTTCTACCAGGCCGGCAAGCGGCTCTTCGTTGCCGCCTGCCTCTTTGCAATCGAGCAGGGCCGGCCCAATCTTGGATTTGCCAAAGAGGTCTTCGGTGGCAGCGGGAAGACCGAGCAGACCTACCGCGACTATGCCGAGATGACTGATATTCCCATCGTCGCGACGATCTTTTCCGAGATGGCGGGGATGAGCCAGAAGATCACCGACAGCTATCGCTCCGTCATCAGTGGCGCGGGCTTCGAGCTCTGGGATGACCCCTCAGTGGTGCGGGCGACAAACGAGAGCGATTTTGACCTGACGAATTTCCGGCGCGAGGCGCAGACGCTCTATATCACCATGCAGGCCGAGCATCTGAAAACCCTCGCGCCGCTGGTGCGTCTCCTCTTCGCCGAAGCTATTGCGTCCTTGCAGCGGGTAGAGCCTGGGCCGGATGAGCCACACACGGTGATGTTTCTCATGGACGAGTTCGATCAGCTCGGGCGCCAGCCGCTGGTCGAGAACAGCATTAAGACAATCCGTTCGTTCGGCGGGCGCTTCTTCATCATCACTCAGTCGATCGCCGGTCTAGACAACCCGTCGCTCTATGGCGAGGCCGGGCGTCGCGCCCTCATGGCCGGGGCAGGGGTAAAGGTGTTCATGACGCCGCAGGACGACCGGACGGCCACGGTCCTGTCGGATATGCTCGGCAAGCACACCGTGGTGTCAAAAACCGAGAGCCAGAGCCGCATCCGCGAGCTCGACGATAACGCCAATATCAGCCGCCGAAGTGAAGAGCGACCGCTGATTTCGCCGGGCAAGCTGCTGCAGTTCCCGCTCGATCAGGTGCTGGTTCTGCCGGAAGGCCAGTATCCGATTCAGGCACATCACATTCGCTATTATGAGGATCACCACTTCACGGCGATCGAGGCAGCGCGGCAAGGGCATGCGCTGCCGTACCCGCCGCTGACCGCCAAGCCAAAGCAGAAGGTCGCGAGCCTAGCGCAGATTGTGCAGGCGGAGGAGACTGTCGAGACTTGCCAGACGTATAGCGAGCGGTTTGCCGAGATGCGGGCGCGAGCAGAGACCTGCCGGAAGAGCGACGGTGAAAGTGGGGCCACGTCCCGGCGGCGGCCCAGACGGGCAGGAGCTACGGACCTGGCGAAGTTCGACGAGGTCGAGAAATTTTAGAGCGCTGCAAAGGGCCTGTGTGGTGCCTCGCCGCGTGTATGGTACGCCTCAGATCGTCGGCATGATGGACGGTTTAGTCCGGGGAGTGGGCAGACCGGCACACGTTACTGAAGTCCGGCGTTTCTTAGACGCTGTTCTGGATCTGTTTCTGCGGCCACGCGGAAGCGAAGGGCGACAGTAGTTCATTTAGCGTCTCGAACACCGACGTAGGGAGTTGTTCGACCGGTCAATAACTCTATGTTGCCATAGGCCCGCTCTGAGCCCATTCCGCGCATTCTGACTAAGAATAAAATACGTGAAGAGGCAGGCGATTTTTAATCTCCTAGTCTAGAAAGTTAATATTTTAACAGACGAGGGTCTACTTTTGAAAACCATATCAATCCCAGTGCAGCAAATGGAAATCTGGGTAACAGTGCTTACTATACTCGGTATCCTTGCTGTCGCGGCGATCATTTTCTGGCTTCTGGCAGTGCGGCGCGGCGGCTCCCGAAAATCGTGCCATTGGCGCAGGCGTCCGGAAGATGACAGGGGCCGCCTTCGGGCCTGGCACTGTTGTACTTGTCAGATCACAGCCTACTCGGCAGAGCGCGCGCGCCCATCAATCTGCCGCCGGGGCACCCTTTCCAGCCGTCTTTAAGCGAGCATGCGGAATTTGAATGCTCCTTTTACGCTCTAGCAACTGTATCTTTCAGGGGTGTCTGTGCTCCCATTCCCGTCGGCTTTTGCACAGAGCATTGGCGATGATGACGAGCTTGCGCGCGACGGCCGTGACGATGACCTTGTGTGGTTTCCCGGCTTTACGGAGCCGATCAGCGAACGCTTTGAGCGTCGGGTTATGATGCGAGGCAACCAGCGCTGCCTGGAACATGACATGTCGTAGGGCGCGTCTACCACCGGCGATTGCGCGCTTGCCACGCAACGTTCCGCTGTCCTGCGCCACTGGTGCCAAACCGGTCAGGGCCGCAGCTTCTTCGCCGGTGAGAGCGCCGAGTTCGGGAAGTTCGGCGATCAGCGTTGAGCTGGCGACTGGTCCGATGCCGGGAACGGAACGAAGGATCCGCGCGGTGTCCGCGAGATGCCTGTAGCGCCCCAAAAGCTCTGAAATTCTGCTTTCCAACTCGGTGATCGCAACATCCAACCTCTCCTTCAACTCCACATCGATATCCTCGAACAGCTCTGCCGTTCCCGATTTCCGATGCGCCCGGATCTGCGCCAGAAGCCGCTTTCGCATCTCGACCAGCTGTGCCCGTCTGGTGGTCAAGGCCCTGAGAAGACGTAGATGTTCGGCGGGAAGTGTTCGTCCTGCCTCGGGTCTGAAGACCAAGAAGCGCGCTATGAGTTCGGCATCGATCCTGTCGGTCTTTGCTCGGGTTCCAAGGCTGCGCGCGAAGGCCTTGACCTGGGCCGGCGGCACTTGGCGGGCCTCGACGCCTGCATCCTGAAGATAGGACCAGAGCCGCCATTCCTGCCCACCCGTCGCTTCGAAACAGACGACGGCTCTCTGGTCGTGAGCGAGATCGGACACCGCGACATGGCCATTATCGGTATTGGGGATGCGATGACGCTGACCGTCCGGAAGCCAGTGAATATCGAGCCAGTCTCGGCTCACATCTATCCCGATGATCCGACCGTGTGTTACCTTCTCCATGCTCTCCTCCTTCTGATACGCGGTCCCACGAGGGCCGCTGGCAACTGTTCGAGACAATGAAGGAGAGGCGGTGCCGACAGGCTAAGAAGCGTGGCCATGCCACAAGGGTCAGACGTCGCGCACCACCCCGTCACGGGTCCTGGCCGGGACACGTGACGGGGTCACGCTAGCAGATCTACGATACAGAAGGGTCAGGATTCATAACCAGTAGATCACGAGTGCGGTGAGGGCTATGGCCAAAAGGAAAACCTTCGGGCACCGGTCATAGCGGGTGGCCACACGCCTCCAGTCCTTGAGTCTTCTGAACATGATCTCAATGCGATTACGCCGCTTGTATCGGCGTTTGTCCACTGCCCGGCAGGGTGTTGCGCAGCAATGGCCCGAGAGGGGTATTTGACCGGTGTCTTGCCTTTCTTTCGGCTTGGGATATAGGCGCGTATCCCCTTGTCTTGCAACAGAGCCGTGGGCACCGCTCTGGACTGTGAGAGATGGAACGTGGTTTGCGCCGTAGAATGAAGTTTCAGTCCATAACTGATCTTCTCCGATGGGGTGGTCCACCTCCGCTTTGTGATCAAGGGCCTTTCCAATCTACCTCTGTGGCGATCTGAAAGTAGAAGTGTTTGAACTTGGTCTTCAGATGAGTTCATCACGGCTTGGCGCGAATGAATATAAAGCATAAATACAAAATTTAACGATGTATATTTCCGTAAAAATTATATAAATTTAGTGTACTTCGAATGGATGACCCGAAACAGAGAGGCACGAAAATGAATTCGAACATCGATCTCCTCGAGATGGACCGTCAAGAGCTGACAGAACTGAGTAAGAAAATTTCAAAGGCTATAGAGAGCTACGATGCTCGACAAAAAGCAAAAGCTCTGGCTGCTGCACAAGCGTCGGCCAAGGAGTACGGCTACTCACTTTCCGAGCTTGTCGGCCCTGGCGGTGTGAAAGGCTCAAAAGGGGCGCCGAAGTATGCACATCCAGAAAACTCCGCTCGAACCTGGACCGGAAAGGGCCGTAAACCGAAATGGGTGAACGAGCATTTGTCGAAAGGGGGCATATTAAACGAACTTGCAATCGACGCTTGAGCAGTGCGGCGCTGGTCGCGGCCGGTGGCGCGGGAATACGTACCCAAGAAACCGTGTCTGCTCCGCGACCTGCGCTCAGCTCTCGGACGCTTAGGCGCTGCCTCAATATTTCTCAGGGCGGGGCCATATTGTTCAGTATATTTTACTCCTGCTGTCGTGGTGCGCATACCCCCGGCAGAAAAATCTCCGCAACCCCCCGCCGTCCATCTTCGCGCCCAAGCTGGATCACCACGTCGATGCTGTGCGCACAGTAGCGGCGCACCTCTTCGAAGCTCATGTTCAGCCCAGTGCCCAGCACCATCATGGCAAGCCGATCAATGGCCTTGAGCGCGGTGTCTGCATGAATGGTGGTGAAAGATCCACCGTGGCCGGTGTTGATGGCTTCGAGAAAGGTGAGGGCCTCAAAGCCGCGGAGCTCGCCAAGGATGATCCTGTCGGGCCGCATCCGCAGGCTGGATTCCAGGAGCTTGGCCGGGGACTTCTCCGATCCCGGCAATCGGTCCGATTTCATGCAGACGGTGTTGGCGTGGCTCGGAAAAAGCTCGAAGGCGTCCTCGATGGTGACCAGCCGTTCGCGCGGGTCGACCATGTCGAGGAGCGCGCGAGCAAAGGTGGTCTTGCCGGTGGAGGTGCCGCCGGAAATCACCACGTTTAGTCGGTCCTCGATACAAAGCCTCATGGCCTCGGTGACCCTGCTCGAACCGCTCAACTCACGAACCTGCTGCGCCCGGTCCCGGCGGCGCTTGTCGAGATCGACGAGCTCGCCATGCAGAAGCGTCATGTCCCCGATCTCGAGCTTGGACTGCGAATACCGCCGGAAGCAGATCGGAGGTGCGCCTTCGATCACCGGGGCTGCCACGACCTGCGCCCGCAGTGGCGCGCCGGCATGCGTGATCTTGCCCGACACGATCGGTTTTTTCGTCGAGAGCGGCACGTCGACCTCGGAGGCGATGGCCTTGGCGAGGTCCGCGGCCTGGGCTGGCGCGACGCTTAGCCCTTCGGCCCGCTGCATGTGGCTGTTGCCCTGCCGCTCGATCCAGACGCTGCCATCGGGATTGATCGCGACCTCCACTACGTCCGGATCCCCGAGATAGGAGCCCAGGGGCGCAAGATAGCTTTCAAGGAAGGATGCGCGCGGCGGAGCTGAGGTCATCAAAAGAATTCCAGATCACGATCAACCATGACGGTGATGGCGCTGCCTTGCTCTACAGTGATGATCGGGGGCAGGGTGGCGTATTCCGCCGCCGCCGATGTTGTGGTTTCGCCAAGATCCTCGGTCACGTTGCGGGCCATGTCCGAGGTGGTGTCATCGTCTATCTGCGCGGCAGCGATGCTGGGGCCCGCGCCGATGAGTGAGATCAGTGCGGCGTTGCCAAAGCGTGTTCCGAAGCGCGTGTCGACGTGCCCGCTGATGCCCGAACGGCCCACCTGGTCACCGCCGAACGCCGAAAGCTGCACCGATTGGCCGCCGGGGGTCACGAGGCGGGTCCAGCCGATAAGAATCCGCCCCTGACCGACATCGATGTCCGAGCTGTAGGACCCGAAGAGGCGGGAGCCGGAAGGGATCAGCACCTGGGTTTGATCGAAGGACCAGACCGGGTAGTTGACCACGGCCGAGACGGTGCCAGGCAGGGAGGAGTCGACCGCGTTCTCGAGGCTGGCCTGAATCATCGTGCCCTGCAGAACCGTGTAAGAGGGATTGGCAATTTCGGTCGCCTGCTCCGTTGGGGTTACCCCACCGCCACCAGAGACAAAGGCGCGCAGCGTGCTGTCGCGTGACTCTCCGCGAGGGCTCAGCTGGCCGAGTGTATCCTCAGGTCCGTCAGTCGATGATCCCGCGCCACCTGAGCTTGCGCCACTGTCGTAAATCACCGCTTCGGATTCGATGCGGGCCTGCAGCTCTTCCTGCTGCTGGCGCTGGCGTGCGGCGAGCTCGCTCTCGCGCTGAGCTTGCCTCCGGCGCTCGGCCTCCGCGTCTTGGGCCTCCCGCGCGGCGTCATTGCTGGCGGTGGTGATTTCGGTCTGGAGCGTCTGATTTTCCCGGCGCAGCGATTCCAGCGTCTCTTCCTGCTGGGTCATCCGCTCTTCATTGGCGGCCTGCAGAGATTTCAGCTGATTGGCGAACTCCTCGCGCATCTGCTGCGCCATTTTGGCATTCTGCTCCTGCGTTTCCTGCAGGGCACGGGAGAGGTCCGCGACGAGGACGCTGTTCTCGTTGCCCGCGCGACCGGACAGATCGGCGAGGCTGTTCTGCAGCTGCTGCACCTGCTCTTGCAGGGAGGCATTGCGCTCTTCGAGGGCGCTGCGCTGACTGTCGAGCTGATCCTGGATGAGGCCGAAGTCAAAACCGTCGTCCTCGGGCTCGGGTGCCGCGGCGGGCGCGATGTTGCCGAAGCCGCTGCCGGTAGCCCCGTCCTGAAATTCGGTGACGTTGGAGGTCTCTATGGGCGCGCTGTCCTCTTCGCCCGCGACCATGGCGTAGGCCAGCACAACAAGCAGGCAACCTCCGACACTGCCGAAGACCAGCTTGCCGGCGAGTGAGTTGAGCCCCATCGCCGCGCGGCTCTGCCTGCGCTCAACGCGGTAGGCTTTCTCCCGCGGCGCGCCGTCACTCTCGAAGACGGTGTCTTCGACAGCCTGATCGTCGGTGCCCTTGTGCTCGGCCATCTCAGAACTCCTTCCCGGCAAGGCTGCGGAGAATGAACGGGTCCACGGTCTTGCCGCCCGCGACGTGGCGGATGCAGATCACCTCGTCGCCGATCCGGATGGTGAAGGCCTCAGCCACACCGCCGACGCGCACGACCCGGCCGCGCGTCTGCGAGTTCACCGTCAGCTCATAGCCCTCGCCGTCGACGGCAAAGATCGAGGGGCGGACCCCCTGGCGGAACTCGAAATATGTCGCATGCCCATCGTTCCAGACCGCCTTAGGACGGGCCTGCCCTCCACCAGCGTATTCGTAGCCGGTGTCGCGGGTGCCGATCGCCTTGGGCGTGCTCGAGGTCCGGGCCGGCTGGTCCTCGGGATATTTGACCGCAACGCGGTAGGTAGGGGTCTTGCTGCGGCCTTCGGTCAGGACAAAGGCGATGGCACGCCGCGAGGTGTAGATGGTCATATTGCTGTGGGCGCTGCCGATGACCGGTTTCACCGAGACCGTGTTGCGGTTCGATAGAACCTCGACATCGAAGGCCTCGGAGTCCCCGAGGAGAACTTGCTCGATCCGTTCACCGCGTCCAAGCTCGAGCGCGGTGTTGGTCCGCAGGTTGGTGTCCACGCGGATCACGTCCGAGGGATTGTACCAGACCGAGCGCACGCGGGCGTCCTGGCCCATGGTTTGCGGCGCGCGTTCTGCCAGCGCGGGTAGCGGCAAGAGGAGGAGAGCGACGAACATGAGGGCGTTGGTGTGTCGCATGGTCAGCCTCCCAGCGTCTCGGCGGAGACATTGAAACTTGTCACCGTAAAGCCGAGGGGGTTTTCCCAGACCCGCTCGAGGGCGCGTTCCTCGCGCGGCTGGAACTCGAACCCGATGACCGCCACGAAGGGGCGGGTGACGCTGTCCTGGCGCGGCGTGCGCAGGGTCTTCTCATAGCGAACCTGGGCGACGGTCGGTTCGAGGAAGGTGATGGTTTTCACCCGCACGGTGACTTCCGCCCCCTGCCCATAGAGGCGGGGCGGGTAGCTTTCATTGTCGCTGTCATTGCTCCAGAGCGCCACCAGCGAGCGCCGCGCGCCGCCGGTGGAGCGGCGCTGCACGCTTTCGAGCCGTTCCTGGATGCCGGCCATGAGGAAGGACTCGCGGTCCGAGACGTAAGAGACCACGAGGCTTTCTTTCATCGCTTGCTCGTCGTCGATGCCGGTGGGTTGAACCTGCATGATGCGTTCTGCCTCGCCGGTGTCGCGATCCACGAGTACCGTGAAGACCTCGGTTGTCTTGAGCGGCATCATCGTGACAACGGAGAGGGCCATCAGGACCGAGACGCCGGCGGACACGCTGGCTACAATCCAGGCGCGTTTTTCGCTGCGGCGCGGGCCCATAATGATGTCCGTATCAAAGCTGTGTTCTTTCACCAAAACCTCCTTCGCGGGCCAATTACTTGCCGCCCTTGGCGACGGATTTCTGCGCCAAGGACACGGCGAGCCGCGCGGCAGCGGCCGCAGTGCCAGGCGCGCCACCCGCAGCGCTCGAGATCGCCGTGCCGACCGCGTGACCCTCCCGGCGAGCGGTAGAACTCATCCCGTATCTGGGTGCCTTCCGGCCAGTCATGCCCTCGGCCATGCCGCGAGCGCCGGCGACAGTACCGTAGCTGTGGGATTTGGCTTGCTGGTAGGTCCCGGAGGCGGCCTGTCCGAGGCCGATGGCGGTCGAGCCGAGAGACTGCGCGATGGTTGGAACCATGAACATGAGCCCGGTGCCGAGCATCATGACCACCACGAAGCCGATGATGTCGCCGATGGTCTCTGCGCTATCCGGTTCAGGCGCGAGCATCTCACTGGTGGCGATGGTGAAGCCGGCCATAGCGGCGGTCAGCAGGGGCACGAAGGCGAACCCCAAAGCCAGCTTGGTATAGGTCTCGAAGATCGGCGCGGATTGCTTGAAGAGCGTGCAGGCAATCGCCAACGGCCCCACAACAATCAGCACCGCGATCATCAGTTTCGCGGCGCATATGACGACGATGGAGATGGTCGCCATGAGGGCCGCGATGAGGAACATGAGCAGGCTGGCGAGGGCGCCGGAGATGTAGGAGCCGTTCTCGGAGACCGCTTGGCCAAGGTCGAGGGCTTGTACATAGAGCGTGTCGAGACCGTGGTAGAGGTCCGTGACGCTGGCACCAGTCATGGCTGAGAGTACGGTTCCGCCCAACTGGCTCGGGGTTTCGGCCAAGATACCGTAAACCGCGTCGAAGTTGGCGAAAGACGAAAGGAAGATCGCGACTAGCGCGATCCGCATGATGAGGCTTAACCCGTTACTGAGCGTCATTGGGACGGTTTGGATGGCGAGGTTGATCCCGGTGATTGCCACGAGGAGCGTCGCGCCGACGCGGAAGACCGGAAGGACTGAACTCGCCACTTCGTCGTAGGCGGCGGCGCCGACAGACGCGGCTGTGGTATCCACCGCCGACAGGACATCTGCAATGATGGCCATCAGGGAGCCTCGCGGCAGGTTTGATTCCGGAAATCTCGATATTCAGCGTACACGGTGTTCTTGTTCGCGATGTTGTACTCGCGCAGCTTCTGCATCTCGGTCTCGGAGATGTCCTCGGGCATCACGCCAAGGAACTCGACCGAGAATTCCTCGAAGGAGCGCGCGGCCTGCGGGCAGGTGCAGGTTTGCTCTTCGAGGCGCTGCACCTTGTTAAAGGTCTGATAGGCGGTGCGCGCCGTGCCGAAGTTGAACCCCGGCTTGGCGAGCAGCCCAACCTTCGGCGGCTCCCGGCGACACAGGACCTCGTCGCCTTCGAAGAAATACATGCTGCGGCGCTGCATTTCCTGCATGATGGCCAGCAGCGCATCCGCGTCTTCCGCCTCTACGGCCGCGATGGCTGCGGCTCGAAGCGCCCGCGCGGACGCGGCGCTAGCGTCCCCGGCCGATTCCGCGCCGCTGGCACCTACCAAGACGAGGCTCGCCGTCAGGCCCGTAATCATTTTCGAAAGCATGTGAACCTCCTCTCGTAAATCGCGGATGGGCACCGCTCAGTCTGCGGTGCCCGAGTAATCAAAAAAGCTGCGCTCCTTGGCCTGTTCGGCGGCCCAGTTCACGCCGGTCTGGCCCTGCGCGAGGCCTGCGGCGGCATTGAGCCGCCACATCTGGCCGAGCATGAAATTGGTCTCGGCTGCCATTCGCGTGTTGAGATCGACGCTCTCCTTGAGTGTCTCCTGATTGGCGATCTCGTCCACTAGCCCGTTGACGCGCTCGAGGCTGGATTCAGCCTCTTCATACGACAGCTGCGCTGCGGCAATCGCCGTCGCGCTGGTGCCGGCGGTCTGGGCGATGACCTTGTCCTGAGGGTTTTCCGAGGAGGAGAGCTGCGAGAGCCGATCGGAAGTCAGCCCGGCCGAGGCCAGCGTCTCGCGCATCTGCTCGGCGGCGTGTTTTTCACCCATGGTGACATCGCCATCGAGCAGGTTGTCGAGGAGGGCGTCGAAATCTCCCATGGCCAGATCATCGGCAAAGCCGCTGAGATCGGTTATCTTGGCAGCGCGGTCCCGCAGGTCTTCGGCGCTGTTGTAGAGCGTAGCGATGTCGTTGAATCCGGCCAGCGAGTCCCCGATGAACTCGAGGCTGGTGATCTGCTCCATCTGCAGTTCGATCTGTTTTTTCAGCTGCTGGATCTGCTCGATCTGGTTTTCGGCATCCTGCAGTGCTTGCTGAAGCTGCTCGACATTTTTGGCAAGGTTCGAGCTGTCGACCACCGGTACGCCTTGGGCGAGACCGGGTGCGGTCAGCGCGAGCGCAGCGGTGCTGGCTAGACCGAGGCAAATGGCAAGGCGGCGCAGGGCCGTTCGAGCGGTCCTCTTACTCATCGCGATACTCCCAGAAATTCGTGGCCTGCAGCCCTTGGGCGGCGTCCGAGAGACCGCGGGCGGCGTCGACTTTCACCTGCGCGGCGCGCAAGCGCATGGTCAGCGCCATGAGCCGGGCCCGCTCGGCCATCAGGTAGGTGTTATGATCGACGGCCTGCTTTTCGGTCTCAGGTTTTGCCTGCTGCAGGAGGTCATAGATGCGCTGCATTGCCATATCGATCTGGCCATTCATCTCTCCGGCGTAGCCCATGGAGGCATTCGACCAGTTGCCCCACTGCGCCGAGGCGCCGTCGACCCCGGCGAGGGTGCCGGTCTGATCCCTGCCGGTGATGAACGAGAGGTAGGTCTGGTAGTACCCACGGATCCGGCGGACATAGTTCTGGGTCTCGTCGAAAGGCGGCACGCCGCCGTATTTGTTGACGTTTCCGGGCCCGGCGTTATAGGCGGCCAAGGCAAAATCGATCCGGCCATAGGACTTGAGCTGGGCCAGGATGTAGCGCGCGCCGCCGTCAAGGTTCTGCCAGGGATCGCGCGGATCAACGCCGAGATCGGCGGCGGTGCCGGGCATGAGCTGGCAAAAACCCATGGCACCCACATGGGAGACCGCGGCATTGTTGAACCGGCTTTCCTGCTTAATGAGGGACTGGAAAAGGATGCGCCAGGTCAGCGGGGTCAGGCCTGCCGCGCCAACGCCGGCATGACCTTCGTACTTCGCTGCAGTTTCGATGATCATCTGCTCAACGCTGGCATCCTCGCCAAAAAGCCGCTGCGCGTTGCTGCTGTCCTCTTCGGTCACCGGGTAGGTCTCGTCCGCGCTCGGGAAGCCGCCCACACCGTCTTCGAAGTCGGAGACATTGGTTGTGCCTGTCGTCTGCTCAAGGAACCGCGCATAGGCCTCCAGTTGCTCTTCGTGCAGATCCTGCTGCTCTTTGCGATTTCCGAGCTTTTCCTGCTGCTTGGCAAAGTCGCGCGTGCCTTCGGACAGCCGCGAGATCGCGTTGGCAAGATTCGAGCCGTCGACAACTGGCACGCCCTGCGCCAAAGCGCAGGGTGCGGTGACCGCAGTGAGCATCAATCCGGCGACACCCAATCCCGCCGCCCTAGCCAGCGATGCCGGGATCCTTGATGTGCGCTCAGAGCGGAGAGAACTGGCAATCATCGCTCCCCTCCGCGGCAAAACTCATCTGGGAAGGCGACGCGGCGCTCCGGCTCACCACGGCCCCGCGCGTCGCGGTGGCGGGAATAACCGCGTAGCTGCCCTCGGTCCGGAACGTGCCGGCGCAGGGTGACTTGCGTCCGGTGGAGACGCCGGCGGCGCAGCTGGCGAGAGCGAGCATCAGGGCGGCGGTGGAGAGGAGCTTTGTCATGCCATGTCCTTCCAGAAATCAGACTTACGGCGCCACTCGAAGGGCGCACGGTCTTCGCCTTTCGCCCCGCCGCCGAGCACGGTGACGAGATCCGGACCGAGGCCGGAGAGGTCGAAGTTGACGAAGAGACTGTCGCCGGCCGAGCGCAGCAGCGCGAGCCTCAGCCCGCCGGTGCTCTGCGAGACAAATTCCGCCTCGCGGTCATTGAGCTTGAGAATGCGGTAGTCCTCGGGATGGGCCGCCGGGTTCGGAAACAGGATCTGCGTCGAGACCATTTCCGAGATGATCGAGCCGACGCTGGATTGCACGAGATGCCCGGGGGTTTGCGTCAGCATCATCACCACGCAATTCTTCTTGCGCATGGTGACCAGCCATTCCTGCAGGCGCTTCACGAACATCTCGTCGTTCAGCATCTTCCAGGCCTCGTCTATGACGAGGATGGTGGGGCGGCGATCCTCAATGATATTCTCGATCCGGCGGAAGAGATAGGCCAGAAGCGCGGTGCGCTCGGTGCCGAGATCCAAAAGCTCGCTCATGTCGATGCCGACGACATCCTCGCCGATCTGAATGCCGGTCTCGGCCTCTTCATCAAAGAGCCAGCCAAAACGGCCTGCCACGGTCCACTCGCGCACCCGGGCGACGAGATCACCATCATCGTCGGTCTGGTTCACCGCCGAGGCCAGGGCCGAGAAGCTGCGCAGTTCGGGCTCGGCCGCCACCACGCGGCGGATGGCGTCATTCAGCGCCACGGTCTGGAAAGTCTCGAGTGGACGGCCGCTGCGCGAGAGAATGTCGGCGGTCCAATCGGTGAGCCAGGCCGCGCCGCGGCTGGCGGTCTCGGTGAGGAAGGGATTGAAGCCCGTGGGCTGGCCGATGCGGACGGTGCTGTAGGTGCCGCCCATGGCGCGCACGGCCATCTCGAGGCCGAGGTCCTTGTCGAAGACCACGATGCGTGCGCCGACGCGGCGGGCCTGGGCCATCAAGAACGCGGTGCCGAGCGTCTTACCCGAGCCCGGGCGCCCCAGCACCAGCGTGTGCCCGCCCGAGGGCTCAGCGGTGCGCGAGCCAGGCTCGTGGAAATTGTACCGGTATTGGCACGACGACACCGAGGGCAGGACGGTGACGGTCTCGCCCCAGGGTGATTGGTGCTTGTCGCGCCCGGGCGCGCCTGCGTGGAAGGCGGCAAAATCTGCGAAGTTGGTCGAGGTGGTCAGTGCGGCGCGGTGCCGGTAGCGCCAATTGCCTGGCGCCTGGCTGAAGAACATGGCGCGGGCGGCAAAGCTCTCGCGCACCAGCGTGGCGCCCGACTCCTGCCCGGCGCGCCAGACTTCCGAGGCGGCCTCCTCGAGGGCCTGTTCGCTGGCTGCGGTGACCATGACGGTGAGCTGATGCTTGCCGAGAACGCCGCGCCCGGAGGCGATATCGTCGAGAAGATCGTAAAGCCCCACGCGCAGAGATTGCGCAGCATCTTCGGTCGCCCCCATCTGCCGGGCGGTGCGGGCGATCTTTTCTTCGGCCTGGTTGTTCCGGATCGGCGTGAAGCTGTTGGTGACCACGATGTCGTAAGGCAGTTCCAGCGCGTCGAGCACGGTCGGCAGCGATTTGCTCGGCCATGCCTTCACACCGAAAATCGCGCCGAAGCGACGGGTCGTGCCATTGTCGATATCAAATCGCTTTCCCTTGAAGAGATATTGGGCGTTGGTCATGGAGGTCGAGAGGAACTGGCCCGGCTGGCCGTGCATGGGCTGGAACTCCTGGCCCTGGATCGTGCCAAGATAGCCCAGCCAATCGCCGTCCGAGACGCGCAGCCGCCGGAACCCCACGGCGTGATACATGGCCTGCAGAAGGCCCATGGCTTCGGCAATGCGCTCCTTACGCACCACGAGATCAGCCTCGAAGGTGGCTCTTACGGCCCGGCCCAGACCCATCTTCTGGCTTGCACTCGGACGCATGGCGAGCGTGAGCAGCAGGGTCCGGCGTTTGAGGGATTTGGCCGCGATGGTCTCGTGCCAGCGCCGATCAATTTCCGCAGCGAAGCCATTCTCATCCATGGGCGCGAGGTCGAGATCCGCGGGGATGGTGATCTTGTTCACGTAAAAGCCGAAACGCTCGCCAAGCTGGCCGACAAAACGGGCAAAACCCTGCGTCAACGCCTCGATCTCCGTCGCCTCGGCGGTGAAGCTGTCGACGCCGCCAATGACGGCCGAGGCGAGGAGGTCCCCCTGGCGGGTCAATATGAGGTCATCCTCGGGGGCCGAGAGATAGGGCAGGTGCCGCGCCACCGGCTCTTCGGCAAAGAGGCTCTCCGGAAGCACCGAACGCAGCAGGGCGCTGTCCTCGAAGAGGGCGGACAGGCGGTTAAGAGACATAGTGATTGCCCCTATTCCGCTTGTAGGTCCGCGTACGCGGGGTGGTGGAGAGAACCCCTATCACGATCTGGAAGAGATGCGGGTTGCGGTCAGCCACGAGCCAGAGGATCGGATAGGCGATAAGCGCAATCCCGAGGAACCGCACATCGTCGAAGGCGACGAAAGGGATCACCGAGCCGAGCGCCAAGCTGATGAAATAGCCCAGCGGTAGTCCAAAGAACTTGGGAGGACGTGTCAGCCCGAGAAACAGGGGGTGCTCTTGCATCGGCATGCGCTCCAATAAGGAAAACCTCCCGGCCCTAGCCGGGCGGGGAGGCTCATGGCATCAGGTGGTCGAGAAACCGTCGATGATAGTCTCGGCCGAGAAGACCAGAACAACACCGACGAGGATGACCAGAAACAGCGGCCAATTGAGGCGCCCGGTGAACATCATGTAGCCGGCGCCGACGAGAGCGAGGATCGCGATCAGCCTGCCGATGGGGCCGGTCAGAGCATCGACAATCGTACCGAGCATATTCTCGAGTGGATCGAGGTTTTGCGCCAGCGCGGGCTCGGCGACGAACGCGAAGATGGGCAGCAGGAAAAACAGCCCTTTCCAGTTGAGGGAGGTGAGGCGGGTCCAAGTCCCTTTGCTGAACGTGATCATATGCGGTCCTTACCGATGGTTGCTAAGTAGACGTCGAGCACCTTGCGCACGTGCTCTTGTGTCTCCCGGTAGGGAGGAATGCTCTGGTACCGGGCGACGGCATCCGGACCGGCGTTGTAGGCGGCAAGCGCCAAGGGCACCGATCCAAATTCTTCGAGTTGCATGAGAAGATAGCGGGCGGAGCCGTCGAGGTTCTCGCTCGGGTCGTGCGGATCGACGCCGAGGGATTGCGCCGTCCTAGGCATGAGCTGACCAAGGCCGATCGCCCCCACAGGGGAGCGTGCCGACTGCCGGAAATTGCTTTCTATGGCGATATTGGCCCGGAAGAGGGCGCCCCACTCCACGGGGGAGATGCCGGCGCGTCGAAGCCCTGGATGGCGGGCGTGGGCCTGCGCGACGGTGGAGACTAGGCGCTCAGTCTGCGCAGTGCCGTAGCGATGGGCGAGGCCGGGACGCGAAGGTATAACGGAGGGGGCAATTGGCTGCGCTGGACCGGTATTAAACGGGAGGTCCCTCGGCTTTCCGAAATCGAGAACCGAGGCGGTGACCCGCCCCGCGTCTCGCGGGCTGCCGAGATCGATGACCTCGGCTTTGGCCCAAGGTGCAACTGCCGTGAGCGCGGCGGCCGCACAGAGTGTTTTAGTCTTCCGACGTGTCCTCATAGATTTTCCAGACCGCGCGCTCTCCTACGTGACGCGGAACGGAAATGGGGGAGACGCCGAGATCCATGCCGAAGGACAGGAGACCTGTCAGAGTTCGGATGGTCTTCGTCTTGATATCCCTGCCGTGGACAAGAAGCAGTCGGTGCGTTTGGCCGTCAACTTCGGCAACGGCGTAGAACTTCCACGCGGCCTGGAACTGGTTGCTCACCCGCGTAGGCGCCTCGATGCACTCGACTTCGACTGTCCCACCGGCTTCCAGGGTTTCCCTCACTCCCGCAAGCGTAATCACTGGTGAAACTTCTCTCATTGGCTTGCCTCGCTCTTGGGGTCGTTCGATTTGTCGAGTGACGTGGAGGAGGCTTACACAGTTTTTGATTATCGAGAAATATGCATGAGATCAATACATAATTAGTAGTATACATAATTAATTATAGTGTATAATAGTTATGTATTGAACAAATTCACCTGTTTGTGCGCTCCGCAGCCTCCTCCGGATAGGTCGCCTGGCCGGAGGTTCTTGGGGGAGGGGAGAGCGAGCTTCCCGAGGCGGAGTTTGATCTGCAGCGCCTACGCCAAGTGGTAGCGACGACACGACATGCTAGCGAGCCGCCGCTTGAAACCTACGCGCGCTAAAAAACTTCCAAACACATAAGTAGTGCATTCATAAGTGATGTATTGACCTTAATGGATACTGGACGATTCAGTTTGTGATGTGTTTAGTGGCAGCACACCTTATGCGGGAGTTCGGATAATGAAGCACCTTTTCGGCGCTGCGGCGACCGCAACGCTGGCAGCCGCCGCGAGCTTGGCTATGCCAGCGCAGCCAGCACAGGCCTATCAGGTCGACTGCGCGATTTTGCTCTGCCTTTCCGGCGGCTGGCCAGCCTCCACGCCCTGCAGTATGGCCAAGGCGGAGTTCATCCGTCGGATCACCCCATCACCCATTGAGCCGCCGCTGCAGATCTGGCGCTGCCCGATGCACGCGACCTATCCGGGGAGCTTGGACCGAACGCCGGAGCAGCGCCTTCATGATATTGCGTTGGGCGAAGGCGTACACTCGGTCCAAAGCCCGTATGACTTCGTCGCTTTTGGTACCAGTTACCGCAAGCGCGAACTGCCGCAGCACGCGGCGATCTCTGCAGTACTGAGACGTGATACAGCGGATAGCGCCCTGAGCCAGGAGCTGGTGCAGCAGGTCGCGAACTACTCGTCCGAGAACGGCGTCGCCGACATCGATATTAGCGATCCGGTCTTCGATTTCGTGCGCTCGATCCGCGTTTACAGCGTCGAGCACATGCACCAGCGGGCGCGCGGTAAAGACAATGACGATTGCCAGCGCTCTAACCGGATACGCATTGGCCGCTATGGTCAGCAAGGGGAGTTCTACTGGCGCGACACGGATCCCTCGGCCTTGCCTGCCGCCTTCGTTGGGAATGAAGGTTGGGGTGCAACCTGCCCCTATATCTCGCGCCGAGCGGTCTTTGTGGACTGGTCGGACTACCAAGGCAATTATGGCTACGAGCAAGTGAACTACTAGCGGCGTCTTCACGGGGCGGATCCGCTACAGACGTGGCGGCCCCTGATCTACGCTATGCCGATGGAAGCGGTGCTATTCAAGAAAGGAGCGATTTCTCCCCCCCAAATAAGAAACCCCGCGAAGGCGGCAACCTTCAGCGGGGGGAGCTCTTAGAACGAGGGTCTGCAAACCCTGTAGCAAGCCTCATCACTTGTTACTCTATCAGCCTCTCCCCATCGCAAACAAGCAAAAACGCACCTGTGCGAACGGGTGGATATTGCCAACTGCCGCCTCGCCAAACCCAGACGAGGAAAATAAAATAATGCATGTGGCTGAAGCCATCTCACCGGTCCAACAACAAAGCCCCTTCCCCTCTCTACCACAGGGCATGGAGCGCGACGGGTTCGTGGCGCTGATCGACGCCGTGGCCCCAAGGCTCGGAGTCAGGAGTGCTGCGTTGGCGACGTTTCGCACAATGATCGCCGCGACGCGTCCCAGCGCCTTCAAGAGCGGCTACGAGGAGCCCTGCTGCTATCTTCAGCAATCCGAGATTGCCAAGCGGCGACAGGTGTCGTCGAGTCGGATCCGGGCAGACGAGGCGCAATTGGTCGCGGCCGGCCTGATCGAAAAGCGGACGATGGGCAACGGCGCGCGATCAGGCTTTGTCGGGTGCGGCGTGTACTTTTCCGTCGCCATCAAACGCTGTCAGGAATTCTTCACGCTACGGGAGGAAAACGAAGAGAAGCGTCGGCAGCACGCCAAGCTGCGGGGTCTGCGCAGCATCCACAAGAAGCACCTGAAGAGTTGTCTAGCCGAGTTGATCGCGATGCACGGGGCAGCGGGCGAGGTGCAGGCCGTTGCTGAGGCGTTCGAAAGCTGGCCGAGTGCCGACAAGCTGCACCGCATGCCGCTTGCGAACTTACGGGCGCATGTCGTCGAAGCTGATGCTCTCTGCACTGCGGCGCTCGATCTGCTGCATGCGATGTCGGAAACAGGCGATGGACCGCATGAAAACGAGCGGCCCTATATACAAGATACAACCCAAGATTTTAATAAAGTACCTTGTAACGCTGGCGTTCAGCAGCCGAACGCAGGCAAGCAAGCGTCCTTGAACACTGATGACGGCGCACTTGGTCACGCCTCGTCTTGCAAAGAAAAAAAGGATTGGGAGCGAGGAGCTACGCACAAGTCAAAAATCCTCACCAACATCCCAATTCAAACATTTATTCCGCTCGCCTCAGAGGAAATGCGCTTTTACCTAAACGCGCGCCGGCAAGGACGCGGCGGCTGGTCGAGTCTGAGCCTGCATGACTTCACGGTTGCCGCGCAGTCTCGGGTGCCAGAACTCGGTATAAGTCAGTCGGTTTGGGACGATGCCGTCCGAAAAATGGGCGTGGAGGACGCGACTTGGTCCATGTTCATCCTCGACGCCAAGGCCTGCGATCCGGACACGCCAATCCTCAGCCCAGGCGGGTACCTGCGAGTCATGACAAGGCGGCACGAGGAGGGAACGCTGAACATTGTTGGTGGGCTCATCGGACTGTCGGTGCGCCGAAACGGCCAATAGCGGCGCGGTCATCATCGAGAAGAGCGCTAACGCGACCTTTGAGTGGTGGCCCAGCTTACAAACCATCGTACTGAGGCGTTTGGCAAAACGCTAGGAGCGAGCTTGGTGCCGTGCATGGCCCAGAACGAACATTGTTACGCTGAGTTAAGCAAATTCCCGCTTAAGTTGATCTGATCTCGTTGCAGGCACCTTTTGGGATTCTGTTACTACCGCCACGGTGCGACCAAGTGCGCCGCACAAGACGGCTGACCACGTGTTGGTGCGGTCGGTCGAGAAAGGAAAAGTAATGAACCAATTCAACCACTCCACATACCAACAGGAGGTTGGATCGGTCGAGGAGGAACCTCGACAACGTTTGCGCCTGGAGTGCATTGGCCGGGCCGCCATTATGTGGGCCGATCCATCGGTCTCAAAACGCGAGATCGTCGCGGTGACAGGCCTAGAGGCACGCGAGCTTCGGCGGCTGTTCGGCAGGCGGCGTCACCCGTCTGTATGCGAGATCTAAGCTAGCAGCCTTGAGCAGCTCGTTTGCGCGTCAGCTAGCCGCCAGAGCGCGCGAACGGTTCCACGTGTCAACGGCGGAGAAATACCGTATTCTCCAGGCGGAGGTGGAAAGCCCCGACAAGGCCGCGCTTGCCTCCCGGGACTTCGTTTGCGCCGCGGTCCGCCGACACTGCGTCCTTGAGCTTGGGGAATTCCGGAAAGATGCGGTCGAGACGATGGCGCTCGAGGCCGGCTTTCCCGAAGCCGGTCGCGAGGGCGTCGTCGCCTACGTCCGTGAACAGCTGGCGGGGCCCATGAAGGCAACGTCATCCGCTATCAGCTAGACCCGGCGACTTGCAGGGCGTGAAGCTGGGGTAAGGCGCGATGCCGACATGCCAGTCCGGCAAGGGTGGGCTGCGGCCGCTGCGGAATATATCGGGCGCCGCCTGTTGGGACCAATGGGGCTCATCCCGTGACGTCTTCGCAGGTCACACCGGGAGATTCAGGTCGAGAGCCGGGCAGCCACCCGTCTGCATAGGCCTTCAGCACTGCGGCAAGCCCGTCACGGTTCAGGGCATCTGCCGCGGAGGAGACGGCGTGTCGCAGCCTTTCGTCCCTGCCGAGGGCGCCGAAGACAACGGTTTGATCGAGGAAGGCCTCCGCGCCGTCCCGCGCGCGAGCCGTGAGCGTCTCGCCAAGAGGGTCCGCAATCGGAAACGGCGGGTCGGCGCAAAAGCGCATCCAGATCGCCAGCTCGACCGCAAGCCCCTCGATTTCAAGCCCGCGGGCAAGAGCATCCGCGATCGTGGGCAGGATGAACTTGGGTTGTCGGTCCGATCCGTCCTCTGCCAGCCGCGCGATTGTGTCGCCGATGGCCGGGTTGCGGAAGCGTTTCAGGACGTCGTCAAGATAGGCGGCGTAATCAACCCCCGGCAGCCTGCCGAGCGTCGGGATGGTCTCGCGCAGGGCGACCGTCCGCAGATAGTCCGCGATGACCGCGTCCTGCATCGCTTCATGCACGAGCCGGTGGCCGCGCAGGGCCGCAGCATAGCACAGCGTTGCATGGCTGGCGTTGAGCAGGCGCAGCTTCATCAGCTCATGGGCGCTGACGTCGTTCACGAAGGTCACGCCCACCTTTTCCAGGGGCGGTCGTCCGGCGCTGAAATGATCTTCGATCACCCACTGCCGAAACGGTTCGCAGGTGACCGGCGCGGCATCGCGCAGGCCGAGGGCACGATCGGCGAGTGCCGTTTCACCGGCACCGGTACGGGGCGTTATGCAATCGACCATGGAGTTGGGGAAGGCCACGTTCTCGCGGACCCAGGCGCCAAGGTCAGGATCCTGGGCATCGGCAAGCGCAAGCGTCACCCGGCGCGTCGCATCGCCGTTGCCCTGCAGGTTGTCGCAGGACAGCACCGTGAAGGGCGTGACCCCGGTCGCCCGGCGTCGGCGCAGCGCCGCAAGCGCGATGCCGAAGACCGTGCGGGGCGTGTCCGGCGTTGCGATATCGGCCTGCAGCGCAGGATCTTGCAGCATGACGGTGCCGTCACTGTCGAGAAAGTACCCTCCTTCGGTGACCGTCATGGACAGGATACGGATCGCAGGATCGCAGAGGCGGTCCTGCACCGCCCGGGGGGCCACCGGGCAGAAGTCGATCATCGCCCCCGTGACACGGGTGCTGGCGTGACCGTCATCCAGATCGGTGACCGAGCTCAGCCAGTCCTGCGCCGCCAGCCGGTCGCGCATGGTGGCATCCGCGGGGCGCAGGCCCGCGCCGACGATGGCCCAGTCGAACCCCTCTCCCAGGGAGAACAGCCGGTCGAGGTAGACCGCCATGTGGGCGCGGTGGAAATTGCCCACGCCGATGTGAAGGATGCCCGGTGACAGCGCGGCGCGGGCATAGGCCGGGCGCGTGACGGTCTCGGGAAGCCGGGGCAGGGCGGTCAGGTCGAGCGTGCGCATGGGCTGGGCATCCTGTGGCATCAGACGGCAGTGAAACCGCCGTCGATGGGCAGGCTCACGCCCGAGATCATCGAGGCCGCGTCGGAGAGCAGGAAAACGATGGGCGCCGCGATCTCCTCCTCGGTCGCCCAACGTCCCAGCGGCATGGTCTCGAGGAACGGCTTTTCGACATCGGGGCGGCCCCAGTACCACGCCGACATGGGCGTCATCACCACCGTCGGGTTGACGCCATTGACCCGGATGCCGTGTTCGCCAAGCTCCAGCGCCGAAACCCGCGTGATGTTGTCGAGCGCCGCCTTGGACGAGCCGTAGCAGATGTGGCCCTTCAGCCCGACCAGCGATGCCTGGCTCGAGACGTTGACGAAGACGCCGCCGCGCCCGCCCGCGACCATCTGCCTGCTCGCGTATTTCGTCACCAGCAGCGATCCGCGAGCGTTGATGCGCATGACCTTGTCGAAGACCTCGATGTCGGTTTCCATCGGGGTGGCGATCTCGCCGCCCCAGCCACCGCAATTGACCACGCCGTAAAGATCGAGCCCCTCGAGCGCCTCGCGTACGCTGTCTTCGGAGGTCAGGTCGAAGGGCAGGGTGCGGCAGCCGGTGTTCTTCGCGAGGTCGGCAAGCGCCTCTTCGTTGCGGCCGTTGGCGATGACATCGGCCCCGAGGGCGCAAAGCTGGCGAACGGTGGCGCCACCGATGCCGCCGCTGGCGCCGGTGACGAGGATTGGGCCCTTGTCGAAGCTGTACATGCTGGTGTCCTTCTGATTGGTCATGTGGCGGCCTGGCCATCGTGGCCTTGCGCCAGTGAGGGGGAGCCCGAGAGGGTGATCTGTGCCGGGTGCGAGCCCTGCAGCACGGTCCGCCCGTTGGGCATGTCGTTGGCATCGACTTTCGCCGCCGCGTCGCCTTCCGAAAGCCCGAGCGCGCGCCAGCGCCGCATCAGGCGCGCCCGAAGCACCTCGGGCGCCTCGCCGAGCGCGATGGTCAGGTCGAAATGCCGCGAAAGATCACGCCAGCCGGGCCGGTCGAGCAGCAAGTAGTTGCCCTCGACCGGCACGATCTCGGTCTGCCGGGAAATGACCCGGGCCGCGTTGCGGTCGATCTCGGGCGCGTTGTTGCGCGCCAGCCGCCGCAGCAGGTGTTCGAGAATGCGGTCAAGGCAGGCATCGATCATGACGCGGCCTGAAGGCGCTGGCGTGGCAAGGGTGGTCTCCTCCGGATGCCGTGGCTCCTCTTCCGCCGGCATTACTTTGTTTGGTTGCAAAACAAACATAGTTGCTAGAAGCGGTCAATACGCGAATTTCCGCCCCGGAGGCCGTTGCCATGTCCATGCCCCTTGCCGTCCGCCTGATGAATGAGCGTCGCGCCCTGCAGGCGCTGCTCAACGACGGCGCCATGAGCCGCGCCGGGCTTGCCCGGGCGCTGGATGTCACCCGCTCCACCGCCAGCAGCATCGTCGCCAATCTCGTGGCAGACGGGCGCGTAAAGGAATTGTCCGCTCCGGCGGAGGATGGTGGGCAGCGCACCGGGCGGCCGGGGATCCGGGTGGCTCTGGACCCCGATCACGCGCTGTTTCTCGGGGCCGATATCGGTGCCCAGCTGATCCGGCTCTGCGCCGTGGATTACACCGGCGCCCTGCGCCATGGCGATGCGCGCCCCCTTGCCGGCGGACGGGGGCCGGATGCGGTGGCGGACCAACTGGCCCGGATGGTGACGGACTACCGCGCGACACTGCCCCGCCCCGGCGCGGTTGCCGGGCTCAGCGTTGCGGTGCCGGGTGTCGTCGATGCCGAGGGATGCGTATCAAGGGCGCCACCGCTCGGATGGGGGAAGGTGCCACTGCGCGATGCGCTTCAGGCCCGGCTGCCGGAGGTGACGGTGGTGCGGCTGGTCAATGATGCCAATGCCTTTGCCGTGGCGGAACGGCATGCGGGCGACCCCGCGCCGCCGGACGAGGCGCTCTACATCCTGATCGACGAAGGGGTGGGCGGCTGCATCTTTGCAGGGGGCCGCATGGTCGAAGGCGCGGGCGGTTTCGCGGGCGAGATCGGGCACATGCCCTTCGGACGGCCGGGGCACGGAACGCTGGCGGGTCTGCCGGAGGCCTTCGAGAACCACGTGGCGCGGAGCGCGGTGCTGACGCATCTGGCGCGGTGCGGCGGGAAGGCCGACACCCTCGAGGCGCTCTCGACCCTGCTGGCCGAGGAGGATCCGGCGGCGCGAAAGGTTCTCGAGACGTGGTGCGCGGATTTCGGGCGCGGGCTCGCGGTTCTCGCGACGCTGTTCAACCCTTCCGAGATCGTGGTTGGCGGCGCGGTGGCGATGCTCTTCGGGCAGCGCCGCGCCGCCTGCCTTTCGGCCCTCGGGGCGCATCTCATGCCGGGCACACCGGTGCCCCGGGTGCGGCTCGCGACATTGGGCGCGGAAGCGCCCTCGGTCGGCGCGGCGCGGCTGCTGCACGAAGCCGCCTTTGCCGCGCCCTTGTGACCGGTTGCGGCCCGTCTCAAGCCTGTCTTAGGCCTGACCCAGCCGGAACCCGCGCAGTCTTGGCAGCACCGCACCCGCGTCGAACGGCTCGCCCGCACCGAACCCCATGTAGACGCTGCGGAACAGCTCAAAGAGGTCATCATAGACCGCGTGGCGCGCGGGATCGGGGTCAAAGCGGCGCGCCGGCGGCGCAAGCCGCTCCTGGGCGCTTGCGATATCGTCGAAGATCCCGGCGGCGACAGAGGCCATGATGCAGGATCCGACCCCGGTGGGCGAGCTTTCCGGCACCAGCACCGGGGTGCCCAGCACATCGGCATAGACCTGATTGAGCACGTCGTTCTTCTGCGGGATGCCGCCGCCGTTGATGACATGGGCGATGCTCATGCCGGTTTCGGCGATGCGCTCGTGGATGATGCGGGTGTGCATGGCCATGCCCTCGATCGCGGCGTGCAGCTCGTCCGGGGCGGTGTGGCCCAGGTCCCAGCCCAGCGTCATGCCGCCGAGATCGGGGCGCACGAGGACCGTGCGGTCGCCGTTGTCCCAAGTCAGGCGCAGCAGGCCGGTCTGGCCGGGGCGGTAGCTGTCGAGCCCCTGCATGAGCGTTGCCACGTCGCTGCCCGCGCGCCGGGCGATGGCCTCGAAGAGATCGCCGGTGGCGGACTGGCCCGCCTCGATGCCCGTGGTGTCCGGGGTGACCGAGCCGGGCACGGCGCCGCAGATACCGGGCACCGGGTGGATGTCGGCCGGGGCGATGGCGATGAAACAGGTCGAGGTGCCGACCACGTTGACCACGTCGCCGGACCGCCCGCCGCTGCCAAGCGCATCCCAATGGGCATCGAAGGCGCCGAAGGGGATCGGGATGCCGGGCTTCAGCCCGAGCCGCTCGGCCCACTCTGGGCAGAGATGACCGGCCACCTCGGGCGCCGCCCCGACGGGGCTGTCGAGCTTCGCATTGATTCCGTCAAGCAGCGGATCGACGCGGCTCAGGAAGGCCTGGGACGGGTAGCCGCCCCATTTCGGGCTCCACATCCACTTGTGGCCCATGGCGCAGACCGACCGGCGCACGAGGCCCGGATCGCGCACCCCCGAGAGGGTGGCGGCCAGCATGTCGCAATGCTCCAGCGCGGTGCCGACGCGGTCGCGCTTGTCGGGATTGTGACGCAGGAAATGCAGCAGCTTGGCGTAGCCCCATTCGTGCGAATAGGTGCCGCCGCACCAGTCCAGCGCCTCGAGCCCTTCCGCCCGCGCAAGGGTGGTGATCTCGTCCGCCTCGTGATGCGCCGAATGGTCGGCCCAGAGGTAATAGTCGCACAACGGCTCGAGCCGGTCGTCGACGACGATGACGCTCGACCCGGTGGTGTCGGCGGCAAAGGCCGCGATGGCGTGGCCGTCGATGCCCGCCTCGGAGATGGCGCCGCGCATGGCCCGGGTCAGGGCCTCCATGTGGTCGGCGTGGGATTGCCGCGCGATCAGCGGATCGGCGGGATCACGGTGCAGCGGATAGCCTGCGGCGACCGAGGCGACGGCCTTGCCGCTTTCGGTCTCCATGATGGTGACGCGCACGCTGAGCGTGCCGAAATCGGCGCCTGCGACATAGGTCATTGCGATGTCCTTACTTCTGGCCGTAGGTGGCCTCGGCCCCGTGCTTGCGCTTGTAGTGGTGGTCGAGCAGCGTCTGCGAGATCGGCTCGGTCGCGGGCACGAGCGCCTGCGCGTGCCATGCCATCTTCGCCACTTCCTCGAGAATGACGGCGTTCAGCACCGCCTCGCCCGGCGTTCTGCCCCAGACGAAGGGTCCGTGACCGGCGACCAGGACGGCCGGCACCTCGAGCGGATCGCGGCCCCTGAACGCCTCGACGATGACCTCGCCGGTGGCCTGCACGTAGCGGTCGCGGATCTCTTCGGGCTCAAGGTCGCGGGTCACGGGGATTTCGCCGTGGAAATAGTCGGCATGGGTGGTGCCCAGCGGAATGATCGGACGGCGAACCTGGGCCATGATGGTGGCAAAGGTCGAATGGGTGTGGATCACCGCGCCGATCCCGGGAAAGGCCCGGTAGAGGACGAGATGGGTCTCGAGATCCGAGGACGGGTTCAGCCGGTTGTCATGCGGCCGGCCCTCGAGATCGCACAGCACCATGTGATCGGCGGTCATCTCGTCATAGGGGACGCCGCTGGCCTTGATGGCGATCAGCCCGGACGTCCGGTCGATGCCGCTGGCATTGCCGAAGGTGGCCGTCACGAGCCCGTGGCGGACGGTGGCAAGGTTGGCTTCGAGGACTTGGGCTTTGAAGGCATCGAGGGGCATGGCTGTCTTTCGGGATCGGTGTCGGGAAGTCGTCGCGCGGCGCAGGCCCATGGGCCACGCCGCGCGGAAGGAGGGTCAGCGCTTTGCGGTCCAGCCCTGGTATTCGTCGAGGTTCTCGGCGGTGATCAGCTTGGGCTCGATCAGCACGGTGGTCTCGTCGAGGGTCTCGCCGTTGAACAGCTTGTAGCCCAGATCCAGCGCCTGGCCGGCCATCGTGTAGGGGTCCTGCGAGGCCGAGGCCTTGATCATCGACCCTTCGGTGGCAAGGCTTTCCTCGGTGTCGGGCGCGCCGTCGACGCCGGTGATGATGATGCCGTCACGGCCCAGTTGCTTCGCCGCGAGCTGCGCGCCGAGCGCCATCGGATCGTTGGCGCCGAACACCGCGTCGATGTCGTCGAAGCGGGTGAGCAGGCCCTGCATGACCTGCAGGCCGCCATCGCGCGACCCCTGGCCGTTCTGGTCGTCGGACAGCACGGTGATGCCATCCGCGCCCGCGAAGACCTCGGAGCAGCCGTCGAAGCGGTCGTTGAGCGACGAGGACGACGGCCCCTTGATGATGGCGACGTTGCCTTCGCCGTTCAGCTCTTCGACGATGTATTCGCAGGCCTTGCGACCGGCGGCGATGTTGTCGGTCATCACGGTGACGTCGGCGCCGGGGGCCGACACGTCGAAGGCGGCGACCACGATGCCCGCCTGCTTGGCGCGCATGACGGCGGGGGCGATGGCCTCGTCATCGACGGCGTTGAGCATGATGATGTCGACGCCGGCGGCGATGAAGTTGTCGATCTGGCTGACCTGCTTGTTGAGATCGTAATCCGCCGAAACGGACGTGATCTTCACGTCGGGGTTGATCTCGCGGGCGCTGTCCTCGATGCCTTCGATGGTGGCGACGAAGAACGGGTTGCCCAGCAGGCCGACGGAGATGCCGATGCTTTCCAGCTCCTTCTCCTGCGCCGTGGCCGCCGTTGCGCCCAGGCTGAGGGTCAGGGCCGTGGACAGGGCCAGAGTGGTCAGCCCGGTGAGTTTTCCAGTGATGCGCATGAGTTCTCCTCCTTGAAACTATGATGCGTTCGGTCTTGGTGGTTCAGGTGCGGGCGTTGCCCTTCAGCCGGTAGCGGTCGAGCGCCACGGCCGCGATGATGACGAGGCCCTTGATGATGAATTGCCAGATGTCCGACACGCCGGTCAGGATCAGCCCGTTGGAGAGCACGGCGATGATCAGTGCCCCGATCAGCGTGCCCCAGATCGATCCGACGCCGCCGACGAAGCTGGTGCCGCCGAGGATGACCGCCGCGATGGCGTCGAGCTCGTAGGCCTGCCCCAGCTGCAGCCCATTCGCCGCGTAGAGCCGGGCGGCGGACATGACGCCGCCCAGGCCCGACAGAAGCCCGGACATGCCGTAGACGAAGAGCAGCACCAGCGAGACCTTGATGCCGGTCAGCCGCGCCGCCTCCTGGTTGCCGCCCACCGCGTAGATCCATGTGCCGAGCACGGTGCGGCGCAGGATGAACCACGACAGGACGATCACGAGCAGCGCGATGATGGCGAGGATGGGGATGCCGAAGACCGACCCGTTGCCCAGCACCGCGAAGGGCAGGTTGGCATTGAAGACGGTGGTGTCGTCGCCCATCAGTCGCGCCACGCCGCGCACCGCGGTCAGTGACCCGAGGGTGACGATGAAGGGCGGCAGGGCGAGAAAGGCGATGAGGGCCCCGTTGGCGAGGCCGAAGATCAGCCCGATCCCGAGGCCGGCAAGAATGCCCAGCCAGCCCAGCCCCGGCACCAGCGACGTGATGACCGCGCCCATTGCCGCCGCCGCGAGGGTCGAGCCGACCGACAGGTCGATCCCGCCGGTCAGGATGACAAAGGTCATTCCCGCCGCCAGAACGATGTTGATCGACGCCTGCTGCATGACGATCGACAGGTTGCTCACGCTCAGGAACTTGCCGGTCATCAGGTGGAAGCCCACCGCCAGCAGGATCAGCACCGGCAACATGCCGAGCGCGGTGATGAGGCTGCGGATCTGTTGTGCGCCGCTCGGGGCGGACGTTCCGGTTGTGTCGCTCATGTCTTGTCTCCTCCTTGCCGCACGACGCCTCTCGCGCACGGCGGCGGCCGGGCCGCCACTGTTGGGCTGCCACCGAGGCCGCCGGTCTCGGGCGGCGGCCGTTGGTCGCTGGGGTTTCCGGACCGCCCTGCCTCAGGCGGCCTCTGTTCTGGCTTGGCTGCCGGTCGACAGCTGCATGATCGCTTCCTGGGTGACGGGCGCTTCGGGGGTGGGGGTCAGCGTGCCCGCGATGGTGCCCTCGCGCATGACCATGACCCGGTCAGACACACCGAGGACCTCGGGCAGCTCGCTCGAGATCATCACGACCGCGAGCCCCTCCTGTGCGAGGCCGTCGATGAGCCGATAGATCTCGGACTTGGCCCCCACGTCGACGCCGCGGGTCGGCTCGTCGAGGATGATGACCTCGGGCTGCGCCTCGAGCAGGCGGGCCAGCANTGACCTCGGGCTGCGCCTCGAGCAGGCGGGCCAGCAGCACCTTCTGCTGGTTGCCGCCCGACAGGCTGCCCACGGTGATGCGCGGCGAAGGCGCCTTGATGGCCAGCGACTTGAACGCCTTGGCCGACCGTTTGGCGGCCTCGGCAAAGCGCCGCAGGCCCATCGGCCCGGAATCGCGCTCCATGACGCACATGTTGATGTTGTCGTCGATGGTCATGTCGAGAAACAGGCCAAGCGCCTTGCGGTCCTCGGTCAGGTAGACGATCCCGGCATCCAGCGCCGCGCGCGGAGCATTGGGCGTGACCTCCTGCCCGTGCATCGTCACCTTGCCCGCGGTGGCGGAATCGGCGCCGTAGATGAGCCGCGCAAGCTCGGTCCGGCCCGATCCGACCAGCCCGGCGATGCCCAGAACCTCGCCCCGGCGGACCTCGAACGAGCAGTCCCTGACAAGGCGCCCGTCGCTCATGCCCTCGACCCGCATGACCACCTCGCCGGAACCGGCCTCGGCGGAATGGGCTTTCTTGTAGAAGCTCGACACGTCGCGGCCGACCATCATCTTGACCAGCGCCTCGGCGTTCAGGTTTTCCTTGTCGAGCGTGCCGACATAGCTGCCGTCGCGCAGCACCGAACACCAGTCCGACAGGCGATAGATCTCGTCCATGCGGTGGCTGATGTAGATGATGGCGATGCCTTCGGCCTTCAGGCCCGCGATCACGTCGAAGAGCTTGTCGGTCTCGCGCATCGACAGCGACGTGGTCGGCTCGTCCATGACGATGATCCGTGCGCGGCTCGACAGGGCGCGGGCAATCTCGACCAGCTGGCGTTCGCCCAGCGACAGGCTCGACACCCGCGTGCCGGGGGTGAAGCTCACTCCGAGCCGTTCGAGGATCGGTGCGGTCTCGCGGTGCATCGCGGCGCGGTCGACGATGCCCCGGCGCGACCGTTCGTTGCCGAGAAAGATGTTCTCGGCCACGGTCAGGTTGGGTGACAGCGACAGCTCCTGGTAGATCACCGCGATGCCCGCGGCCTTGGACAGCTTGGGGTTGCCCGTCTGCAGGGGCGCGCCGTCGATCAGGATTTCGCCGCCCGGATCGGGGGTATAGGCACCCGACAGGATCTTCATGAGGGTCGACTTGCCGGCGCCATTCTCGCCCATCAGGGCATGGACCTGTCCGGCTTCGGCGCGGAGCGAGACCTTGGACAGCGCCTTGACCGGCCCGAAGGTCTTGGAGATGTCGCGCATGTCGAGCAGGGGCGTGGTCACTGCGGGCCTCCTTCCGTTGCGCGGGCGGCGCCGGTCTGGGCTCCGGTCCGGGCGATCACCACGTCGACGCCTTCGTCCTCGAGCATCCGTGCATCGGTCTCCGACAGCCCGTCGTCGGTGATCAGGCGGTGGACGCGCGACAGCGGCAGGGCGACGGTGGGCGGGCGTTCCGCGAACTTGCGGCTGTCGACCATCACGATGGTCTCGTTCGCCTGCCGCGACATGTCGTTGCACAGGCGCACCAGCAGCGGATGGCTTTCCAGAAGTCCCGCCGCCGAAATCCCCAGCGCGCCGACGAAGAACTGGTCGGCGAAGAAGTCATAGCTGCTGCGGGCGGGATCGTAGAGGATCCCCGGCTCGCGGTGCAGATCGCCCGCCCCGACGGTCAGCTGGCAGGTGCCGTGCTCGGCCAGATAGCCCGCCAGCGGAATCGAGTTGGTGAAGACCCTCAGGTTCCGGTTGGCGATCCGGCTGCCGAGATGGAAGCAGGTCGACCCGGCGTGCACGATGATCGACGAGCCATCACGCACCATCTCGGAGGCCTTGTCGGCAATGGCGCGTTTCTGCGCCACGGCGATGTCGCGGTTCTGGAAGAAGGGCAGGTTGACGGCGCGGCGCTGACCCGGGGTCGCAGATGCGGCGATGCCGCCATGAACCTTCTGGCCCAGCCCGGCCTCGGCCAGCTTGTCGATGTCGCGGCGCACGGTGGCAGGCGACACCCCGGTGATCGACACGAGGTCGTTGACCGAAACGAAGGCCTGCTCATCGAGCAGGGCGACGATGGCCTTATGGCGTGAAAGATCGCTCACGTATCCTCCCCAGGTCCGAGCGGCGGGATGCTGGATCAGGTCCGGCATCGATGTCATTCGGTCATGTATGACGCGATTCAATCATCCATGCAATATTTTTGTCATTTCTCTGAAGTGGTGATGCCGAACGCTCAAATTTCGAAGGATTCCCTGCATTTGAAGGTCTTCGGATCTGCCGGCGCTCTGTCGCCCGGACCGGCGGCGCTTTACTTTCACGTTCCGTGAGAGACCCGTGAGAGGAAGATGTCGAAGGTGACGAGACTCGCTCATGGGCCGGGAAGCGCCCGCGAAATCGGTCGGCACTGCATGAATTTTCTTTCATGCGGTAAGAAAAATATTTACGAAAGAAACGTAATGCAAAGTTTGCCGGAAAGCTCTCGCCGGGCGACGGCACCGATCACGAAAGCACGGACGTCATGGAGAAAGCGGTTCCCCGCACGATGGAGGAGTTCTCGACCGCCTGCGGGGTGTCCCGACCGACCCTCTCGAAGTTCTTCGAAGACCCCGGAAGCGTCAAGAAGTCCACCCGTCGGCTGATCGAGGCCAAGCTTGAGGAAACCGGCTTCCAGCCGAACCTCTACGCCCGTAATCTCAATCGGAAACAGACCCGGTCGATCGGCATCGTTGTGCCGGCCATCACCGACCCGTTCTATGCCCAGCTCGTCACCCGGCTCGAGCTGATCCTGCGCGAGGAAGGTTACTGGCCGCTGATGATTTCGCCCCATGGCCGGCCCGAGCTTGAACGCGAGGGGCTGGCGACGCTGCAGTCGTTGCGGGTGGGCGGCGCGCTGATCGCCCCCCTGGGCTACGACAGCGATGCCACCGCGCTGGCGCGGTTCACAGGGCAGACCCCTTGCGTGTTTCTCGACAACGGTATCGACGAGAACGTGCCGCTGGTGGGCAATGACAACCGGCAGAGCATCCGGATGATCGTCGATTACCTTTGCCGTTCGGGCACGCCGCCGGTCTACATCAACACGCCGCCGGTAAACCGCAGCTCGGGCCAGCGTTCGGCCTCCTACGAGGCCGCGATGCAGGCCAATGGCCATGCTCCGCTGGTGATCGAAGGCTCCGGACCCGATCCGTGGGATCTGGAGAAAGTGGGCTATGACCGGATGCAGGCCATGCTTGCCGAGGGGCTTCCGGGGCAGACGCTTCTCTGTGCCAACGATCGCCTCGCCTTCGGCGTCATCGCGGCGGCGCATGAGGCAGGGCTGAAGATCGGGCACGGCGACGGTGACGATCTGCGTGTCGCGGGGCACGATGATCACCCGCTCAGCCGCTACAGCGCGCCGTCGCTCACCACCATGGCGCAGGACTACGACGAGATGGCCCGCCGCGCCTGCGCCCGGTTGCTGGCGATGATCTCGGGCACCGACGACGACGACGCGCAGCAGGTCCTGGTGCCCGCCAAGCTTGTCCTGCGCGCCTCAGCCTAGGCGGCGGAGCCAGTCGGCGGCCTCGGCGATGGCGTCGAACGCGGCAGGGCTGTGGCGGCAGTGGCTGAGAAACCCGTGCAGCTCGCCGTGCCATGTGCGGCAGGTGACCTTCGCGCCGGCGGCGCCGAGCGCATCCGCATAGGCGGCGCCTTCGTCATGCAGGATGTCCGCCTCGGCAAGGGCGATGAAGGCCGCCGGCGCTTCGGCCAGCATGGCGCGCTCTGCCAGCAGCGGCGAGACCCGCCAGTCCTCCAGCCGATCGTGGCTGACATACTGATCGCGGAACCAGCGCATGGTGGCCGCGCTCAGCCCGAAGCCTTCGGCGAACCGTGTGTAGCTGTCGGCGCCCTGGGTGGCATCGGTATTGGGATAGAACAGCAGCTGCGCCGACACGCGTGGCAGGGCTGGGTCGCGAACGGAGGCAAGCGCCGCCACCGCCGCGAGGTTGCCGCCCGCGCTGTCCCCGGCAACCAGGACCCTGCCGGGATCGACACCCAGCTCGTCGGCGACGCCGGGCAGGGCGTCGAGGCAGGCCAGCGCATCCTCGATGGCGGCGGGGAAAGGGTGCTCGGGGGCCAGCCTGTAGTCGGGGCAGACCACGACCGCGCCCGTCGCGGCTGCCAGCCTCTGGCAGATCGCGGCATGGGACGCCGGGCTGCCCACCACCCAGCCGCCGCCATGCAGGTAGAGGATCACCGGCGCACCGGCGTCCGGCGCATCCGTCCCGCGCCAGGCAAGCGCGGGTCGCCCGGCAAGGGACAGCGGAAGCGGCCCGTCGGCCAGCCCCGACGCCGCGGGCTCCTGCAGCTCGGGCCAGCCCCGGTCAAAGGCCGCGCGGGCCTCGGCGGCAGTCATGTCCTCGAACGGGCGGCCCGGCGATTGCGCGGCGAGCACCGCTTCGGCGCCCGGGGTCAGGCGAGTCATCGCAGCAGCCCCGTCGCCGCTTCGACATCGAGCGCCGCGGGCTGGTGCGGGGCCGAGGCGATCTCGACCCGGGCCTGTCGCTCTCCGGACAAGAGGATGCTCTCGAGCACCTCCAGCACGTGGAACGCGAGCTCTCCTCCGGCGCGGGGCGTGCGCCCGTGGTCCAGCGCCTCGGCCATCTCGGCCAGGCCAAGAGCCCGGTAGTTGGCGCGATCGGGCTTGTCGAACGGGTAGTTCGTGGTGCCGAAGGGGGTGCCCTCGGAGAGATGCTCCTCCCATGCGCCGCCGGCGGGCGAGAAGGCGACGATGTCGCCGAAATTGTCCGGGTCGGGCAGCCGGAGCGACCCGGAAGTCCCGTGCAGCTCGATCGGCATGTTGGAATGGCGATGCACGTCCCATGACGCGCCGAAGGTGACGATCGTGCCCGAGGCGAACTCGAGCAGCGACAGCGCCGTGGTCGGCGTGCCCACGTCGAAGCTGGTGCCCTGCAGCGGCCCCTCGGCGGTGATGGTGCGCTGCTTCGAACCGAACGAGGTGGCGGCGGTCACCGCGCGCACCGGCCCCAGAAGATGCACCAGCATGGTGAGGTAATAGGGCCCCATATCCAGCACCGGTCCCGCGCCGGGCTGGTAGTAGAAGGCGGGCGAGGGATGCCAGTGCTCCATGCCCCGGCCCAGCATGAATGCGGTGCCGGTGACGATCTGGCCGACCTGCCCGCCGTCGATCAGCGCCCGCGCGCGGCGCCCGGCGGCGCCAAGGAAGGTGTCGGGAGCGGACCCCACCGCCAGCCCGGCGGCCGCGGCGGTGTCGAGCAGCTCGCGCGCCTCGGTCGTCGAGGCGCAGAGCGGCTTCTCGGTGAACACGTGCTTGCCGGCGCGAATCGCGCGCATCGACACCTCGTGATGCGCATTAGGCACCGACAGGTTGAGGATCAGGTCGATGTCCTCGGCGTCGAAGATGTCGTCGACGTCCATGGCGCGAAGGCCGAATTCCGCCGCGCGGGCGTCCGCCGCCTCGGCGCGCAGATCGGCGCAGGCGACCATTTCCAGGCGTTGGAACATCTTGGCGTTGTGCATGTAAATGGCGGATATGTTACCGCAACCAACGACTCCGATGCGCAAAGCGCGGTGTTCTGACTGGACCAATTCACCCTCCCGTGTGACTGACTGCGTCTGATTTCCTTCCACTGTAGAATTAAATTTCTTGACGTGCGACAATTTTTTTTAAAGCATAAGTAAATCGGCGGTAGGAGGCCGCGGATCTAGGGAGGACAAGATGACCAAGACCAAACACACGCCCGTTCGCAGGACCGGACCGGCCCATGTCACCAGGATGGATCGCCGTGCGTTCCTCGCGACCGGGGGGGCCGCACTTGGTGCCACGACCCTCGGGATGCCGCGCCGGGCGCGGGCGCAGGGCCGCACCGAGATCTCGTTTGCCAGCGCGTCGTTCTTTGGCTCGGAGACCTTCGGCGATCTGGTCGACAGCTTCAACGAGAGCCAGGACCGGGTGATGGTGCGCTATCTCGAGCTGCCGCCGCCGAGCTCGTCCACCGAGGTCTACCAGGGGCTCGTGCAGCAACTGGCACGCGGCAACGGCACGCCGGATGTGTTCTCGCAGGACGTGATCTGGATCGCCGGCATGGCCGCCGCGGGCTGGGCGCTGCCGCTGGACGAATTCGTCGATGACGCCATGACCTCGCAGTATTTCGAGGGCACGCTGGCCGCCTGCAAGTGGGACGGCAAGCTGACCGCCCTGCCGTGGTTCATGGACACCGGCATGATGTATCACCGCACCGATCTGGTGGAGAAGCACGGCGGCACGGTGCCGACCACCTGGGCCGAGATGGCGAAGATGGGCAAGGCCGCGCAAGAGGCGGGCGACGCGGAATTCGGCTTTGTCTGGCAGGGCAAGCAGGCCGAGGTTCTGGTCTGCGATGCGGTCGAGGCCATCGCCTCGAACAACGGCGCGATCCTGTCCGAGGATGGCCGCAGCTCGCGCATCGGCGACGCCGAGGCGATCGAGGCGATCCAGTTCCTGCACGACACCATCAACGAGCTGCAGATCAGCCCGTCGGACGTGCTCTCCTGGGACGAAGAGCCGTCGCGGCAGGTCTTCACCAACGGCCAGTCGATGTTCCTGCGCAACTGGTCCTACGTCTGGCCCATCGCGCAGGATCCGTCGGTCTCCGAGGTCGTGGACAAGGTGGGCGCAGGCCCGCTGCCGCATTTCGAAGGGGGCAGCAGCGCCTCGACCCTTGGCGGCTACCAGCTGGGCATGAACGCGAACACCTCGGACCGCGATGCGGCGTGGGAGTTCATGTCGTGGATGTCGGCCCCCGAGCAGCAGAAGCGCATCGCGCTGAACTTCGGTCTCGGGCCGAGCCGGCCGGCGCTGTTCGACGATGCGCAGATCAACGAAGAGCAGCCCTTCATGGCAACGCTGCGCCCGGTCTTCACCGGCGCCACGGCGCGTCCGGTGACGCCGGAATACGCCAAGGTGACGCTGGCGCTGCAGTCCGGCATCTCGAAGGCGCTGGTCAATGGCCGCGTCGAACAGGAGATGAAGGCCCTCTCCAGCCAGCTCGACGGCATCGTCGGGTAAGCGAATGGCGTTCTACGACACGACAACCAGCGCGGCGGCTTCCACCCGTCGCCGCGCACGGCTGCCGCGCTTCGCGTGGCCCTGGCTGCTGCTGCTGCCGACCTTCCTTGCCATCGGAGCGGTGGCCTTCTGGCCGATCCTCGAAGGGCTGCGGCTGTCGCTCACCAACACGTCGCTGATCACGCGGCAGTCCGACTACGTCGGGCTCGAGAACTACGCGGGGCTGCTGTCGGACAGCAACTTCTGGAACGCGTGGGGCCACACGGTGTGGTTCACCGTGGCGTCGACCTTTCTCGAGACGGTGATCGGCCTGGTCATGGCGCTGGTGCTGTGCGAACATTTCCGCTTCCGCGGACTGGTGCGCGCGGCCATGCTGGTGCCTTGGGCCATGCCCACGGTGGTCACCTCGAAGATGTTCGGCTGGCTGTTCGACGGGCAGAACGGTGTCGTGAACTGGATCCTGATGAACATCGGGCTGCTGGACGACAAGGTGAACTGGTACGGCAACCCCGATACCGCGCTCACCACGCTCATCATCGCCGATGTCTGGAAGACCACGCCCTTCATGGCGCTCCTGCTGATGACCGGGCTGCAGACCATCCCCAAATCCCTGACCGAGGCCGCCCGCATGGATGGCGCCGGCGCCTGGATGATCTTCTGGACCATCCGCCTGCCGTTGCTGATGCCGACGCTGCTGATCGCCGGCCTGTTCCGCGCGCTGGACGCGTTCCGGGTGTTCGACCTTGTCTACGTGCTGACCGGGGGCGGGCCCGCCGACAGCACCGAAACCCTGTCGACGCTGGCCTACAAGAGCCTCTTCTCGACGCTGGAATTCGGCTACGGCTCGACCGTGTCGACGGCCATGTTCATCACCGAAGCCGCGCTGGCCACGATCCTCGTGCTCTGGCTCGTGCATGTCATCCGGAGGACCACATGACCGACGCCGCACCCACCGCCGCCTCCTCCCGCGGCAAGCTGATCGCACGCCGCACGCTTCTCTACATCGCGGCCACGCTGATCTTCGTGTGGTCGGCCTCGCCCTTCGTCTGGCAGTTCTCGACCTCGTTCCAGCTCGACAAGGCGCTGACCTCGGGGTCGCCGAAACTCTGGCCCGATCCCTTTACGTGGCAGCACTACATCAACGTCTTCGTCGACAAGCAGCTGCAATACTACGTGCTGAACTCGCTGATCGTGTCGCTGTCGACCACGTTCCTGTGCCTTGCGATCGGATCGCTTGCGGCGTTCTCGCTCTCGCGGCTGAACGTGAAGGGGCGTTACGGCATCCTCATGGTGATCCTGTCGGTGTCGATGTTCCCGCAGATCACGCTGGTGGGGCCGCTTTACATCGTGGCTTCGAGCCTCGGGCTGCTCGACACCTACACGGCGCTGATCCTCGTCTACATCGCGCTGGTGCTGCCGCTGGTCACATGGGTGATGTACGGCTACTTCGAGACCCTCCCGCGCGAGATCGACGAGGCGGCGCGGATGGACGGGCTGCACGTGGTAGGCCTTTACTGGCACATCATCCTGCCGATGTCGCTGCCGTCGCTGGTCACCACCGGGCTGCTGGCCTTCATCACCGCGTGGAACGAGTTCCTCTTTGCGCTGGCCTTCACGTCCAACATCGAACACCAGACGATCCCCGTCGGGATCGCCAACTTCACCAATCTCTACTACGTGCCCTGGGGCGATATCGCTGCGGCCTCCGCCGTGGTCACCGCGCCCCTGATCGTGCTCGTGCTGGTCTTCCAGCGGCACATCATCGACGGGCTGACCCAAGGGGGTATCAAGGAATGACCGTGCAACAGGATTTCAAGCTGGGCTGCCAGACCTTCACATGGGAAATGCTGGGGGATGACTGGAAGGGCGGCCCCGATGACCTGCTCGAGGCGATCTCGGGCGCCGGCTACACCGGGATCGAGATCACCGACAAGATGATCGGCCACTACATCGACGATGCGCCTGCCTTTGCCCGCGCGCTCGAGGCTGCCGGCCTGACGCTGGTGAGCTACGCCGTCGCCTCGCCCAGCGGGTATTGCGAGGCCGATGCCGTGGCCTCCGACGTCGAGCAGATCCGCCGCACCGCCGGTTTCGTGGCGCGGTTCCCCGGGGCGCTGATCTCGATGGGATCCGCGACGGTGATGTCGCCCGGCGCGCGCGCGGCCAAACACGACATCGCGGCGCGGGTCTACAGCGAAAGCCACGCGGCGGCGCGGGCCGAGGGCGTCGAGGTGGCGGTGCACCCCAGCTCGCACACCGACACGCTGATCTACGACGAAGCCGACTATGTCGCCATCTTCGAGCGCATGGACCCGGATGTCGGCTGGGTGCCGGACACCGGCCACATCCTGCGCGGTGGCCAGTCGGTGGCGGATGCCATGACCCGCTGGCGCGACCGCATCCGCTATGTCCATCTCAAGGACGTGGACCAGGGCGGCGACTGGGCCATGCTCGGCGCGGGCGTCGTGGACGTCTCCGAGGTCGGCCGCATCGCGGCATCGGCGCCCCGGTTCAACGGCTGGCTCGTGCTGGAAGAGGAATCCGAGGCCGCGGGCCGTGATCCCTCGGGCGCGGTGGCTGCCAACTTCAAGACCCTGCGCGAGGCCCTCTCGGCCAGTGCAGACCACTGAAATGCGCCGGAACGGGAGGAGGACCCAATGTCCGATCTGAAACTGCGTGACGTGCGCAAGAGCTTTGGCGCCGTCGATGTCATCAAGGGTGTCGATTTCGACGTGGACGACCGCGAGTTCGTCGTCTTCGTCGGTCCCTCCGGCTGCGGCAAGTCCACGCTGCTGCGGATGATCGCGGGGCTGGAGAGCATCACCTCCGGCGAGCTGACCATCGACGGGGTGCGCGAGAACGAGAGCGAGCCGACCGAGCGCGGCCTTGCCATGGTCTTCCAGAGTTACGCGCTTTATCCGCACATGACGGTCGAGGAGAACATGGGCTTTGCCCTGCGGGTGGCCAAGCTGCCCAAACACGAGATCGCCGAAAAGGTGCGCACCGCCGCCGAGGTGCTGGAGCTGGGACACCTGCTCGACCGGCGCCCCAAGGAGCTTTCGGGCGGTCAGCGCCAGCGGGTCGCCATCGGCCGCGCCATCGTGCGCAACCCGAAGATCTTCCTCTTCGACGAGCCGCTGTCGAACCTCGATGCGGCGCTCAGGGTGAACATGCGGCTCGAGCTCATGCGGCTTCACAAGCAGCTCGATGCGACGATGATCTACGTGACCCATGACCAGACCGAGGCCATGACCATGGCCGACAAGATCGTGGTGCTGCGCGACGGGCTGATCGAACAGGTCGGCGCGCCGATGGCGCTTTACAACAGGCCCGCCAATGTCTTCGTCGCCGGGTTCATCGGCGCGCCGAAGATGAACTTCCTGCCGGCCAGGGCCGAAGGGGGCGGGCTGCGTCTTCCCGGCGGGGCGATGCTGCCCATGGCCGAGGCCTCGGCCTGTGCGCAGGTCGGCATCCGGCCCGAACACCTGTCGCTGGATCCGATGCCCGGCGAAGGGGCGCGCTGGAAAGGCACCGTGCGGATCGTCGAGCGGCTTGGCGGGTTGACCAACCTGCACGTGGACGTGGGATCGGGTTTCGATCTCGTGGTGCAGGCCGCCGGCGCGCATGACGCGCAAACGGGTGACACGGTCGCGCTTGCGGCGGACCCGGCGCATCTGCATTTCTTCGATCACAAGGAACAGCGCATCGAACCCGAGCTGCGGCAGGCGGAACCCGCCTGACCGCCAGATCGCGGCTCGGCCGCTGTCCTCAGGCGGCGGGCTGTCCCAGCAACGCCGCCAGCGCCGAGGCGGGCTGCGCTCCGGGAATATCGGCCGGGCCGATCACGAAGACCGTCGCCCCGGCATCCAGTCCCGCCCGTGCGCCGGTGGGGCTGTCTTCCATCACCGCGCAGCGCTCGGGCGCGACCCCGAGGAGTCGTGCCACCCGCAGGTAGGGCTCGGGCGACGGCTTGCCCTGCACAACGTCGTTGCGGGTGACGGTGACCATCTGCGGCCGGGCAATCCCGAGCGCCGCGATATTGCCTTCCACCAGCATCCGGTCCGAGTTGGACACCAGCGCCTGCGCGATCCCGGCATCGCGCGCGGCGGTCCAGATGGCAAGGGCCTCGGGGATCGCCTGCACCTCGGTGTGATGGGCAAGGAACTGCCTGTAGCGGATGTCGCACCAGTCGGGCAGCGACAGTGTCAGCCCGCAATGGGCCACGAGCCAGGCGTGGTTTTCCTCTTCCGATCGACCGACGATGTGATCGTGGAAACCCTCGGGCAGGCTCAGGCCGAGGGTTTCTGCGGCAAGGACGAAAGAGCGCGCCTGAAGCGGTTCGCTGTCGGCGAGGGTGCCATCCACGTCCCACAGGATCGCGTCGAAGGAAGTTGGTCGCATGGTCGTTCTGTTTCCGTATGGCAGGAAATATCGGTGCGGACATCCCTGCACCGGAGGGACGCTTCAATGCCTGTGCCGAAGATTGCGGCACAGGCTCGAAGGGGTCAGGCGGAGGCCCTGAGTTTCAACTCCGCCCGCAGCAGGATGTTGCGCGGCTTGGTCGTGCCGTCGTGTTCGATGCATGTGATCAGCTCGGACATGGCCCGGTGTGCCATCTCGCCGTAATTCTGCGCCACCGTGGTCAGCGGCGGGCAGGAAAAGCGCGCCTGGGGATGATCGTCGTGCCCGGCGATGCGCAGGTCGCAATCCTCGTCGCGGCCGACCTTCAGGCCGGCCTCCCAGGCGGCAAGCTGCGCGCCGAGCGCGATACGATCGTTGGCGCACAGCAGCGTGCGCGTGGGGAGACCGCCCGCAAGGAGATCACGGGCGCACTCGTGGCCGAACCGCTCGAACTCCCAGCTGTCGCTCTCCGGGATCGGCAGGATGTGCGGGGGCTGCCCCGCCGCCGCCATAGCCCGGAGATAGGCGTCGAGACGGGCCGCCGCGTTGCGGTTGATGTTCGGCATGCCGAGATAGCAGGGCGGCTCGCCCGACCGGCAGAGGTAGTCGACGATCAGCCCCATGCTTTGCATGTTGTCGGTGCCGACGAAGGCGACCGGGTGATCGGGGGGGCTGTCGACGTAGACCAGCGGTATCTCGTCCTCGAGCTGCGCCAGCCGCACGCTGCGCCCGGTCGCGCCGGTGGGAACGACGATCAGCCCTGCCACCGTCATCGATTGCAGCCTGTCGATGGCAGAGCTTTCCAGCGCGTGCTGGCCGTTGGTCGACAGCATGAAGGCCAGGTAGCCCGCCTTCGCTGCCAGTTCCTCGACCGAGCGGGTAAGCTCCATGTAGAACGGGTCGGTCGAATTGGGGATGATGATCCCGATGATCCGGCTGCGCCGCCGCTTGAGGTTCACCGCGAAGATGTTCGGGCTGAACCCGCTCTCCTTCAGTGCCGTCTCGATCCGTGCCCGGGTGGTGTCGCGCACGGACGCGGGATCGTTGAAGAATTTCGACACGGTCGGGCGGGACAGCCCGACATAGGCCGAGAAATCCTCCATCGTCCTGATATCCGTTCGCTTCACCATGTGGCGTGTCTTGCTCCTGTGCGGCGTCCGGGCCACCTGATAGCCTCAGGCCCCGCAGGCCGAAAGGTAATCCTGCATCAGCGCCTCGACGGCGGCGAGCGCGAGATCCTCGGCCTTCGGTGCCAGCGTGCCTCCGCGGACGGCGGCATAGCGCGCTCCCAGGTACTGGCCGATCAGGGTTTCGGGCAAGGGCCTGTTCCCCAAGAGGGCGAAAAGCTCGGCCACGGCGGCTTCGGCGTCGGGCTGCGGCCAGTAGTAGCGAATGCGGTCGGAGTAGCTGAAATGCCGCTGCAGCGCACGCTCCGCGCCGCTTCCCTCGTAGTAGCGATCCCAGTTGGCGGGCGCGGCCATCATCACGTCTTCCATGGTCTGGCGCAGGGTGCGGCTGCGCTGGCCGGGGAACAGTTCCTCGGCGACCTGGTCGAGCCCGTAGAGCGCCTCGCGCAGCATGAAGGTAAGGCCCGGGCCGACCTTGAGGATGGCGAACCCGTCCCGCACGAGCGCGGCAAGACCGGCGCGGCGCTGGTAGTCGGTGGAATGCGCCTCGAAGCAGATCCCCGGCAGGTCCGTCAGCGCCGCCGACAGCGGCTGCGCCGCCGCGCTGTCGTAGTCGATAACGTTGTGGTTGCCGAACTCGACGCCCGGCTGGACCACGGCGGCGATGACGCGGGAAAACGCATCGTCCTGCCCGGCATCGCTGAATGCCTTGCGGTGGACCTCGACCGTGGTTCTTGCCGCAGCTGGATCGGTGAGCTCGAGCGTGTCGAGCTCCTCCATGGCGCCGCCGGGGATCGGGACCTCGGTGCCGATGATGTAGACCGGAGCAGTGCCGCCCGAAGGCCGGGCGTCCTCGGCGGCGGCGGCAAGGCGGGCGGCCCGCGAGGCGGTGACCCTGTCGTCGAGCGCCACCGGCTCGCCCGCGCAGCCCATCGAGCAGTCGAGGTGCAGCTTGGTGAAGCCCGCTGCCGAGAACGCCTGGATCATCGCGTCGGCCTTGTCCATCGCCTCATCCGCTGGCAGGGCTTTCCACGGGTTCGGGCCGAGATGATCGCCGCCAAGGATCAGGCGGGCCGGATCGAAGCCTTCTTCGGCCGCGATGCCTTCGACGAAGGTCCGGAAATCGGCGGGTGTCATGCCGGTGTAGCCGCCATCCTGGTTGACCTGGTTGCAGGTGGCCTCGATCAGCAGGGGCAGGGCGGTGGGCGCGGTGGCGCGCATGGCGGCGCGCAGCACCATGGCATTGGCGGAACACACCGACGGGATGCCAGACGGGCCGGCCTCGTGGCGCCAGTTTGCGATGTCGTGCAGGGGGTTTGTCATGGGATCGGTCCTGGATGTTCAGCCGGTTTCGGTCGTGGCGAGCAGCGCGGCGAGCTCGGCCCGGGTCGAGGTGCCCTCCATGGGGCCAAGCCGGGTGACGGCGCGCGCGCCGGCCGCGTTGGCGTGGGTCAGCGCGGTGGCGGGATCGGCCCCGTCCAGCCAGAAGCTGACGAAGGCCCCGCCAAAGCAATCGCCTGCGCCGGTGGGGTCGAGCTCCTCGACCGCGATGGCCGCGACATCGGTGCGGCCTCCGGCGTCGAAGTGGCTTGCCCCATCGGCGCCGCGCTTGATGACGATGTCGCGCACGCCGCGCTCCAGCAGCTCGGCGACCGCCTCGGCTTCGGTCTGTGCCTCGGTGAAGAGAAAGATCTCGTCGCCCGAGGGCATGAAGAGGTCGGTCTGCGCCAGCACCCGGTCCAGCGCCTCGCGCAGGCCGGGGGTGTTCAGGATCTCCGGGCGCAGGTTGGGGTCGAAGCTCAGCGTGCCGCCGTTCTGCTTGACGACCTCGACAGCCTCCATGGCGCGCGCGGCAAGGCCGGGGGCCGAGAGGGCGGTGCCCATGACATGCATGTGGGTGCAGCCGTCCATGACCGCGCGGCCGTGGGGCGTGGCGGGAAGGGTGCCGCAGGCGGCGTTGGCGATGTTGAACACGAAGACGCGCGAGCCGTCTTCGCGGTAGCGCACGAAGGCCGAGCCGGTGCTTTCGCCCGGCGCGACCTCGACCCCGCTCACATCCACCCCGTCGCGGCGCAGACGGTCGAGGTTGAGCTGGCCGAAATCATCGTCACCGACGCGGCCGAGGATGGCGCAGGGCTTGCCGAGCTTGCCCACCTGGTCGATGAAGATCGCCGGTGCCCCCGAGGGGAAGGGGCCGATCAGCGGCTGCGCCTCGCGAAAGCCATCGCCCTTCGTGGTCGCGACGATCTCGACAAGGATCTCTCCGACGGTCAGGACCTTTGCCATGGCTCAGCCCTGCCGCTGCTTGGAGCGCACGTCGAGCCAGACGGCGACGAGGATCACCAGCCCCTTGACGATCAGCTGGTAGAAATAGGGCACCGACAGCATGTTCATGCCGTTGTTGAGCACCCCGATGATGAGCGCCCCGATCAGCGTGCCCACCATGGTGCCGACCCCGCCTGCCAGCGACGTGCCGCCCAGCACGGCGGCGGCGATGGCATCGAGCTCGTAGCTCATGCCGGCGTTGGTCTGCGCCGAATAGAGCCGCGAAGACAGCAGGATCCCCGAAACGGCGGCCATCACGCCCGAGATCATGAAGATCTTGATCTTCATGCCATCCACGTTGATGCCGGAATAGAGCGCCGCCTCGCGGTTGCCCCCGGTGAGATACGCCTTGCGGCCGAAGGTGGTGTGCGCCAGCGCCACGTGGTTGACGAGAAACAGCGCCAGCACGATCCAGATGATGATCGGCAGGCCGAGGAAGCTGTTCGCGCCGATCGCGATCCAGGTGGGGTCCATGTTCATGGCCGGGGCGCCGCCGGTGGGCAGGCTGACGAAGCCGCGGTAGATGCTCATCGTGGCGACCGTGACGATGAAGGACGGCAGCATCAGCTTGGCGGTCATGGTGCCGTTGAAGAGCCCCATGATCGCGCCCGAGGCCAGCGTCAGCACCAGCGCCGGCACGAAGCCCCAGCCCAGCCCGATCACCTGTGCCCCGACCATCCCCGCGACGGCGATGATCGACCCGATGGACAGGTCGATCTCGCCCAGCAGGATCACCCATGTCATGCCGAAGGCGGCAATGGCGATCACCGCCACCTGCTGGAAGATGTTGGTGAAGTTCGCCAGCGACAGGAAACGGTCGTTGGTCAGCGAAAAGATGACGCAAAGCGCCACGAGGGACAGCACGATCCCCGCATACTGGCGGATCATGGCGCGGACGTAGCTGTGGCCCTGCGGCTGCGTGGAGGTGGTATCGGTCATTGGACATGTCCCGTGGCAAAGGTCATCACCCTCTCGGGTGTCAGCGTGTCGCGGGGGGCGGTGGCGGCCACGCGCCCCTCGGACATGATCATCACGCGGTCGGCCATCCCGAGCACCTCGGGCAATTCCGAGGACACCATGAGGATCGCCGTGCCTTCGGCGGCAAGTTGGCGGATGATGCGGTAAATCTCGAACTTGGCGCCCACGTCGACGCCGCGGGTCGGCTCGTCGAGGATGAGGATGCGGGGCTTCGTGGCCAGCCACTTGGCAAGCACCACCTTCTGCTGGTTGCCGCCCGACAGCGTGCCGGTGACCGTCTCGATGGAGCCGGTGCGGATGCCGAGGCGCTGCACCTCGGTGGCGGCGGCAGCGCGTTCGGGGCCGCTGCGCAGGAAGCCGCGCCCCGAGAACCGCCCGAGTGCTGCCATGGTCACGTTGGGCCGCAGCCCGTGCGACAGCACGAGACCCTGTTCCTTGCGGTTCTCGGTGACGAACCCGATGCCCTGCGTGATGGCCTGCGCGGCGCTTGAAATCCTGACCTCGGAGCCGTCGATCTCGATCCGGCCGGTATCGGCGGGCAGTATCCCGAAGAGCGCGTTCATCACCTCGGACCGGCCCGAGCCGACAAGACCGAAGACCCCGAGGATCTCTCCCGCCGCCAGATCGAAGCTCACGTCCTCGAAAGCGCCCTTGCGGGACAGGCCTTCGACCCTCAGCATGGGTACATCGCGGGGCTCGGCCTCGGGGGCAATCCGGGGAGGATAGATCTCATCCATGCGACGCCCGACCATCATGGCGATCAGCGCGTCGATGGTGGTCTCGTCCTTTTCAACGGTGTCCACGTATTCGCCGTCGCGCACCACCGTGATGTCATCGGACAGGCGCATGATCTCTTCCATGCGGTGCGAGATGTAGATCACCGCCTTGCCCTGCGCGGTCAGCTTGTCGATGATCCGGAACAGGATCTCGGCCTCGCTGTCGGACAACGACGAGGTCGGCTCGTCGAAGATCACCACCCGCGCGTCATGGCTCAGGCCCTTGGCGATCTCGACCAGCTGGCGCTGCGCGATCGACAGATCCGCCACCCGCGCGTTGACATCGAGCGGCAGGCCGAGGTCGGCCACCAGCGCCCGGGCCTGCGCCACCAGCTTGCGATCCGAGATGAAGCCCATCCGGGTCGGTTCGCGCGTGGCAAGGATGTTCTCGGCCACGGTCAGGTTGTTGCAGAGACTGAGTTCCTGGAACACGATGGCCAGTCCCGCGGCGGCGGCGTCCTGCGGGGTGCGCGGACGGAAATCCTTGCCACCGAGGGTGATGTCGCCCTCGGTGGGCAGCTGCACCCCCGCGAGGATCTTCATCAGCGTGGACTTGCCTGCACCGTTCTCGCCAAGGATCGTGTGGACCCGGCCCGCGCGGACCGTGAGGTCCATGTGCCGCAGCGCAACGATGGGGCCGAAGGTCTTGCGGACCCCGGTCAGGTGCAGGACGACGTCACCATGCTCCATGGCGGCCTCCTTTGGGGAATCGGGAAACTCGGGCCGGTCCCGGTGACGCGATGCGCCCGAGGGGGGACCGTGTGGTGACCGGCGGTGCTGGGACCACCGGTCACGTAGGGTCATTTGCCGGTGTAGACGCCCGGGACGATGGGCTGCTCGGCAGGCACCTCTTCGCCGTTCATGATGGCGATGGCGGTGTCGACGGCCATCTTGCCCATCTGATCGGGGAACTGCTGGATCACGCCCACCATGACAGGATCGGAATCGACGGCATTGCGCGCCTCTTCCATGCCGTCGAAGCCGATGACCTGGACCTGCTCGGAGAGGCCCGCGCTCTTCACCGCCACGGCGGCGGCAAGGGCGGCATCGTCGCCGAAGCCGAAGATCCCGCTGATGTCGGGATTGGCCTGCAGCATGTTCTGCGCCGCCGCGAGCGCCTCGGCGCGGGTGATGCCGGTCTGCTGGGCGACGATCTCGATGCCGGGGAACTCTTCGAGCCCCTTCTTGAACCCGTCGATGCGGGCGACGACCGATTGCACGGTCGGGTAGTCGATGATCGCGACCTTGCCCTCACCGCCAAGCTGCTCGCCCATCAGCTCCGCCGCACGCACGCCGCCGGCGTAGTTGTCGGTGCCGATGTAGGACGTCACGTCGACGCCTTCGGCGGGCACATCCACGGTGATCACCTCGATGCCGGCGGCCTTGGCCTTCATGATGGCGGGCAGGGCGCCCTGGCTGTCGACCGGGGAAATCACCAGCACGTCGACGCCCTTGACGATGAAGTCCTCGACGTCGGCCAGCTGCTTGGACAGGTCCTGGGTGGCGATGGACACCTCGAGCGGGACGCCGCGCGCATCCGCCTCTGCCTCCATGGCGTTGTTGATCTCGATGTAGAACGGGTGCTGCTGCGTCAGCAGCGACGCGCCGATGCCATCGGCCATGGCGCCGGTGGCTGTCATGAGCGCGAGCGTTGTCGACGCAAGAAGCGTGCGGGTGATGGATTTCATAAGTGTTCCTCCCAGAACATCGGGATGCTGCTCCGCCGATCGGCCAGCATCCTCCTCCAGACTTATACTCGAGTATAGTATACTTTTACTCGTGTAAACTATCGGAGTGAAATTTTGCCCGAGCTTCCGTTGATGCGTCTCGATCACGGAGGTCTTCCCGTCGTCTTCCCCGGCGGCACATTGGCGCGCCAGCTTCTCGTGCTCCCGCAAGAAGGCCGGGAGCTTTTGCATCTTCAGGTGATGAGCAAGCAGGATCTGCGGAGCACCGATCATGCCGTGTCTCCCGCCAGCAGGGACATGTCGCCCGCCGCCGAGGTCGTCCCCACGTCGGCCGGCGGCAAGTAGGGAGAGACGTCGAAATCAGGCTGCGGTGGCCTCGATCTCGGTCACTGGCGCATCAAGCCTGTCGAGTCGGCGCGCGGCGAGTCCGACGATGACGCCCTCAGCCGCGAGCATGCGCGCGGTTGCCCCCGCCGCCCGCCAGCTTTTGTTCTGAACTCGGAACTGCCGTTGGCTGGCAGTTGGCGATTTGCCTTCTGCAGGACTGCGCGCCATTCTTGATCTTTGATTTCGCAACCTGAAGCACTGGAGCGGCATGGACCGGCTGCAATCCCTCAAGGTTTTCGTCGCCGTGGCCGACGCGGAGAGCTTTGCCGGCGGCGCGCGGGCTCTCGGTCTGAGCGCACCCTCGGCCACTCGCGGCGTCGGCGAGCTTGAGACGGCACTCGGGGCACGGCTCTTCACGCGGACCACGCGGCAGGTGCGTCTGACGGATGTCGGTCGCGCCTACCTCGACGAGGTCCGCGACATCCTCGCACGCCTTGCGGTGGCTGATGACGCGGCCGCCGGCGCGGCCGAGCGCCCGGTCGGCAAGCTGCGCATCACCTGCCCCCAGGAATTCGGGCGGCTGCACGTCGCGCCCCTGATCACGGAGTTCCTGGATCTGCACGAGGGCATCAGCGCCGAGCTTCTGATGCTCGACCGGATGGTGAACCTCGTCGAGGAAGGGGTCGACATCGCGCTGCGCATCGGCCCGCTTCCATCCTCGGATCTGGCGGCGCTCAAGGTGGGAGAGGTTCGGCGTGTCGTCTGTGGCGCGCCCGCCTACGTCGCAAGCCACGGCCTGCCGGGGACCCCCTCCGATCTCACCGAGCATCGGCTGATCGGGACGCCCACCGACACGGCGGTCGGGGTCTGGCGGTTCGGGGCCGATGAGACTTCGGTGGTCAAGGTGGCGCCCCGCCTGAGCATGACCAGCGTGGCCGCCGCGATCGGCATCGCGCGGGACGGTTGGGGCTTGGCCCGCGCGTTATCCTATCAGGTGGCCGAGGACGTGGAGGCCGGGCTTCTGCAGACCGTGCTCGATGAGCATGAGCCCGCGCCGCTTCCGGTCCATCTTGTCCATGTCGAAGGCCGCAGGGCCGCAGCCAAGGTCAGGGCGTTCCTCGATTTCGCCGCTCCCCGACTGAGGAAAGTGCTCGGTTCGAGCTGATCGCCTGCGATCAAGATTGCCCCCGCCGGCGCTGGCGGGGGCAGAGGCAGCTTGGTGGGCTGAGCGCCTGACCTTCAGTCCTTGAGGACCCGGCCCAGGAAATCGCGCATGTAGCCTGCCACCTCTTCATGGTGGGTCTCCAGCGCGAAGTGGCCTGCATCGATCAGGTGGATCTCCGCCTTAGGCAGGTCCCGGGAGAAGGCCTCGGCGCCGGGCGGGATAAAGGCCGGGTCGTGCTTGCCCCAGACCGCCAGAAGCGGCGGCTGATGTTCACGGAAATAGGCCTGGAAGTCCGGGTAGAGCGCGACGTTGCTGCGGTAGTCCAGGATCAGGTCGAGCTGGATCTCCTCTGCTCCGGGACGCCCCATGTAGGCGATGTCGAGCTCACAGCCGTCCGGCGAAAGCCGTTCCGGATCGGCGCCGGTGCCGTATTGCCAGTTGCGGATGGTGTCCGCAGACAAGACCTCTCGGCAGGCCTCGCGGTTTTCCTCGGAAGGCTCGCGCCAGTAGCGTTCCCAGGCGCCCCATGCATCGCTGAAGCCCTCCTCATAGGCGTTGCCGTTCTGCGAGATGATGGCGGTGATGCGCGCGGGGTGCTTCATGGCGATCCGCAGCCCGACCGGCGCGCCGTAGTCGAAAACGTAGAGTGCGAAACGCTCCAGCCCGAGGGCCTCGGTGAAGCCGTCGATCACCTCCGCGAGAGCGTCGAAACTGTAGGTGAACCCGCCGCGCTCCGGCGCCCGTGTCTTGCCGAAACCCGGCAGGTCGGGCGCGATCACGCGGTAGCGGTCGGCGAGATCGGGGATCAGGTCTCGGAACATGTGGCTGGCGGAGGGAAACCCGTGCAGCAACAGCAGGACCGGGGCATCGGCGGGTCCCGCCTCGCGGTAGAAGACCTCGACGTCGCCGACGGTACGGGTGCGGTAGGACACGGTGGTCATGTGCATTACTCCTTTCAGGTCGACCGCTTGCGGAAAGCGATCCGGGCAATCGCATTGCCTATCTTGGAATTGTGAGGATCTGCCGGGCTCCGTAGCGGAGACCGACAGCTTCCTCGCTGGCGATGTCCGAGAGCTATTCTCCTGAACTGATGAAAGAATGAGCGAACTCGGAAGGAGAGAATTGCAGAACCTGTAACAAACTTATTGGCTCGCAGAGCTGAGCAGACGGCCTTTGTCGGGGGGCAAAGGCAGGAGAATAGACCGGCCTTACGGATCCTTGGCTGGGGACCTTCTGGGCAGCGGCCCGCCGGTGGTCCTTCGCTGAACATGGACGGATGTTGACAGGCTCAGGTCACCCGTTTATTTCCGAACGGTCGGAAACAAATTGGTGATCCATGGCACGGCCCAAGAAACACGACCAGAGCGAAATACTCGATGCCGTCGAGCGCGTTGTCGCCCGCGACGGTGTTCTCACCATCGACGCGGTGGCGAAGGAGGCGGGCGTCTCGAAGGCCACGGTGCTCTACGAGCATTCCAGCAAGCGTGACCTTGTTGCGGCGCTGGTCGAGCGCACCATCAAGGCGGACAACGCTTTCAACGAGGCCTGCGAAGCAGAGTTTGCCGAAGAGCCGGATGCGCCGCTGCGGGGCCGCATCGCGGCTGCCCGGCACACTCCGCCTGTTCCGGAGGGCAATGCCGCGGTGCTGAGCCTCGTCTCCGCGCTGATGCAGGACAGGGAGCTGCGCGCGACCTTCCGCGAGAACCAGACCGCGTTGGGCCAGAGGTTGCTGGCCCAGGCGAGCCATCCGCGCGCGGCTCGGCTGGCCTGGCTGGCGCTGGAGGGGCTGAAGTTCCAGCAGCATCTGGAATTCCACGACTGGAGCGAGGCCGAGCGAGCCGAGATCCTCGAGGACATCGAGGCCCTCGTCATGCAGGGGGCATGGAATACCGGAGGCACCCATGACTGAGGACCGTGTGTTCATCACCGGCGCCGCCGGCTACGTGGGGCGCAACCTGCTGCGTCACTTCATCGCGAAAGGGCATAGGGTTACGGGGCTTGTCCGCAATGAAGAAGCTGCCAGACGGGTCGCCTCTTGGGGCGGGGAACCGGTCCTGGGCGACATGCTGACCGCCGACCTCGTCCCGCTCATGTCCGGGGCTGAGACGCTGATCCACGCCGCGGCCAGTGTCGATCACGGAGTTGGCTCGCCGGCGGCTCGGGTCAACCCGGAGGGCACACGTCGCGTGCTCGACGCGGCCCGGCAGGCCGGCGTCACGAAGGTCGTTCACATCAGCACGGATTCAGTACTCCAGAATGGGCGCCCCCTGTCCAATGTGGACGAAACGACACCCTATCCCGCCCGACCGGCAGGGGCCTATTCCGCAGGCAAGGCAGAGGCGGAGAGGATTGCCCGCCGCGCCGCCACCGCGGGTCAGCACGTCGTGATCCTGCGCCCGCGCATGGTCTGGGGCCGTGACGACACGACCGCCCTTCCGGTGCTGGTCGAGGCCGTCCGGAGCGGCAAGTTCGCCTGGATCTCGGGGGGCGGGTATCGGTCCTCCACCATGCACATCGCCAACCTCTGCCACGCCGTGGACCTAGCGCTAAGGCACGGACGGTCGGGCGAGATCTACCATGTCTCAGACGGCCCGGCGCGGACGTTCCGGGAGACCGTCACCGGCCTGCTGGAAAGCCAGGGCCTTGAGGTGCCCGACAAGTCGGTGCCGCGTGGCGTGCTTCGCACGGTGGCACGCATCGGTGACGGGCTGCATCGGGTAAGCGGCGGCCGGCTCCACGGTCCGCTTAGCTTCCAGGACTATGCCACCAGCGCCGTCGAGATCACGCTCGACACCCGCAAGGCCGAGCGCGAGCTGGGCTATGCGCCGATCATAACTTGGGAGGATGGGCTGCTCGAGCTCTCTTCCAAAGAGGTTGCCATCTCACGGGGCGAACGTTGACCGCTCCGGACGATCGGCTGCGAGGCAATCTTACCACTTCGCGGCAAGGTCGGCTTGAACCTCATTGGCGTGATTCCGAGTATCATCGCCCTCCCCAGACACCGAGTGCAGAGGACGTCCGTGCTCGCGAATGGTCCAATTCATCTCGGCTTTTGAGCGAGGGCCCGGCAAGCGACGGATCTGGCGCAAGATCCACCTCGGGGTAGACGAGCAGACATTGGAGGTTCGTGCGGTCGAGGTTACTGGCAGCCACATCGGTGCTGCCCGACCTGCTCGGCCAGATCCCGGCGGACGAGCAGATCGGCAGCGTCACCGCCGACGGGGCCTATGACACACGCAAATGCCACGACACCATTGCCGACCGTGGCGCACATGCCGTCATCCCGCCTCGCAAAAATGCCAAGCCGTGGAAAGCCGCCACCACCGGAGCCATGGCCCGAAACGAGGCCCTGCGCGCTGCCAAATACCTCGGCCGCGCGCTCTGGCGACGATGGAGCGGATATCACCGCAGGAGCCGTGTCGAGACCAAAATGCATTGCGTGAAACTGCTGGACCAGAGGCTCATAGCAGGGGACTTCGACCGCCAGGTCGCGGAAATCCAGGTCCGCATCGCCCTCCTGAACGGCTACACCGCGCTCGGCATCCCTGTCACGGAAGCTGTGGAATAAGTCCGCCAGGGGAAAGGGGAACCTTGGCCAGCAACCGACTTATGCATGTATGGATGCCCCCGTCAGTGCAAGTAGTTTCTGAACGGCTCAAGCATGTGATCGGGTGCGGTCATGTATCAGGCCTTTCTCTGCGGCGCTGACATGGCCGCTGGCCGGTATGGCGATGCGCGGATCAGAAGCAAATCAACAAACCGAGCTCGGTGGCTCCTGCACAAAGACTGCTTTCTCTGACCCCGATCTGATCGATCCTTTGCCCTTACTGTTCAGCGACCTCCTCACACTCCCGACGTGACCCGGGGCGGAATGGCAAACGCAGGCGCTTAGACCATTGCCGCCACCGGATTTCGGTAATCCTCCTGTTTCGTCATCATGGCCCAAAGGCCACGCGCCATCTTGTTCGCCAGTGCGATCGCAGCGACCATGCGCGGCTTGCGGGTCAGCAGGCGCTTCAGCCAACCATTATTCGGGGTGTCAAATCGTTCGACGGCCTGAAGAACGGCCATGGCTCCAGACACGAGAAGCGTGCGAATGTCGCGCTGCCCCATCTTCGAGGTCTTCCCCAGCCGGGCTTTCCCGCCTGTAGAGTGCTGTTTCGGCACGAGGCCGAGCCAGGCCGCAAAATCACGCCCACGTCGGAAGCTGGCCATATCTGGCGCGAAGGTTTCGATCGCCAGCGCAGTGACCGGCCCCACGCCCGGCATAGTTTGCGCGCGGCGGGCCAGATCGGCGTCTTTAGCGGCGCGCTTCATCTTTGCGTCAAGGTCTGCGATCCGCGCAGTTAGGCCGTCAATTTGGTCCAGATAAATCTGGCCAAGATCGCGAACGCCGTCAGGCAGCGCTGTATCTTCATCGGCGAGCGCGTCTGCGAGGCGCTTGACATGAGCCGGACCTCGTGCCGCCACCAGCCCGTGCTCCGCTAAGTGCCCACGCAAGGCGTTGATCATCTGAGTGCGTTGGCCGACAAAGATCTGCCGTGTCCGGAACAGCATCGCGCGCGCCTGCTGATCTTCCGTCTTCACAGCAACAAACCGCATGGTCGGGCGTAACGCCGCCTCCACAATCGCCTCGGCATCGGCCGCATCATTCTTCTGGCGCTTAACTTATCATCAGGTGGCCGTAATGCGGAGGA
>NZ_RAPJ01000036.1:0-59343 GCF_003703915.1 Salipiger sp. D13
GACCCCGCAACTGGCGGGCGAGGAGCCCGCAGCCGCGCCGTTCGAGGGCGCCGCCACCGCGCAGGACAGCGCCGCACCCGAAACGGTGCCCGCCCCGCCGCCGCCCGCGCAGACCGTGCTGCTGTCGAACGCCGAGGGCGTCGAGGTGCTGCAGGCCCCGGCGCCGCGCGCCCCGAACGAGGTGGTGATCGACGCCATCGCCTACGACGACGCGGGCAACGTGGTGCTCTCGGGGCGGGGCAGCGCCGCCGCCTCGCTGCGCATCTACCTCGACAACCGCTCCGTCGCGACCTCGCAGGTGCCCGGTACCGGCCGCTGGCGCGCCGCTCTCCCCGATATCGAAACCGGCACCTACACGCTCCGCGTCGACCAGCTCGACGCCGGAGGCGCCGTCACCGCCCGCGCCGAAAGCCCTTTCCTGCGCGAGGAACCCGCGCGGCTCGCCGCCGCGGGCGAGGGCGGCGCGCCGCTCGGTGCCGTCACCGTGCAGCCTGGACATACGCTCTGGGCGCTCGCCCGCGACCGCTACGGCGAGGGCATGGCCTACGTGAAGGTCTTCGAGGCCAACCGCGACCAGATCCGCGACCCCGACCTCATCTATCCCGGCCAGGTCTTCGACCTGCCCGACTGACCTTCGAAGCGGAGGCGGGGCAGGGCGCCTACGCAGGCCCCTTCTCCGGTTTCCAAATACCCTCGGGGTGAATTGCCCCGGGCCTGCCCGGGGCAAGAGGGGCAGCGCCCCTTGCCGCGGTGCCGCCGTCGCTCTGGCAACTGCCGGGGCTTCGCGTTAAGCCCGGCGAAACCAGCCAGCCGCCCGGGACCAGCCATGCCACCTGACAGCTCCGCCGAGATCGCCCGCGAGGAACGCCGCTCGGGCCTGCGCACCATCCGCCGCGTCATCCCCTACCTCTGGCCCGACGGCCAGGCCTGGGTAAAACGCCGCGTGGTGATCGCGATGGCGCTGCTGCTGGTGGCCAAGCTCATCGCCGTGGGCACGCCGATCCTCTACAAGCAGGCGGTCGACAGCCTCTCGGGCGAGGTCTCCGACCTGATGCTCGGCGCGGTGGGGCTCACCATCGCATATGGCGCGGCGCGGCTCGGCAACGTCGGCTTCCAGCAGCTGCGCGACGCGGTCTTCGCCCGGGTCGGCCAGCGCGCCTTGCGCCGGCTGGCGCTCGAGACCTTCACCCACATCCACGAGCTGTCGCTGCGCTATCACATCACCCGCCGCACCGGGGGGCTGAGCCGGATCATCGAGCGCGGGGTGAAGGGCGTCGAGTTCCTGCTGCGCTTCATGCTGTTCAGCGTCGGCCCGCTGATCGTCGAGCTGCTGCTGGTGGCGGGGGTGCTCTTCTTCCTCTTCGACGTCTGGTATCTCGCCGTGGTGGCGGTGACCATCACGCTCTACGTCTGGTTCACCTTCAAGGTCACCGAGTGGCGGGTCCGCCTGCGCCGCACGATGAACGACCAGGACACCGACGCCAACCAGAAGGCGGTCGACAGCCTGCTGAACTTCGAGACGGTGAAATACTTCGGCGCCGAGAGCCGCGAGGCGGCGCGCTACGACGCCGCCATGCGCGGCTACGAGGTGGCGGCGGTGAAGACCGCGACCTCGCTTGCCTTCCTGAATTTCGGGCAGAGCCTGCTTATCACCTCGGGGCTTGTGATCGTCATGGTCATGGCGGCGCTCGGCGTGCAGAACGGCAATCTGACCGTGGGCGATTTCGTCATGGTCAACGCCTACATGATCCAGATCACCATGCCGCTCAACTTCCTCGGCACGGTCTACCGCGAAATCCGGCAGAGCCTCGTGGACATGGGGCAGATGTTCGATCTGCTCGACCAGCCGCGCGACGTCACCGACCGTGCCGGCGCGCCGTCGATCGACGTGCGGGGCGGGGTGGTCGAGCTCGACGACGTGCGCTTCGGCTACGATCCCGAGCGGCCGATCCTCAAGGGCGTCTCGCTGTCGGTGGGCGCGGGGCAGAACGTGGCGCTGGTCGGGCCCTCGGGGTCGGGCAAGTCCACCATCGGCCGTCTGCTCTTCCGCTTCTACGACGTGCAGGACGGGGCGATCCGCATCGACGGGCAAGACCTGCGCGAGGTGACGCAGACCAGCCTGCACGCGGCCATCGGCGTGGTGCCGCAGGACACGGTGCTCTTCAACGACACGATCCGCTACAACATTGCCTACGGCCGCGACGGCGCCACCGAGGACGAGATCGTCGCCGCCGCGCGGGCGGCGCAGATCCACGACTTCATCGAGAGCCTGCCGCAGGGCTACGACACGCAGGTGGGCGAGCGTGGGCTGAAGCTCTCGGGCGGCGAGAAGCAGCGCGTCGGCATCGCCCGCACGCTGCTCAAGAACCCGCCGATCCTGCTGCTCGACGAGGCGACCTCGGCGCTCGACACCGAGACCGAGGCCGAGATCCAGACCGCCCTGAAGCGCGCCGGCGAGGGCCGCACGGTCATCACCATCGCCCACCGGCTCTCGACCGTCGCCGATGCCGACCGGATCGTCGTGCTGGAGAAGGGCGAGGTCGTCGAGGAGGGCACCCACGAGGGGCTTCTTGCGCGCGGCGGGCGTTACGCCCAGCTCTGGGCGCGCCAGCAGGCGGACCGCGACGCCGCCTGAAACGGGGCCGCTCTGACGGTCGGATCATGGTGGAAAACCCCGGGCCTTGACCCGGGCGGCAGGCCGATCGCGCGGCGATTGGTAATATTACCTTACCAGTATTGTTTCCGATCGGAAACTTGGATACACGAAAGGGAACCACGAATCCGTCCAGAATCCGCCCAGGAGGCTTTGCCCATGTCCAGCCGCATCCAACGCAACGGTCTGCAGATCGACCCGGTGCTCTTCGAGTTCATCGAGACGAAGGCCCTTCCGGGAAGCGGTGTCGCGGCAGAGACCTTCTGGGAGAAGCTCTCGGAGCTGGCGCATGGCTTCGGGCCGCGCAACGCGGCGCTGCTGGCCAAGCGCGAGGAGATGCAGGCGAAGATCGACCGCTGGCACCTCGACCGCAAGGGGCAGGCGCATGATCCCGCCGCATATCGCGCGTTTCTCGAGGACATCGGCTACCTGCTGCCCGAAGGCCCGGATTTCGAGATCGAGACCCGTAACACCGACCCCGAGTTCGCCAGCGTGCCCGGCCCGCAGCTGGTGGTGCCGATCACCAACGCCCGCTACGCGCTGAACGCGGCGAACGCGCGCTGGGGGTCGCTCTACGACGCCTACTACGGCACCGATGCCATGGGCTCGCTGCCGCCCTCGGGCGGCTTCGACATGGGCCGCGCCGGCGAGGTGGTGGCCAAGGCCAAGGCGTTCCTCGACGAGACCTTCCCGGTTTCGGGCGGCAGCCACGCCGATGCCGCGGGCTACACCATCGAGGACGGCGCGCTGCTGGTGGACGGCAAGCCGCTCGCCACGCCTGCACAGTTCGCGGGCTACCGTGGCGCGGCCGCCGGGCCCGAGGCGGTGCTGCTCACCAACAACGGGCTGCACGTCGAACTGGTGATCGACCGCGCGCATTTCATCGGCAAGGAAGACAAGGCGGGTCTTGCCGACGTGCTGATGGAGGCGGCGGTCTCGGCGATCATGGATTGCGAGGATTCGGTCGCCTGCGTCGACGGCGAGGACAAGACGCTGGCCTATGCCAACTGGCTCGGCCTGATGAAGGGCGATCTTCAGGACAGCTTCGAGAAGGGCGGCAAGACCGTGACCCGCAGCCTGCATGGCGACCGTGTCTACACCGCGCCTGACGGCTCGGAGCGGGTGCTGAAGGGCCGCGCGCTGATGCTCGTGCGCAACGTCGGCCACCTGATGACCAACCCCGCCATCCTGCTCGAGGACGGGTCCGAGATCTTCGAGGGGCTGATGGACGCGATGGTGACCACGCTCGTCGCCAGGCACGACCTGGCCAAGGGCGCGGGCCCGCGCAACTCGACCGAGGGCTCGGTCTACGTGGTGAAGCCGAAGATGCACGGGCCGGAAGAGGTGGCCTTTGCCGACGAGATCTTCAGCTTCGTGGAAGCGGCGCTGGGCCTGCCGCAGCATACCGTGAAGCTCGGCATCATGGACGAGGAGCGCCGGACGAGCGTGAACCTCAAGGAATGCATCCGCGCGGCGAAGCACCGTGTGGCCTTCATCAACACCGGCTTCCTCGATCGCACCGGCGACGAGATCCACACCGCGATGGAAGCGGGCCCGATGATCCGCAAGGGCGACATGAAGGGCACCGCCTGGATCGCCGCCTACGAGGACCGCAACGTCGACATCGGCCTCGCCTGCGGCCTGCGCGGCAAGGCACAGATCGGCAAGGGCATGTGGGCGATGCCGGACCTGATGGCAGACATGCTGAAGGCCAAGATCGGCCATCCGAAGTCGGGCGCGAACTGCGCCTGGGTGCCGTCGCCCACCGCCGCGACGCTGCACAGCCTGCATTACCACGCGGTCGACGTGTTCGCGCGGCAGGCGGAGATCGCCGCCGGTGGTCCGCGCGGCACGCTCGAGGAGCTGCTGACCCTTCCGGTCGCCGCCGGGGCGAACTGGTCGGACGATGAGATCCGCGAGGAGATCGAGAACAACGCGCAGGGCATTCTCGGCTACGTGGTGCGCTGGGTCGGGCAGGGCGTCGGCTGCTCGAAGGTGCCGGATATCCATGACGTCGGGCTGATGGAGGACCGGGCGACCTGCCGGATCTCTTCGCAGCACCTTGCGAACTGGCTGCACCAGGGCGTGGTCTCGGAAGACGAGGTCATGGCGGTGATGAAGCGCATGGCCGAGGTGGTCGACCGGCAGAACGCGGGGGACGCGGCCTATCGGCCCATGGCTCCGGACTTCGACGGCGTGCCGTTCAAGGCCGCCTGCGACCTGGTGTTCGAGGGCCGCGTGCAGCCGTCGGGCTACACCGAGCCGGTCCTGCATCGGCGCCGGCTCGAGCTGAAGGCCGGCTGAAGCATTGCGCCGCGCGGATCGCGCGGCACCGGGGGAGCGCGGGCCCTGCGGCCCGCGCCCGCGAGGGGCTCTGCCCCTCTGCCGCCCGGAGGGCGGCATTCACCCCGAGGTATTTTTCAACCGAAGAAGAACAGGGAGCACGGAGATGGCTGGACTTTCGCTGAGCCGGGCGCGGACGATCATCCGCAAGGCACTGGAGACGGGCAAGGAGATGGAGCTGGCGCCGCTGTCGGTGGTGGTGCTGGACGCGGGCGGCCATGTCATCGCCTTCGAGCGGCAGGACGGGGCGAGCCCGGGCCGGTTCCAGATCGCGCAGGGCAAGGCCTACGGGGCGGTCATGCTGGGGATGCCCGGCAGCGCACAGATGGCGCGCGCTGAGGCACAGGCCTATTTCATCGCCGCCGCAAACGGCGCCTTCGGCGGGCAGCTGATCCCGGTGCCGGGCGGCGTTCTTGTCAAGGATTCCAAGGGCCGCGTGCTCGGGGCCGTGGGCGTGACCGGTGACAGTTCGGACAACGACGCGGCTGCCGCGAAAGCAGGCGTCGAGGCCGTCGGGCTGGTCGCGGTGGTGTGAGCCGCCTTTCGCATCGCTGACGGCTGCACTATGTTTGCCGTCAGCAGCAGCGAAAAGAGGTGTGCATGACCCGCCCCGTCGTCGGCATCATCGGCAATCAGCATTTGCTCAACGAGACCTACCCCGCCCATGCCGGCGGGGAGATGAACACCGAGGCCGTGGCCTGCGTGTCGGACTGCCTGCCCTTGCTGGTGGCCGCCGATCCGAGGTTCGTCTCGGTCGAGGAGCTGATGGCCACCTGCGACGGGTTCCTGCTGACCGGGGGGCGGCCGAACGTGCACCCCGAGGAATACGGTGAAGAGGCGACCGAGGCGCATGGCGCCTTCGACCGGGCCCGTGATGCCATCGTGCTGCCGCTGGTGCGGGCCTGTGTCGAACGCGGTCAGCCGTTTCTCGGGATCTGCCGGGGCTTCCAGGAGGTGAACGTGGCGATGGGCGGCTCGCTCTACCCGGAGATCCGCGACCTGCCCGGGCGGATGAATCACCGGATGCCGCCGGACGGCACGCTCGAGGAGCGCTTCGCGCTGCGTCACAAGGTGACGCTGAAGGAGGGCGGGGTGTTCCACCGGCTGTTCGGCGCGCCGGAGGTGATGACCAACACGCTGCACGGGCAGGGCGTCAAGAAGCCGGGTGCGCGTATCGAGATCGAAGGGTTCGCCCCCGACGGCACCCCCGAGGCGCTTTACGTGCAGGGCGCGCCGGGATTCACGCTCTCGGTGCAGTGGCATCCCGAGTGGGACGCGGCGAACGATCCGGTCTCGCGGCCGCTGTTCACGGCCTTCGGCGACGCGGTGCGCGACTTCGCGGCGACCCGGCGGGCGCCGCAGCGCATCTCGGCCTGAGGGCGGAGTTCCTCGACCTGTTTCCGTGCTTGCGCGCGGACAATGCCGAAGCGTCTCGTTCTTGCCATCCTGTGCCCGTTCACCCGGGCGAGGAGGCGGCACGATGCGGATACTCATATGCTACGCGACCACGGAGGGGCAGACCCGCAAGATCTGCCGCTTCGTGGCGGATCACCTCATGGACAACGGCCACTCGGTTGAGCTGCTCTCGGCGGATGACGGGCTGGACGAGGCCAGCGAGCTCGATCTGAACCGCTTCGACGCGGCGGTGCTGGCGGGGTCGGTGCATGTCGGCAAGGTGCAGCGCGCGTTGATCGAGTTCGCCAGCGAATTGACCGATGGGTTCCGGGAAATGCCCGTTCTCTACCTGCAGGTCTCGCTCGCCGCCGCGGGCAAGGATGCCGAGGAGCGCGCCGAGCTCGCTCGGATCGCGGAGGAGACGGTGGCGGCGTTCGGCTGGACGCCCGCGAAGGTGCTGCAGGTCGCGGGCGCGTTTCGCTTCTCGGAATACGATTTCTTCAAGGCTTGGGCGATGCGCTGGATCGCCTCGCAGCACGGTCAGACCGTTGCGCACGGCGAGGACCGGGAATACACCGACTGGCGGGCACTGGCCGCGGATGTCGACGCCTGGGCCGAAGCGGCGGCAATGTCGCGCTGAGGGGGATCTCTCCGTCGGCGATGGCGGGCGGTGTCAGATTGCGAAGGAGACCGTCCGGTTCAGCGGAAGGTCGCGGTGCCGCACACCGGTCAGGTCGAAGAGCGCGTTGGCGAGGGCCGGTGCGGCCGGAGGCGTTCCGGGCTCGCCGATGCCGCTGATGCGGTCCTGCCCCTGCAGGATGCGGGTTTCGACCTCGGGCATCTGCGAGAGGCGCAACGCGTCGTAGTCGGGGAAGTTCTGCTGCTCGACCATGCCGTCGGCAAAGGTGATCTCGCCCATCATCGCGGCCGAGAGACCGTAGACCAGCCCTCCGACGAGCTGCTGGTCGAGGATGCCGGGATCCAGCGCGACGCCGACGTCGGCCGCCATCCACGCGCGGGTGAGGCGGATGTCTCCGCCATCCTCCGCGACCTCGATCACGCAGGCGACGGGGGTGCCGAAACTGTAGCACATGGCGACGCCACGGCCGGTGCCGGCGGGCTTGTCGGGCCAGCCGGACATCTCGCGCACCGCCTCGAGCACGGAAGCGGCCGGGGTCCAGGCCTTGCGGGCGAGCGACAGGCGGAACGCGAGCGGGTCGGCTGCCGCGGCGTGGGCGAGTTCGTCCATGAAGCTTTCGTGGAAGAAGCCGTTGTAGCTGTTGCCGACCGAGCGCCAGAAGCCCACCGGCACCGCGAGGTCGGGTGCGACGTGGCCGCGCGCGCGGGCGTTCGGGATGGCGTAGGGCTGGTTCCAGAGCCCCTCGACATGCACCTTGTCGGGCCCCGGCGGCGCGAAGCCCATCCAGCGGTCGAGTGCCTGGCGCGCGGTCGAGGGCCCGGCGACGGCGGCGTCGAAGAGCAGCGCCGTGCCGTCCCGCACCGCGCCGCGCATGCGGGCGATGGCGGCGGGGCGGTAGAAGTCGTGGGTCATGTCCTCTTCGCGCGACCATGTGGTCATCACCGGGATGCCGGGCAGCGCCTTGGCGACGCGTGTGGCGAGCACCGAGAAGTCGAGCTCGCCCCGCCGTCCGAAGCCGCCGCCCATCAGCGTGGTGTGCACGGTGACGCGGTCCTCGGGCAGGCCGGCCTCGGCGGCGCAGGCGCTGCGGGTGTAGGTGGGCAACTGGTTGCCGCACCACAGCTCGAGCCCCTCGGCGGTGACATGGGCGGTGGCGTTCAGCGGCTCCATCGTTGCGTGGGCGAGGAAGGGAACGCTGTATTCGGCGGTGATCTCGGTCGCGCCCTCGGGCAGCCGGTCGGGATCGCCCCGGTCGAGCAGGGTGCTGTCGGGGGCGGTGTCAAAGGCGGCCTCGATCCGGGCGAGGATCGCGGCGGTGTCGGCGGGATAGGGCGCGGGGCCCCAGTCGACGGGGATCGCCTGCACCGCCTGCTGGGCGAGCCACGTGTTGCTGGCGATGACGGCGATGCCGTCGCCGAGGTCGACGATCTTCTCGACGCCCGGCATCCCCCGTGCCGCCATGGCATCGTAGTGCAGCATCGCGCCGCGACGGGGCGACATGCGCAGGGCGGCAAAGCGCAGGCCCTCGGGGCGGACGTCGATGCCGAAGGTGGCGGTGCCGGTGGACTTGGCGACGGTGTCGAGGCGGGGCAGGGCGCGTCCGAGCAGCCGCCATTCCGAGGGCGGGCGCAGCGTGATCTCGCGCGGGGTGATCGCGGCGGCCCCGGCCGCGAGCTCGGTGTAGGGCAGGCGCGTGCCGTCGGGGGCGATGACGGCGCCGGTCTCGGTGCGAAGCTGCGCGACATCTAGGCCGAGCCTTGCTGCGGCGGCGCCCTTCAGCATCTCGCGGGCGGCGGCCCCGGCGGCACGCATGCGCTCGAAGCCGTCCTTCATGGCAGTCGAGCCGCCGGTGACCTGCATCCTGAGCGGCTTGCCGAGCGTGCCCATCGCCTCGCCAACGGCCTGCTGGAAGGCGCTTTTGCCATAGGGTGGGCCGGGCGCGTTCTCGGCCATCATCGCGGCGTTGTAGTAGGCCACGCCCGGGGGTCCGTGGATCACCCGGACATCTTCCCACGCGAGGTCCATTTCCTCGGCGAGGAGGGCGGCCCAGGTGGTCTGCGTGCCCTGTCCCATCTCGGCGCGCGGGGCGATCAGGGTGACGCCGGAGCCGTCGATGAGCACGAAGGGCGAGAGCGCGGTCTCGCCCGCGCCGGGGCGCAGCGGGTTCGGGGCGGGCGCGTGGAGATACCAGACCCCGAGCGCCACGCCGCCGGCGATGGCGGCGGAGCCGAAGAGGAAACCGCGGCGGGCGATGGTGCCGGCGCTGGCCACGGCTCAGCCCTCCGAGCCGGCGGCGGAGCGGATCGCGGCGCGGATGCGGGGGTAGGTGCCGCAGCGGCAGAGGTTTCCGGACATGGTGGCGTCGATCTCGGCATCGGTGGGGTGCGGTGTCACGGAGAGAAGGGCCGCCGCCTGCATGATCTGGCCCGACTGGCAGTAGCCGCATTGCGCGACCTGGTGGTCGATCCAGGCCTGTTGCAGGCGCGAGAGACGGTCCGGCGTCCCGAGCCCCTCGATCGTGGTGACCGGGCCCCAGACGTCGCCGAGGGCGACCTGGCACGACCGCACGGCCTCGCCATCGATCTGCACGGTGCAGGCGCCGCAGGCGGCGACGCCGCAGCCGTATTTCGTGCCGGTGAGGCTCAGCGCGTCGCGCAGCACCCAGAGCAGGGGCACCTCGGCGGGCAGGTCGACGGCATGGTCGGTGCCGTTGACGGTCAGCGTGATGGGCATCGGGGGCTCCGTTGGCTCCTTCGTGGCCCGATCCTACCCCGGCGGCGCGGCCCGGCAAAGGGGCGCCTGCGGCGCGCAGGTCGTCTCGCCTTGCCGGGCCTTGCGGCCCGCCGGCTCGGGCCGCGCGTGGCAGGCCCGACGCATCGGCGTGGCGCGTGCGCCGGTGGTCAGGTGACGGCCTTGCGGCGGTGATACCTGGGATGATCCCAGAGCGCGCCCCGCAGGATGCGGGCGAGCACCTCGACCGCCTCGTGGATCTCGTCCTCGCCGATGTAGAGCGGCGTTATGCCGAAGCGCAGGATGTCGGGGGCGCGGAAGTCGCCGATGACGCCGAGGTCGATCAGCGCCTGCATGATGGCGTAGCCATGTTCCGAGCGGAAGGAGACCTGGCTGCCGCGCGCCTCGTTCTCGCGCGGGGTGGCGAGCCGGAGGCCGGGGCAGTGGGTCTCGACTTCCTCGATCATCAGGCCGGTGAGTTCCAGCGAGCGGCGGCGCAGCTTGCGCATGTCGACCTTGTCCCAGACGTCGAGCGCCGCGTCGAGCGCGGCCATCTGCAGGACCGGGGGCGTGCCGACGCGCATCCGCTCGATGCCCTCGCCGGGGCGGTAGCCCTGTTCGAAGGCGAAGGGCGCGTCGTGTCCGAGCCAGCCCGCGAGCGCCGGGTCGACGTGGTCTGCATGCTCGGGCGAGACGTAGATGAAGGCGGGCGCGCCGGGGCCGGCGTTGATGTACTTGTAAGTGCAGCCCACCGCGAAATCGGCGCCGCCGGCGGCCACGTCGACCGGAAGTGCGCCGGCGGAGTGCGCGAGATCCCAGATCGCCAGCGCGCCCATGTCGTGGGCCTTGCGGGTGAGCGCCTTGAGATCGTGGCGGCGACCGGTGCGGTAGTCGACCTCGGTCACGAGCAGCACGGCGACCTCGTCGGTGATCGCGTCCTCGAGCTCGTGCGGGGCGACGAGGCGCAGCTCGTGGCGATCTCCGAGCAGGCGGATCAGGCCCTCGGCCATGTAGAGGTCGGACGGAAAGTTGCCCCGGTCCGACAGGATCACCCGTCGCTCGGGGCAGGTCTGAAGCGCCGCCGCAAGTGCCTGGAAGACCTTGATCGACAGCGTGTCTCCGACCACCATGTGCCCTTCCTCGGCGCCGATGAGGCGGCCGATCCGGTCGCCGAGACGGCGCGGCATCTGCATCCAGCCGCAGTGGTTCCAGCCCGAGATCAGGTGCTCGCCCCATTCCTCGGAGAGCATCCGCTCGAGCCGGGCGGGCGTGGCCTTGGGCAGGGGCCCGAGCGAATTGCCGTCGAGGTAGATCATCCCGAGCGGGATGTGGAACTGGTCACGGGTCCAGGCGAAATCGGTCAAGAGGCTCCTCCGGGGGCTGGTCTGTCGGCGCGAGGGCGCCGGGCCGGGTGACCCTGACGTGGTTTCGCGCCGCAGGCAAGGCGGGGCTTCACCGCTTGCCTTACCTATTCGCATCTGTGAATGTCTGTATCGCCAGCGCGGCCGGTTGCCGCCAGAGGGAGGATGGACGATGAGACTTGCAACGATCTGTGCCGTGCTTGCGGCGGGGGCTGCCTCGGCGCACGAGGATATCCCGGACCAGTATCCGCAGTCGGAGCTCTACGACAAGCCGGTGGAGGTGATCCCGCACGTCTGGAGCGCGATCGGGGCGACCGCACCGCCGACCTATGAGAACGCCGGCCACAACAACAACCTGAGCTTCGTGGTCACCGGCGACGGGGTGGTGGTGATCAATGGCGGAGCGAGTGCGCGACTGGCGGCGGCGCTGCACGACGAGATCAGGGCGGTGACCGACCAGCCGGTGAAGCTGGTGATCGACGAGAACGGCCAGGGCCACGCGATGCTGGGCAATTCCTACTGGGCCGGGCTCGGGGTCGACATCCTCGCGCACGAGGACGCCATCGCGGTGTTCGAGAAGGACGGCGATTTCCTTTTGCAGGGCATGCGGGGCTACAACAGGGACCGCGCCGAAGGCACCACGGTGGCGGTGCCGAACCTGTCGTTCTCGGACAGCTACACCGTCGAGATGGGCGACGTGACACTCGAGGTGCTGCACCTCGGGCCGGCGCATGATCCGGGCGACACGCAGGTGTGGATCCCGCAGTGGGGCATCGTCATCGCCGGGGACATCGCCTTTCACGAGCGGATGCCGCCGATCTTCGCCGAGACCTGCACCAGCTGCTGGATCGAGACCTTCGACGGGCCGTTCACCGACCTCGGGGCGACCTGGGTGATCCCCGGGCACGGTCATCCGACGAGCATGGCGCAGGTGACGCGCTACACGTCGGACTACCTCAAGGACATCCGGGCGAAGATCGGGGCGCACATCGACGAGGGCGGCGACCTTGCGAGTGCCTATTACGTCGACCAGTCGCGTTGGGCGCATCTCGATACCTTCGAGGAACTGGCGACGAAGAACGCGGGACGTGTCTTCGAGGAGATGGAATGGGAGTGAACGGCGCCCGAGGCCTGTCAGCCCCTTGTCGCCCGGGCCGCTTCGGGGGAGAGTGGCGCAGGGGAAGGGGCGCTGCCCCTCTGGGCCTGCGGCCCATTCACCCCGGGATATTTCGGGCCAGAAGAAGCCCCGGAGCGTGGTGCCGATGATGAGGAAATGGCTGGACATCCCGTCGGTGTGGCTGCTGGGAGCGCTGTGCCTCGCCTATTGGCAGGCGCGGGCGATGCCCGCGGGCCTGTCGTTCGGTCCGGTATGGGCCGACCTTCTGGGCGGCCTGCTGGTCGGCGGCGGTCTCCTGGTCGCGCTGCTGGCGCTTGCCGAGCTGCGCCGGAACCGCACGAGTTTCATGCCGCATGACGAGGCCGCGCGGCTCGTCACCGGCGGGATCTTCAGGCTGTCGCGCAACCCGATCTATCTTGGCGACGTCCTGATCCTTGCCGGGCTCATCCTCTTCTGGGATGCCGTGCTGTCGCTGGTGCTGGTTCCGATCTTTGTCTGGGTTGTGGAGAAGCGCTTTATCGAGAAGGAAGAATACAGGCTGAAAAGAAAGTTTCTTGCTTCGTATGGGCGATACTCGCAACAAACGAGAAGATGGATTTGAAATTTCTGCCTAGGGCCATTAGAGGGCGTCATGCCGTTGCGGGCCGTGGCCTGCGCCTGTAGCACTGGTGCGGATGGTCGGAACGGCCAGTAGACGGACAAGACCTCAGCAACAGAGGGAGATGAGGAACGTGAAGATAGGGACGCCGAAGGAGCTTGCCTCGGGCGAGAACCGGGTCGCGATGACACCGGATTCGGCCCGTGCGCTGCAGAAGCTGGGCTACGAGTGCCTGGTGGAGAGCGGCGCGGGCGTTGCGGCTGGCTTTGCCGACGCCGCTTATGAAGAGGCGGATGTGACCGTCGTGGACAGTGCCGAGGCGCTCTACGCACAGGCGGACGTGATCGCCAAGGTCCAGCCGCCGACCGAGGGCGAGGTGGCCTGGCTCGGTGACGGCAAGACGCTGATCTCGTTCTTCTGGCCCGCCGCCAACGAAGAGCTGATGAAGAGCGCCGCCAACACCGGTGCGTCGGTCATCGCCATGGACATGGTGCCGCGGATCAGCCGCGCGCAGAAGATGGATGCGCTGAGCTCGATGGCCAACATCGCCGGCTACCGCGCGGTGATCGAGGCGGGCAACAACTTCGGCCGCTTCTTCACCGGGCAGGTGACGGCGGCGGGCAAGGTGCCGCCTGCGAAGGTACTGATCGTCGGCGCCGGCGTGGCCGGTCTTGCCGCCATCGGCACCTCGACCTCGCTGGGTGCGATCACCTACGCCTTCGACGTGCGGCCCGAGGTCGCCGAGCAGGTCGAGAGCATGGGCGCCGAGTTCGTCTACCTCGACTTCGAGGAGGAGCAGGCGGACGGTTCGTCGTCGGGCGGCTACGCCTCTGTCTCCTCGCCGGAGTTCCGCGAGGCGCAGCTGGCGAAGTTCCGCGAGCTGGCCCCGGAGATGGACATCGTCATCACCACGGCGCTGATCCCCAACCGCGAGGCGCCGGAGCTGTGGACCGAGGACATGGTCAAGGCGATGAAGCGCGGCAGCGTGATCATCGACCTTGCCGCCGAGAAGGGCGGCAACTGCAAGCTGACCGTCAAGGACGAGAAGATCGTCACCGACAACGGCGTGACCATCGTCGGCTACACCGACTTCCCGAGCCGGATGGCAACGCAGTCGTCGTCGCTCTACGCGACCAACGTCCGCCACATGATGACGGACCTGACCCCCGAGAAGGACGGGCAGGTCAATCACAACATGGACGACGACGTCATCCGTGGCGCGACCATCGCGCACAAGCATGACGTGACCTGGCCGCCGCCGCCGCCGAAGACCAAGGCGATCGCGGCCGCCAAGCCCAAGGAAAAGGCGCCGGAGCTGACGCCGGAAGAGAAGCGGGCGCAGGAAGTGGCCGCCTTCAAGGCGCAGACCAAGCAGCAGGTCACCCTGCTGGGCATCGGCGCGGTGCTGCTGCTCGCGGTCGGCCTCGTGGCGCCGGCGAGCTTCATGCAGCACTTCATCGTCTTCGTGCTGTCGGTCTTCGTGGGCTTCCAGGTCATCTGGAACGTGTCGCACTCGCTGCACACGCCGCTGATGGCGGTCACGAACGCGATCTCGTCAATCATCATCCTGGGCGCGCTGATGCAGATCGGCTCGGGCTCGGCGCTGGTGGTCATCCTCGCCGCGCTGTCGGTCTTCATGACCGGGATCAACATCTTCGGCGGCTTCCTCGTGACACGGCGCATGCTCGCCATGTTCCAGAAGTCTTAAGCAGGGGAGACGGACACAATGGAATTCGGATTCACGACGGCGGCCTACGTGGTCGCGGCGGTCCTCTTCATCCTGTCGCTGGGCGGGCTTTCGGGCCAGGAAAGCGCCAAGCGGGCCGTCTGGTACGGCATCGTCGGCATGGCGCTGGCGGTCTTCGCGACGCTGATCGGCCCCGGCGCCGGGCTCTGGTGGCTCTCGGTCCTGCTGATCGCGGCGGGTGGCGTCATCGGCGTCTACGTGGCCAAGAAGGTCGGGATGACCGAGATGCCGCAGCTCGTGGCTGCCATGCACTCGCTGGTCGGCCTTGCGGCGGTCTTCGTCGGCTTCAACGCGCATTTCACCATGAAGGCGGTGGCGCGCGCGCAGGAAGCCGGCACCGAGGTGCATGGCACCTTCCCCGAGCTGGTGGCGCACAAGACGGCGGTCGAGCTGAACATCCTCTCGGTCGAGCTGTTCCTGGGCATCTTCATCGGTGCGGTGACCTTCACCGGCTCGGTGATCGCCTTCGGCAAGCTGGCGGGCAAGGTCACCTCGGCCGCCAAGAAGCTTCCGGGCGGGCACATGCTGAACATCGCCGCGGCGGCGATCTCGGTGATCTGCCTTGCGTGGTATCTTGGCACCGGCGGCTTCTTCCCGCTGTTCCTGATGACGCTCGCGGCGCTCTTCATCGGCTACCATCTGATCATGGGCATCGGCGGCGCCGACATGCCGGTGGTGGTGTCGATGCTGAACAGCTACTCGGGCTGGGCGGCCGCGGCCATCGGCTTCTCGCTGGGCAACGACCTGCTGATCGTGGTCGGCGCGCTGGTCGGCTCCTCGGGTGCGATCCTGTCCTACATCATGTGCAAGGCGATGAACCGCTCGTTCATCAGCGTGATCCTGGGCGGCTTCGGCGGCTCGGCGGGCCCGGCCATGGAGGTCGAGGGCGAGCAGGTCGCGATCGACGCGGACGGCGTGGCCGGTGCGCTCGACGAGGCCGACAGCATCATCATCGTGCCGGGCTATGGCATGGCGGTGGCGCAGGCGCAGCAGAACGTGGCCGAGCTGACCCGGCGCCTGCGCGCCAAGGGCAAGGAAGTGCGTTTCGCCATCCACCCCGTCGCGGGCCGTCTGCCGGGGCACATGAACGTGCTGCTGGCCGAGGCGAAGGTGCCCTATGACATCGTGCTCGAGATGGACGAGATCAACGAGGACTTCCCGGAGACCGACGTGGTCATCGTCATCGGCTCGAACGACATCGTGAACCCGGCGGCGCAGGAAGATCCGAACTCGCCGATCGCCGGGATGCCGGTGCTGGAAGTGTGGAAGGCGAAGCAGGTCTTCGTGTCGAAGCGCGGCCAGGGCACGGGCTACTCGGGCATCGAGAACCCGCTGTTCTTCAAGGACAACACCCGCATGTTCTACGGTGACGCGAAGGCGTCGCTCGGCGAACTGCTGAGCCGGATCGAGTAACGCTCGGACCAAGGAAAAGGGCGGGTCAGACCGTTCGGGAAGGGCGCGGCGCCGATGGATGCCGCGCCCTTTTTGCGTTGTGGGCGGGGCTGCTTCCATCGCGCGTTAGGCAGAATTTCATACGTGTTAACAGTCAGGTAGGCAGGGTGCGCGCGGTCTGGAAATTTGACTTGAGCCCCGACCGCCGGTAGCTTTTTCCATGCTGGACGAATTGGGCCGGCTGCCCCGGGAACAGGCACCCGCGGCGCCACGTCAGGTCCGGTTCATTGCCTCGGGCGGAGAACCTACAGGCAAGAAAGGTATCGAGCATGATCCTCATCCATCTCGAAGAGGAAATGTCGCGACTCGAATACGAGCGTGACGAGATCGTCGCTGTCCTGAAGGACCTCGGCGAGGAAATCAGACGCCTCAAGGCGCAGATCGAGGACGGGGCGGAGGTCTCGAAGACGGAGACGGGCAAGCTGATGAGCGACGTGCGCTACTGGATGCGCGCGAGCCATGAAACGGAGGCGCAGATTGCCAATGTCAGACGAAAACAGAAGGGTCTTGCCGGAGACTGGGCTCTCGACCTCGACCGCGCGCGCGATGAGATCGGGTGCCGCATGGCTCGCCTCCGCCGGTGCTGCGGCGCGGGACGGCTTCCTGAATGAGCTGACCGAGGGGGAGTGCCTGGCACTCCCCTTTCTCTTCGAATTCTGGGCCATGGAGCACCAGTTGCCACCCGGGGGCGACTGGCGATCGTGGGTCATCATGGGCGGTCGCGGCGCGGGCAAGACCCGGGCCGGGGCCGAGTGGGTGCGCGCCAGTGTCGAGGGCGCGCTGCCGCTGTCGCCGGGGCGCTGCCGGCGGGTGGCGCTGGTAGGGGAAACCATGGATCAGGTGCGCGAGGTCATGGTCTTCGGCGAGAGCGGCATCGTGAATTGTTCGCCCCCCGATCGCCGCCCGGTGTGGCAGGCGACGCGGCGTTGTCTGGTGTGGCCGAACGGGGCCGAGGCGATGGTGTTCTCGGCGCATGATCCCGAAGGGCTGCGGGGGCCGCAGTTCGACGCGGCCTGGGTAGACGAGCTGGCGAAGTGGAAGAGGGCGCGCGAGACCTGGGACATGCTGCAGTTCGCGCTGCGGCTTGGGGATCATCCGCAGGTCTGCGTCACGACCACGCCGCGCAACGTGGGCATCCTGAAGGAGCTTCTAGAGCTCGACTCGACGGTCGTCACGAGGGCGAAGACCGAGGCGAACCGGGCGAACCTCGCCGAGAGCTTCCTCGAGGAGGTGCGGGCGCGCTACGGCAACTCGCGGCTGGCGCGGCAGGAGCTGGACGGCGTGCTGGTGACGGATGTGGACGGGGCACTCTGGTCGCATGATGTGCTCGAGGCGGCGCAGCGTCAGCCGGTGCCCGAGAGTTTCGACAGGATCGTCGTCGCGGTGGATCCGCCGGCGGGCGAGGGGAGGGCCTCGGACGCCTGCGGGATCGTGGTGGTGGGCGTGGTCTGCGAGGGGCCGCCGCAGGCGTGGCGGGCCTGGGTGCTCGAGGATGCGACGGTGCAGGGCGTCTCTCCGACCGGCTGGGCCGAGGCCGCGGCCTCGGCCTACGATCGCTGGCAGGCCGACCGGGTGGTCGCCGAGGTGAACCAGGGTGGCGCGATGGTCGAGACGGTGCTGCGCCAGGTGGCGCCGCAGGTGCCGCTTCGCAAGGTCACGGCCACGCGCGGCAAGGCGGCGCGGGCCGAGCCGGTGGCGGCGCTCTACGAGCAGGGCCGGGTCGGGCACGCGGGCGTCTTCGCCGCGCTCGAGGAGCAGATGGGACTGATGACCGTGCAGGGGTTCCAGGGGCAGGGCTCGCCCGACCGGGTGGATGCGCTCGTCTGGGCGCTGACCGAGCTGGTGGTGGCGCCGATGAGTGGCTACCGCAGGCCGGCGCTGCGGCTTCTGTGAAACGACGGGGTGGGCGGGATCGCCCACCCTAAGGGTCACGCCTGCGGGGCGCCATCCTTAAGGGGTTTGCGCATCGCGACGTTGGGCAGGGCCACGCCCCGGCGCACCACGGTCTGCTCGCGCACGACAGAGAAACCGTGGCGCTCGAAGAACGGGCGCGCGGCGAGGCTCACGTCGGCGGTCAGCTCGGAGGCGCCGCCGGCGCGGGCGATGCCGGTAAGGGCCTCGAGCAGCGCACCGCCGATCCCTTGGCCGGCGTGGGCGGGTCGGACGAAGGCGAGGTCGATGCAGCCGGGCATGACCAGCGTCATGTAGCCCACCGGTTCGCCGTCGATCTCGGCCATCAGGCCCACGGCACCGCCGATCCGGTCGCGCCAGCGCTCCGGGTCCGGACGCGGACCCGCCCAGGCCTGGCGCTCTTCCTCGGAGTAATGCGGGGCGGTCCCGTGCAGCACGCCATCGTAGAAAATCGCGGCGACGGTGTCGGCATCCTCGGCCATGAGGGGGCGCAGAGCGGCCTTGGTCGTCGTCTCGGTGGTCATGCGGTTTCCCCTCTTTCCGTAAACATGCCCGCAAGGGGCAACTTTGTTGCGCGAGACTAACCTGCCAAGCAGGTTTCTAGCTAGAGCGCGCGACGCATAGCAGGTCTTCGACGCGAAGGAAGGTGTTGCCTGCCGCGCGCACGGTCGGGGAAGCGCGACTTAACCTTCGCTTCATAGTGTTTCCTTCGAACGCGATGCGGACCCCGGCGGTCCGGGCCGGAACGGACGAAGGAGCTTCAGGCGATGGTATTCGATTTTCTGCGAAACGGCCGCGACGAGACGCCGGCGCCCGCGCCGGAGGCCAAGGCCTCGGCCACGGGGCGCATCGTGGCGCATGCGCACGCCGGTCGGGTCGCCTGGAGCGCGCGGGACACCGGGTCGCTCACCCGGGCGGGGTTCGCCGGCAACCCGGTGGGCTTTCGCGCGGTGAAGCTGATCGCCGAGGCCGCCGCCGCGCTGCCGCTGGTGCTTCAGGACGAGACGCAGCGCTACGCGCAGCATCCGCTGCTGTCGCTGATCACCGCACCGAACCTCGCGCAGGGGAAGGCGGATCTTTTCGAGGCGCTCTACGGGCACCTGCTGCTTGCGGGCGACGCCTACGTCGAGGCGGTCACCGAGGGCAACGCTGGGGGCCTGCCGGTCGAGCTGCACGTGTTGCGCTCGGACCGGATGCGGGTGGTGCCCGGGCCGGACGGCTGGCCGGTGGCCTACGACTACCTCGTCGACGGACGCCGGCACCGGTTCGACGCCACGGGGGCGGTCGCGCCGGTCTGTCACATCCGGGCGTTTCATCCGCAGGACGATCACTACGGGCTGTCTCCGATCCAGTCGGCGGCGCAGGCGGTGGACGTGCACAATGCCGCGAGCCGCTGGTCGAAGGGCTTGCTCGACAACGCCGCGCGGCCCTCGGGGGCGATCGTCTGGCAGGGCGGCGACGGGCAGGGCGCGATGAGCCCCGAGCAGTTCGACCGTCTCCGCGACGAGATGGAGAGCCTGCACCAGGGCTCGCGCAACGCCGGGCGGCCGATGCTGCTCGAAGGGGGGCTCGACTGGAAGCCGATGGGCTTCTCGCCCTCGGACATGGAATTCCGCCAGACCAAGGAAGCGGCGGCGCGTGAGATCGCGGTGGCCTTCGGCGTGCCGCCGATGCTGCTTGGCATTCCCGGCGAGGCGACCTTTGCCAACTACCAGGAGGCGCACCGGGCCTTCTACCGGCTCACGGTGCTGCCGCTGGCGACACGGGTGACGGCCACGGTCGGGCGCTGGCTGTCGGACTGGCTGGGCGAGGCGGTCGAGCTGAAGCCCGACCTCGACCAGGTGCCGGCGCTTTCGGCCGAGCGCGATGCGCAATGGGCGCGCGTCGCCGGGGCGGATTTCCTGAGCGCTGCCGAGAAGCGGCGGATGCTGGGGCTGCCGGATCTTCCGGGGGAGGACGACGGTGAGTGAGCGCAGGCTCGAATACGAGCCCTTTGCCTGTGCCCCGGCGCTGAAGCTCGAGGCGCACGAACGGGTCAGCCGGCTGCAGGTGGAGGCGCTGAACGCGCGGCTCGACCGGCTCGAGGCGCTGATGGAGCGGCTGGAGAAGCGGCTCTGGCTGGCGGTCTACGGCGTCGCGGGAGGCATTCTCGTGCAGGCGCTTCTGGGGCTCGTCACGGTGACGCCCTGAGGGATTTTCGGAAAGGAACGGGAATGGATCTGGAGCACAAGTTCTGCCGCTTCGACGCGGAAGTGACGCTGGTCGAGGGCACCAAGATCGAGGGCTACGCCTCGCTCTTCGGCTCCTGCGACCAGGGCGGCGATGTGGTCACGCAAGGTGCCTACGCGGCGTCTCTCAAGCGGCTCGCGGGGGAAGGGCGCGCGGTCAAGATGCTCTGGCAGCACGACCCGTCACAGCCCATCGGTGTATGGGACGAGGTCCGCGAGGACGGCCGCGGGCTCTACGTGAAGGGCCGCTTGCTCGAGACCATCGAGAAGGGCCGCGAGGCGGCGGAGCTGGTCGCGGCGGGGGCCATCGACGGGCTGTCGATCGGCTACCGCACCGTGCGGGCGGCGAAGGACGACCGGGGGCGCAGGCTCCTCAAGGAACTGGAGCTCTGGGAGGTCTCGCTGGTGACCTTCCCGATGCTGCCCAGTGCGCGGGTGGCGGCCAAGGGGGAGACCCCGGAAGAGGCCATCATGCGCGAGTTGGCGCAGGCGCTGGAGGGCGCGCGCCTGGACCTGGCGGGCGGCTGACGCGCGTCATTCAAGGACGGGATCGAGACCATGAAGAACTCCGAGACTGTTTCTCGGACCGGGGAAGACGTGTCCCCGGCCACCCGGGTGAGCGCCGCCGTGGCGGGACTCGTCGGGGACATCAGGGCCTTGCAGGCCGAATTCGAGATGAAGCTTCACAAACAGGAAGAGCGACTGACCATGCTTGACGCAAAGATGACCACACCGCGCGCCCGTCCGGCGCTGGCCGCCACGGCCGACTGTGCCGCACCGCACCAGAAGGCGTTCGACGCCTACCTGCGCACCGGCGACGACGACGGGCTGCGCGGGCTCGAGCTCGAGGGCAAGGCGATGTCGACGGCGGTGGCGGGAGATGGAGGCTACCTGATCGACCCGGTGACCTCGGAGACGGTGAAGTCGGTGCTCGACAGCACCGCGTCGATCCGCGCCATCGCCAGCGTGGTGACCGTCGAGGCAACCTCCTACGACGTGCTCATCGACCAGGGCGAGACCGGCGCGGGCTGGGCCGACGAGACGACCACCTCGTCCGAGACCGGCACGCCGAGCATCGATCGCATCTCGGTCAAGCTGCACGAGCTGTCGGCGATGCCGAAGGCCAGCCAGCGCCTGCTCGACGACAGCGCCTTCGACATCGAGACCTGGCTTGCGGGGCGGATCGCCGACAAGTTCTCGCGCGCGGAGGCCGCGGCCTTCGTGGCGGGCGACGGGATCGACAAGCCGACCGGGTTCCTGAGCCATCCGGCGGTCGACAACGACGTCTGGGTCTGGGGCAACCTCGGCTATGTGCCCACAGGCGTGAACGGCGACATCGGCGACGGCGACACGATCATCGATCTCGTCTACGCGCTGGGCGCAGAATACCGGGCCAAGGCGAGCTTCGTGATGAACTCGAAGACCGCCGGTGCGCTGCGCAAGCTCAAGGACGCGGACGGGCGTCACCTGTGGTCGGACGGGTTTGCGGCGGGCGAGCCTGCGCGGCTGCTGGGCTACCCGGTGCTGATCGCCGAGGACATGCCGGATATCGGCAGCGACGCCTATCCCATCGCCTTCGGTGACTTCGCCGCCGGCTACACCATCGCCGAGCGGCCCGACCTGCGGGTGCTGCGCGATCCCTTCAGCGCCAAGCCGCACGTCCTGTTCTACGCCACCAAGCGTGTCGGCGGCGACGTGAGCGACTTCGCAGCGATCAAGCTGCTGCGCTGCGCCACGGCCTGAGGCTGATGCGAACGTGGGGGCGGCGCTGTCGCCCCCACGGGGTGCGCGCCGGGGGTCTCGCGTTGGCCAGCTGCTTTCCTCCGCCCGGGCAACGTGCGCGGTGCGCGCCCATCATCACGCCGCAATGCCGGGACCGGAAAGGGATGTCGGAGAAAGAACATGATGTTGATCGATGAATCAGAGGTGACCGAAACGATCTTCCCGGTCGATGCGCTCAAGCGACATCTGCGCCTGGGCAGCGGTTTCGCCGAGGACGACCTGCAGGATGCGGTGCTCTTGTCCTTCGTGCGGGCGGCGTCGGTCGCGATCGAGGGGCGCACGGGCAAGGCGCTGTTCACGCGCAGCTTTCGTCTCGTCACACACCGCTGGCGCGAAAGGGATCGCGTCGCGCTGCCGATTGCGCCGGTGGTCTCGGTCGAGGCCCTGGCGCTCGAGGACGCGGACGGCGTGCAGCAGGTCGTCGAGCCGTCGCGCTATCGGCTCGAGGCTGACGCACACGCACCTGCGCTGGTCGCGCGCTCGGGATCGCTGCCGGACATTCCGGAGGGAGGCAAGGCAGAAATCGCGTTCAGCGCGGGCTACGGGACGACCTTCGAGACCCTGCCCGCGGATCTTGCCCAAGCGGTGCTGCTGCTCGCCGCGCATTACTACGAATACCGTCACGAGACGGCGCTGGGCGAGGGCTGCATGCCCTTCGGGGTGACCTCGCTCATCGCACGCTACCGGCCGCTGCGCATGGGGTTCGGCGCATGAGGGCCCCGCTTCTGAACCGGGCGCTGGTCCTGGAGGCGCCAATGACCTCGTCGGACGGTGCGGGGGGCCTTGTCGAGACATGGACCGCGCTCGGCACGCTCTGGGGCGAGATCCGCCCGCGCACCGGGCGCGAGACCCAGGGCGAGGCCGGCCCGGTCGCGGTGGGACGGTTCCGCATCACGGTGCGTGGCGCGCCGCAGGGAGCGACTTCCCGGCCGGTGCCCGGGCAGAGGTTCCGGGTGGGTGCGCGGCTCTTCCGCGTGCTGGCGGTGACCGAGCGCGAACCCGGCGGAATGTATCTCGTCTGCGAGACACGCGAGGAGGTTGCGGCATGAGCTATGCGGTTTCGGCGTCGCTTCAGGCGGCGATCTATCAACGGCTGAGCAGCGACGATGCGCTGGCCGCACTTGTCGGCAGCGACATCTACGACGCGCCGCCCGCGGGAACCCTGCCGAGCCTCTACGTGACGCTCGGCGCCGAGACGGCCCGCGATGCCTCGGACGCGACGGGGCGCGGCGCATGGCATGACCTGACGGTCGCGGTGGTGACCGACGCCGCGGGTTTCCAGATCGCCAAGACCGTCGCGGCCGCGGCCTGCGACGCGCTTGCCGATGTCGACCCGGCGCTCGACCGGGGCCGGCTGGTGAGCCTGCGCTTCCTGAAGGCGCGGGCGAAGCGCGAGAGCGGCGGGCTGCGGCGGATCGACATGATCTTCCGTGCGCGCGTCGAGGACGACTGAACACTTCACTCAAGGAGCAAGGCGAATGGGTGCCCAGAACGGCAAGGATCTTCTGATCAAGGTGGATCTGACCGGCGACGGTCAGTTCGAGACGATGGCAGGGCTGCGCGCCACGCGCGTGAGCTTCAACGCCGAGAGCGTCGACGTCACGACGCTGGAAAGCCAGGGCGGCTGGCGCGAGCTGCTGTCCGGGGCCGGGGTGAAATCGGCCAACATCTCCGGTTCGGGCGTCTTCAAGGATGCCGGCACCGACGAGCGGGCGCGGCAGATCTTCTTCGACGGCGAGACGCCGGATTTCCAGGTCATCATTCCCGATTTCGGCCGCGTCGAGGGGCCGTTCCAGCTGACCTCGATCGAATATGCCGGGTCGCACAACGGCGAGGCGACCTACGAGGTCGGGCTCGCCTCGGCCGGTGCGCTGCAGTTCGTCCCGGTGCCGGCGGCATGACGGCGAACCCGTGGCGCGGAGAGGTGGCCCTGACCATCGACGGGCAGCCGCAGCGGATGCGGCTGACGCTGGGGGCGCTCGCCGAGCTCGAGGCAGAGCTCGAGGGCGGCACGCTGGTGGATCTCGTGCGGCGTTTCGAGGGCGGCAGCTGCAGCACCCGCGACGTGCTGGCGCTGATCGTGGCGGGGCTGCGGGGCGGCGGCTGGGACGGAAGCGCGCGCGACCTGCTGCAAGCGGAGATCGAGGGCGGCCCGATGGCCGCCGCCCGCGCCGCGGCAGAGCTTTTGGCGCGTGCCTTCATGCTGCCGGAGGAGGGCTGATGGACGGGGCCTTTCACTGGCAGCAGCTGCTGCGTGCCGGCCTGCGGGGCCTCGGCCTCACGCCCGAGCAGTTCTGGTCGCTCACACCGGCGGAGCTGAAGCTGATGCTGGGTGACGACAGCGGCATCCGGCCGCTCGGCCGGTCGCGGCTCGAAGAGATGATGCGGGCCTTCCCGGACGGGCGGGCCGGCGCATCGAGGACGGCGCGAAAGGAGACATCCGATGAGTGATTTCGAAGGGCTGGACGATCTCGATACCGAGATCGCGGCGCTGGAGCAGAGCCTCGGCTCGGCGGCGGGCATGGCCGCCGGTTTCGATGCCGAGATGCGGCGCATCCACCAGACGTTCTCGTCGACGGGTCGCAACGTGGCGCGGCTCGAAGGGGCGCTGAGCAAGGGTCTCGGGCGGGCCATCGACGGGGTGGTGCTCGACGGCATGAAGTTGTCGGAAGCGCTCGAGACGGTGGCGCGATCGATGATCGACGCGGCCTACAAGGCGGCGGTGAAGCCGGTGACCCAGCAGCTTGGGGGGATGCTGGCGGGGGGGCTCGCCGGGATGTTCGGCGGGCTGATGCCCTTTGCGCAGGGTGGGGCGTTCACGCAGGGCAAGGTGATGCCCTTCGCGACCGGCGGGGTCGTTTCGGGCCCCGTCAGCTTCCCGATGCGCGGGGACACGGGTCTGATGGGCGAAGCGGGCCCCGAGGCGATCATGCCGCTCACGCGCGGGCCCGACGGCAAGCTCGGGGTGCGCGCCCAGGGTGGTGGGGCGCAGCCGGTGACCGTGGTGATGAACATCACCACGCCCGACGTTCAGGGCTTCCGCCGCAGCCAGTCGCAGATCGCCGCGAAGATGAGCCGTGCCCTCGGGCAGGGCACGCGCAACCGCTGAGGAGACGACGATGAGCTTTCACGAGGTGAGATTCCCCGCCGACCTGAGTTTTGGCGCGCTCGGCGGCCCCGAGCGGCGCACCGACGTGGTCGAGCTGACCAGCGGCCACGAGGAGCGCAACACGCCCTGGGCGCATTCGCGGCGGCGCTACGACGCGGGGCTGGGTCTGCGCGATCTCGACGACATCGAGAACCTGCTGGCCTTTTTCGAGGCGCGGCGCGGCCAGCTGCACGGCTTCCGCTGGAAGGACTGGGCCGATCACAAGTCCTGCCGGCCCGGTGGCACGATCTCGGCCACGGACCAGGTCATCGCGCGCGGCGACGGCGCGACCCGCAGCTTCCAGCTGGTGAAGGTCTATCGCTCCGGCGGCGAAAGCTACGCCCGGCCGATCACCAAGCCGGTCGCGGGCACAGTGCTTGCCGCGGTGCAGGACGTGGAAATGCGCGAGGGGGTGCATTTCGACATCGATACCGCCACCGGGATCCTCACCTTTGCCGAGCCCCCTCTGGCCGATGTCGAGATCACCGCCGGCTACGAGTTCGACGTGCCGGTGCGGTTCGACACTGACCGGATCAACGTGAGCGTGGCGAGCTTTCAGGCGGGGCAGGCGCCTGACGTGCCGGTGGTCGAGGTCCGGGTCTGATGGCGGTGGCGGAGCTTCACGCGCATCTGGCGACAGGCAGCACTACGGTCTCGCGCTGCTGGGCGGTCACCCGTGCCGACGGGACCCGCTACGGTTTCACCGATCACGACGTCGACCTTGTCTTCGAGGGGCTGCGGTTCCGCGCCGACACCGGCCTCAGCGCGCTGGCGCTGCAGCAGGCCACGGGGCTGTCCGTCGACAATACCGAGGCAATGGGGGCGCTCAGCGACGACGCGCTGTCCGAGGCCGATATCGACGCCGGGCGCTTCGACGGGGCCGAGGTGGTCTCGTGGATGGTCAACTGGCAGGACGTGACGCAGCGCAAGGTGCTGTTCCGCGGGAGCATCGGCGAGATCCGCCGCACGGGCGGGGCCTTTCACGCCGAGTTGCGCGGTCTCACCGAGGCGCTGAACCGCCCGCTGGGGCGGAGCTTCCAGAAGCCCTGTTCGGCGGTGCTTGGCGACGGGGCCTGTGGGGTGGATCTTGCAGAGCCGGGATACTTCCACGACGGGCCGCTGGTGTCGGTCGTGGAGGGGCGCTCGTTCGGGCTGGGGCCGCTGGAGGGGTTCGATGACGGCTGGTTCCAACGCGGTCGCCTCGAGGTCCTGAGCGGCGCGGCCGAGGGCCTCGTGGGCATGGTCAAGCGCGACCGCCTTGTCGACGGTGAGCGGCGGATCGACCTCTGGGAGCCGCTTCGGACCGCCGCGGCGCCGGGGGACCGCGTCCGGGTGCTCGCGGGGTGCGACAAACGGTTCGAGACCTGCCGGCTGAAATTCAACAACCTGCTGAACTTCCGGGGCTTCCCGGACATCCCCGAGGACGACTGGATGATGGTTCACCCGACACAGGCCGGCGCCCGTGGCGGCGGGAGCCGGAGGTGACCGGCGGCGCCGGGATCGTGCGGGCGGCGCGCGGCTGGATCGGGACGCCCTACGTGCACCAGGCCTCGGTCAGGGGCGCGGGCTGCGACTGTCTCGGCCTGCTGCGCGGCGTCTGGCGCGACTGTCTCGGGCCCGAGCCGGAGACGGTGCCGCCCTACACGATGGACTGGTCCGAGCCGCAGGGTGACGAGGCCCTGATGCGCCTCGGCCTGCGGCTGATGCGACGCAAGCCCCGCGACGACGCCGCGCCGGGCGACGTGCTGCTCTTTCGCATGAAAGAGGGCGCGGTCGCCAAGCATCTCGGGGTGCAGGCCCGGGTCGGTGCGGACCCGAGCTTCATCCACGCCTACACGGGCCACGGCGTCATCGAGAGCGCCTTCAGCCTGCCCTGGCGTCGCCGGCTGGCGGCGCGCTTTGCCCTACCAATGGAGACGACATAATGGCGACGATCCTATTCTCGGCGGTGGGCGCCACCATCGGAAGCGCCTTCGGGGGCTCGGTTCTCGGCCTTTCGATGACAGCCGTGGGCCGCTTCATCGGCGCCAGCTTCGGGCGGGCGCTCGATCAGCGGTTGATGGGGCAGGGGGCCGATACCATCGAGACCGGCCGCATCGAGCGGTTCCGGCTCAGCGGCACGGGCGAGGGCGCCCCGATCCCGCAGGTCTTCGGCCGGCTGCGGATCGGAGGCCATGTGATCTGGGCCACCGAGTTCTCCGAGCACGTTCGGACCAAGAAGGCGGGCGGCGGAGGCAAGGGGGCGCCGCCGCAGCCGACTGTGAAGAGCTACAGCTACTCGGTGAGCCTTGCCGTGGCGCTCTGCGAGGGTGAGATCACCTCGGTCAACCGGGTCTGGGCCGACGGGGCCGAGATCGCGGTCGGCGAGCTGACCATGCGGGTCTATCCGGGTTCGGACGACCAGCTTCCCGATCCCAAGATGGAGACGGTCGAAGGCACGGGACTCGTGCCGGCCTACCGGGGCACGGCTTATGTCGTGATCGAGGACCTGATGCTCGAGCGGTTCGGCAACCGCATTCCGCAGTTCAGTTTCGAGGTCACGCGCCCGGAGCAGACCGACCACGACGATCTGCCCCATGCCATTCGGGGCGTGGCACTGATCCCCGGCACCGGGGAATACGCGCTGGCGACCGAGCCTGTGCACATGAGTTACGCCGAGGATGCCTCGGGGGTAGTGAACGTCAACTCGCCAGCCGAAGTGCCGGATTTCAACGTTTCGCTCGACCAGCTGACCGAGGAGGCGCCCTCCTGCGGGGCGGTCTCGCTGGTGGTGAGCTGGTTCGGCAACGATCTGCGTTGCGGGACCTGCGAGATCAGGCCGAAGATCGAGCAGGAGGAGTTCGACGCACCGGACATGCCGTGGACCGTCTCGGGGCTGACGCGCGAGGGCGCGGAGCTTGTGCCGCGTATTGATGACCGGCCGGTCTATGGCGGCACGCCCTGCGACACCTCGGTGATCCAGGCGATCCGGCGGATGACGGGGCAGGGGCTTGACGTGCTCTACTATCCCTTCATCCTCATGGACCAGCTCTCGGGCAACGGGCTTTCCGACCCTTGGAGCGGGGCTTCGGATCAGCCGGTGCTGCCGTGGCGCGGGCGCATCACGCTGAGCACGGCACCCGGACGGGACGGATCGCCGGACGGCACGGGGGCGGCCACCGACGAGGTCGCGGCCTTCTTCGGAACCGCCTCGGCGGCGGATTTCACGGTGGGTGATGGCGCGGTTACTTACGACGGGCCCGAGGAATGGTCCTATCGCCGATTCATCCTGCACCAGGCCGCGCTCTGTGCCGCCGCCGGCGGGGTCGAGGCGTTCTGCATCGGCTCGGAGATGCGCGCGTTGACCCAGATCCGGTCGGACAAGGGGTTTCCGACGGTCGCGGCGATGCGGGCGCTGGCCGCCGAGTGCCGTGCGCTGCTCGGACCGGACGTGCGGATCGGCTATGCCGCCGACTGGTCGGAGTATTTCGGCTACCATCCGCAGGACGGCACGGGCGACGTGTATTTCCATCTCGACCCGCTCTGGGCCGACGACGAGATCGACTTCATCGGCATCGATAACTACATGCCGTTGTCCGACTGGCGTGACGGCGATGATCACCTCGATGCCGGGTGGGGCGCAATCCACGATGCCGATTACCTCATGTCCAACGTCGCCGGAGGCGAGGGCTACGACTGGTATTACCCCTCCGCCGAGGCACGCGCGGCGCAGCGGCGCGCGCCGATCACCGACGGGGCCCACGGCGAGCCCTGGATCTGGCGCTACAAGGACATCCGCGGCTGGTGGGAAAATCCGCACCACGAGCGCATCGGCGGGGTGCGGCAGAGCGACCCGACCGACTGGGTGCCGGGCTCGAAGCCGGTGCGCTTCACCGAGCTGGGCTGCGCCGCCGTCGACAAGGGTACGAACCAGCCCAACAAGTTCCTCGACGCCAAGAGTTCCGAGAGCCGGTTGCCGCATTTCTCCAACGGCCTGCGCGACGAGCTGATCCAGCGGCAATACCTGCGCGCGATGCATGCCTACTGGCGCGATCCTGCGAACAACCCGGTCTCGGAGGGCTACGGCGGCCGGATGATCGACATGGATCACGCCTATGTCTGGGCCTGGGATGCGCGGCCCTACCCGTGGTTCCCCGGTCTTACCGAGCTTTGGAGCGACGGCGACAACTACCGGCGCGGTCACTGGATCACCGGGCGGGTGTCGTCTCGGACGCTGGCCTCGGTCGTGGCCGAGATCTGCGAGCGGGCCGGTGTGCTCGCTTATGACGTGAGTGGTCTGCATGGCTGGGTGCGGGGCTACAGCGTCGACCGCGTGGCCGATGGCCGCCGCGCGCTGCAGCCGCTGATGCTGGCGCATGGCTTCGATGCGATCGAGCGCGACGGGGCGCTGGTGTTCCGGATGCGCCGGGGCCGCGATGCCGCGCCGCTGGAGGTGTCCGAGCTTGCCGTTTCGGATGATCTGGAGGGCGACCTGCTGCGGCTGCGTGCCAGCGAGGCCGATACGGCGGGCCGCGTCCGCCTGCGCTTCATCGAGGCGGATGGCGATTACGCGGTCGCCGCCGAGGAGACCGTGCTGCCCGACGAGGAAACTCATGCGGTGGCCGAGACCGAGCTGCCGATGGCGCTTACCCGGCGCGAGGGGCGGCTGACGGTCGAACGCTGGCTCTCCGAGGCCCGCATCGCGCAGGACAGCCTGCGGTTCGCGCTGCCGCCCTCGCGGCTCGATGTGGCGGCCGGCGACGTGGTGTCGCTGCCCGCGGCGAGTGGGCGGGTGCTGGCGCGCGTCGACCGGGTCGAGATCGGAACGCACCAGTTGATCGACGCCGTGCGCATCGAGCCCGATGTCTACCTTCCGACGGACTTTCCCGACACGGGGCCCACGTTGCGACCCTTCGTGCCGGCGGTGCGGGTGCTGCCGCTGTTCATGGACCTGCCGCTGATGAGCGGCGAGGAGGTCGAACACGCGCCGCATCTCGCGCTCACGGCCCAGCCGTGGCCCGGGTCGGTCGCGGTCTACGACGCGGCCACCGACGCGGATTACGCGCTGAACGAGATCATCGCCGCCCGCGCCGTGGTCGGGGTGACCGAGACGCCGCTTTTCGCCGCCCCCGCCGGCCGGATCGACCGTGGTGCCCGGCTGCAGCTGCGCATGCTCTCCGGCACGTTGCAATCCATCGGCGATGCGGCGCTATTGGCCGGGGGCAACCTGCTGGCCATCGGCGACGGCACGCCGGGCAACTGGGAGCTCCTGCAGTTCCGCGACGCCGAGGTGGTCGGCGCGGGCAGGTGGCTGGTCTCGCACCGCTTGCGTGGGCAGTTCGGCACCGACGCGGCAATCCCCGAGGCCTGGCCGGCGGGATCGTGGGTGGTGCGGCTCGACGGCACGCCGCAGCAGATCGCGCTGGCTGCCGCCATGCGGCAGCAACAGCGGCATTACCGCATCGGCCCGGCGCAGCGCGGATACGACGATCCGAGCTACGTGCACGAGGTCCACGCCTTCGACGGCAACGGCCTGCGGCCCTACCGGCCGGTGCACCTGCGGGCAGAGCCCTCGGGAAGCGGCGTCGCGCTGGGCTGGGTCCGGCGCACCCGCATCGACGGCGATGGCTGGGAGCTGTCCGAGGTGCCGCTGGGCGAGGAGGCCGAGGCCTACCGCCTTCGGGTCATGCAGGGCGACACGCTGGTGCGCAGCGTCGATGTGGCCGCACCCGCATGGAGCTACGACCCGGCGCAGGACGGGCTCTCGGGCGACTACCGGATCGAGGTGGCGCAGCTTTCGGCGCGCTACGGCCCGGGGCCCTTCGCGAGCGTGACGCTTTCGGCATGAGGCCGGTTCTGCACGCCGACGTGATCTGCGCGGCCCGCGTGCTGCTGTGCCTGCCGTCCGGGCGCCGGTGGCAGGCGGCGCAAGAGCTGGTGGCACGGGCCGAGGCGGCGGATCGCTACCGGCGTCGGTTGGGGCGGACGCATCCGGGCTGGGGCAACGGCACGCTCATGGCCGCAGCGATGGCACGCCCCATGGCGCCGGGCCACCGGCCTGATCATCCGGACTATGCCGACTGTCTCATGCTGGTGCTCGACGCGTTGCGCCGCCACAGGGCGGCCGCCCATGCCGGTCAGCCGCTGGCGCAGGAGACGCAGCGCCGTGCCGTCGGATCGAGCTCAAGCCGACGCCCGGGGATCTCCTCGCCGCAATCCTCGCAATAGCCGAAATTGCCGCTCTCGATCCGTTCGAGGGCGGCAACGAGCGCGCGGCGCTGGGCGTCGCGCCGCGCCTGCGTGGCGCGCGCCATCGACTGGCCGAGCAGCGCATCCTGCCGCGACAGCCGTCCCACCGCCTGCTGGTCGAGCTCCACCGTCGCCTGCCCGGACCGACCCAGCGCGTCCTCCTCGGCCAGTTCGGCAAGCCGCGCGTCGATCAGGGCGCGGAAGCGGTCATTCCGATCCGTCATTCGATCCATCACCCTTTTGCGTTTCGGTCCCTTCACCCTATCTGCTATAAAAGCCCGATCAAACGGAGGGAACGATGGCCGAAACCCGCGCAAGGATCGCCGAGCTGGACCCTGTCTGGGCCCGGATCACCCGAGAGGCCGAAGAGGCCGTCGCCGCCGAGCCGCTGCTGGGCGGCATGGTACATGTCTCGGTGTTGCACCACGCCACCATAGAGGGGGCGCTGGCGTTCCGGATCTCGATGAAGCTGTCCAACGGCGAGATGTCGGAACAGATCCTGCGCGAGATCTGCGACGAGGCCTATGCCTCGGACCCGTGGCTGGCCCGCGCCGCGCGCGCCGATATCCGGGCCACCTTCGACCGTGACCCGGCCTGCCATCGGTTCCTCCAGCCGCTGCTCTACTTCAAGGGCTTCCAGGCGGTGCAGAGCCAGCGTGTCGCGAACTGGCTGTGGCGGCAGGGCCGGCACGACCTGTCGTTCTTCTTCCAGATGCGGGCCTCGGAGCTCTTCGGCGTCGACATCCACCCTGCCGCGAAGATCGGGCAGGGGATCATGGTCGACCACGCCCATTCCATCGTCATCGGCGAGACCGCCGTTGTGGGCAACGACGTGTCGATGCTGCACTCGGTGACGCTGGGCGGCACCGGCAAGGAAGACGAGGACCGTCACCCCAAGATCGGCGACGGCGTGCTGATCGGGGCGGGGGCGAAGGTGCTCGGCAACATCCGCATCGGTTGCGGTTCGCGCATCGCGGCAGGTTCGGTCGTGCTCGAGGACGTGCCCCCCTGCAAGACGGTCGCGGGCGTGCCTGCCAAAATCGTGGGCGACGCGGGCTGCGACCAGCCGTCGCGCGACATGGACCAGAAGCTGACGGGCTGCAACTGCGGCGAATAACGCGCGGTTCCCATCTGCAAGCCATGAAAAAGGCGCCCCGGTCGGGCGCCTTTTCTCATGTCCGAAGGGGTGTTGCGACGTTACTCGGCCGGTACGACCCGACCGCGCGGCCGGGCGTCGAGCCAGGCGAGCCCCAGCACCACGATGCCTGCTGCGGCGAGCCCCGCGCCGACGTAGCCAGTCACGCTCCAGCCGTAGCCCGCCGCAAGACCGATGCCCGCCAGCCACGGACCAAGCGCGTTGGCGGCGTTGAAGGCGGCGTGGTTGAGCGCGGCGGCAAGGGTCTGGCCGTCGCCTCCCACGTCCATCAGGCGCATCTGCAGCGGGATCACGAGGCCGGCGGTCATGCCCAGAACCATGACCACGAGCGACATCGCCACCCATTCACCCATCACGGCGGAATAGACCAGCGAGGTCACGACCATGCCGATGAGCAGCACCAGCGCGCCGCCGAGCCGCGACCAGTTCGCCAGCATGCCGGCGTAGTAGTTGCCCAGCGTCGCGCCGACGCCGAAGCCTGACAGTCCCAGCGGGATCGCCCAGGAGGGCGCCTCGGCGGCCGAGATGAGCGCGGCGGAGAAGTAGGAGTAGACCGCGAAGACCGCGCCGAAGCCGATGGCGCCGACGGCAAGCGTGAGCCAGATCGCGCGGTTGGCCAGCGCCGAGAGCTCGCGCAGAGGGTTGGTGTTGTGCCCTTCCTCCGGCTGCGGTGCGACGCGGGCGATCATCAGCGCCGAGGCGGCGGCAAGCACGGCCACCGCCGCGAAGCACCAGCGCCAGCCGATGGTCTGGCCGATGAAGCCTGCCGCCGGCACGCCGATGACGTTGGCCACCGTCAGCCCCATGAGCACCTGCGCCACGCCCGCGGCCTTGCGGCCCTCGGGCATCATCTCGGCGGCGAACAGCATCCCGATCCCGAGAAAGGCGCCATGCGGCAGCCCGCCCAGCACCCGGGCGATCACCAACGTGTCGAGCTCCGGCGCGAGCGCGGTGCCGACGTTGGCGATCATGAAGAAGGCCATCAGCAGGATCAGCAGCAGCTTGCGCGGCAGCATCGAGCCCAGCACCGCGAGCACCGGCGCGCCCACCACCACGCCGATGGCGTAGCCGCTCACCGCGTAGCCCGCGGCCGGCTCCGAGACGCCGAGGTCGGCGGCGTAATAGGGGAGAAGTCCCATCGCGGCGAACTCGGTGACGCCGATGGCGAAGGCCCCAAGCGCGAGGGACAGGATCGTCAGGCGGGCCTGGCGGTCGGTGAAGGTCATGGATCTACTCCGGCAGGACGGGGGGCTGGCGGGGGCGTCAGGCGTGCGAAACCTGCCGCATCGCAGCATGACCAACGCTAACGAAGCGCGGGGGGCGCGCACAACCCGCCAAAGCTGCAAGGGTGCCATGACGCGAAAACATACATCCCCGAAAAAGGAAACGCCCGCCGGTGGGCGGCGGGCGTTCCGAGCGATGTCCGGCCGACAGACAGATCAGGCCAGCATCACCATCGGGTTCTCCAGGTTCTCGGCGATCGCCTTGAGCAGCTCGGCCCCGAGCGCGCCGTCGATGACCCGGTGATCCACGGAAAGGGTGACCGACATCACGGTCGCCACGGTCAGCTCGCCGTCGTCGCCGACGACCGGCTTCTTGACGCCCGCGCCGACGGCGAGGATCGCGCCGTGCGGCGGGTTGATGACCGCGTCGAAGTTGTCGATGCCATACATCCCGAGGTTGGAGATCGCGAAGCTGCCACCGACGTATTCATGCGGCGCGAGCTTGCGGTCGCGGGCGCGGGTGGCAAGGTCCTTCATCTCGGCCGAGAGCGCCGAGAGCGACTTCATCTCGGCATCCTTCAGCACCGGCGTGAAGAGCCCGCCGTCGACCGCCACGGCGACCGCGACATCCGAGGGCGTGAGCTTCAGCATCCGGTCGCCCGCCCAGACGGCGTTGGCGTCGGGCACGCTCTGCAGCGCCAGCGCGCTGGCCTTGATGATGAAGTCGTTGACCGACAGCTTCACGCCGCGCCCCTCGAGCTGCTTGTTGAGCTGCGAGCGGAACTTCAGCAGCGCGTCGAGCTTGATCTCGCGGCGCAGGTAGAAGTGCGGGATGGTCTGCTTGGCCTCGGTCAGGCGGCTTGCCACCGTGCGGCGCATGCCGTCGAGCTTGACCTCTTCGTAGTCGCGGCCCTCGTACATCTTCTTGACCGCGTCGGCCGAGGGGCCTGCGGGCATGACGGCGGCGTCGGCGGCCTTCTTCTCGGCGGGCGCGGCCTTGGCTTCGGGCGCGGCGGCCTCGGCCTTGCCGGGCTGCGCGGCCTCGACGTCGGCCTTCACGATCCGGCCGTGCGGGCCCGAGCCCTTCACCTGCGTCAGGTCGAGCCCCTTGTCGGCGGCGATGCGGCGCGCCAGCGGGGTCGCGAAGATGCGCTTGCCGTCGGCATCCTGCGGCGCGGCAGGCGCAGGCGTGGCGGGGCCGGCCGGGGCCGAGGGGGTCGCGGCGGCGGCCTTCTCGGCCTCCTTCTCGGGGGCGGCGCTTTCGTCGGTGGTGGCCGCCGGGGCAGGGGAGGACGACGCGCTGTCGATGTCGTCGGCGCTTTCGCCCTCTTCCAGCAGCACGGCGATGGGGGTGTTCACCTTCACGCCCTCGGTGCCCTCGTCGATGAGGATCTTGCCGATGGTGCCTTCGTCCACCGCCTCGAATTCCATCGTGGCCTTGTCGGTTTCGATCTCGGCGAGAATGTCGCCGGAATTCACTTCGTCGCCTTCCTTGACCAGCCATTTGGCCAGCGTGCCTTCCTCCATGGTGGGCGACAGGGCGGGCATCAGGATTTCGGTGGGCATCTGTTCAGCTCTCCTCGGCGAGGGTCACGAGATCGTAGGGCGGGCGCGGCGCGCGCGCCGCGGCCCGTGCGATCACGGCTTTCTCGATCTTGCCGCGATGGGCGGCGATCCATTCATAGGCTTCCTGGTGGCTCGGGCGCTCGCCCGGGCGCAGCGTTTCCATGAGGCACTCGGGCACGAACGCCGTCCGCGCGTGCCCGTCCGCGTCCACCCGGACGCGGTAGGCTTCGCGTGCGACGTCGCGCCCGATGACCTCGACCGGGCTCACCGGTAGGTCACCTGCTTGACCGCCTCGATCACCTCGGCGGTGGTCACCAGCGCGTGCTTCTCGAGGTTGGCGGCATAGGGCATGGGAACGTCCTTGCCGGCGCAGTTGATCACCGGCGCATCGAGATAATCGAAGGCGTTCTGCATGATGTAGGCACCCAGGTGGTTGCCGATGGAGCCGACGGGGAAACCCTCTTCGACCGTGACGCAGCGGTTGGTCTTCTTCACCGACTCGATCACCGTGCCGTAGTCGAGCGGCCGCAGCGTGCGCAGGTCGATGACCTCGGCCTCGACACCCTCTTCCGCGAGCTGCTCGGCGGCCTGAAGCGCGTAGGTCATGCCGATGCCGAAGCTCACGATGGTCACGTCGGAGCCTTCGCGCCAGATCTTCGCCTTGCCGAAGGGCACGGTGAAGTCGTCGAGCACCGGAACCTCGAAGGACTTGCCGTAGAGGATCTCGTTCTCGAGGAAGATCACCGGGTTCGGGTCACGGATGGCCGACTTCAGCAGGCCCTTGGCGTCCGCCGCCGAGTAGGGCATCGCCACCTTGAGACCGGGGATCATCGCGTACCATGCCGCGTAGTCCTGGCTGTGCTGCGCGCCGACGCGGGCCGCCGCACCGTTGGGACCGCGGAACACCATGGGCGCGCCCATCTGGCCGCCGGACATGTAGAGCGTCTTGGCCGCCGAGTTGATGATCTGGTCGATCGCCTGCATCGCGAAGTTGAAGGTCATGAACTCGACGACGGGCTTCAGCCCGCCAAAGGCCGCGCCGACGCCGATGCCGGCAAAGCCGTGCTCGGTGATCGGCGTGTCGACCACGCGCTTCGCGCCGAACTCGTCGAGCAGGCCCTGGGTCACCTTGTAGGCGCCCTCGTACTCGGCGACTTCCTCGCCCATAACGTAGACGTTGGCGTCGGAGCGCATCTCTTCGGCCATCGCGTCGCGCAGCGCCTCGCGCACGGTCTGCGACTTCATCTCGGTGCCTTCGGGCCAGTCGGGCGAGGCTGCCGCGGCGGGCACCTTGCTCTCGGGCTCGGCGGCCTTCGCGGGGGCGGCGGCCTCTTCGGTCTGCTCCTCTGCGGCGCTCTCGCCGGCAGCGGGGGCCTCGGCCTCGGCGTCCTCGACGCTTTCGCCTTCCTCGACCATCACCGCGATGGGCGTGTTCACCTTCACGCCCTCCGTGCCCTCTTCCACGAGGATCTTGCCGAGGATGCCTTCGTCGACGGCTTCGAATTCCATCGTCGCCTTGTCGGTCTCGATCTCGGCGAGGATGTCGCCCGACGAGACGGTGTCACCCTCTTTCACGAGCCATTTCGCCAGCGTGCCCTCTTCCATCGTGGGCGAGAGCGCGGGCATGAGAATCTGTGTAGCCATTCTAGTCGTTCCTCCTGCCTCAGGCGTCCACCGCGTCGCCCTGAGGCACTTCGCTGGCGTAGATGTCGGTCCACAGTTCGTCGAGATCCGGCTCCGGGCTCTCCTTGGCGAACTCGGCCGAGGCGTTGACGATGTCCTTGATTTCCTTGTCGATCGCCTTGAGGTCGTCCTCGGTGGCGTGCTTGCCCTGAAGCAGCAGATCGCGCACGTTCTGGATCGCGTCGCGCTCCTCGCGCATCTTCTGGACCTCTTCGCGGGTGCGGTACTTGGCCGGGTCCGACATCGAGTGACCGCGGTAGCGGTAGGTCTTGATCTCGAGGATGTAGGGACCGTTGCCCGCGCGGCAGTGCTCGACCGCCTTCTCGCCGGCGGCCTTGACCGCGAGCACGTCCATGCCGTCGACAAGCTCGCCCGGGATGCCGAAGGGCGCGCCGCGGGTGTAGATGTCTTCGCCGGAGGTCGAGCGCTTCTGCGAGGTGCCCATGGCGTACTGGTTGTTCTCGATCACGAAGACCACCGGCAGCTTCCAGATCGAGGCCATGTTGAAGGTCTCGTAGACCTGGCCCTGGTTGGCGGCGCCGTCACCGAAGTAGGTGAAGGTCACGCGGTCGTTCTCGAGGTACTTGTCGGCGAAGGCGAGACCGGCGCCGATCGGCACCTGCGCTCCGACGATGCCGTGCCCGCCGTAGAAGTGCTTCTCGCGGCTGAACATGTGCATCGAGCCGCCCTTGCCCTTCGAGTAGCCGCCGTCGCGGCCGGTGAGCTCGGCCATCACGCCGTTCGGGTCCATCCCGCAGGCGAGCATGTGACCGTGGTCGCGGTAGGAGGTGACGCGCTTGTCGCCCTCGCTCGCGGCGGCCTCGAGGCCGACGACGACCGCTTCCTGGCCGATGTAAAGGTGGCAGAAGCCCCCGATGAGACCCATCCCGTAGAGCTGACCCGCCTTTTCCTCGAAACGGCGGATGAGAAGCATGTCACGGTAGTACTGCTTCAGCTCTTCGGGAGAGACGTTCGGCTTGGCGGCTGATTTGCGGGCGGCCATGGCGATTCCTCCCCAACTAGTTTAGTGTTAAACTTTCCCGGACGATACTGGCAGGTAGCCCGAGTGTCAAAGCCCTCAACCGGCGAGAGACCAAAAACTTTCGCGCCGGTCCGGTCGAGCTTACCCGGAAAACAACGCTGCGGCACGATTGGTTTCCCCCGGAAATGCGCATCACTGGGCAGGTCCCGCGGGCTCTTGCGTCCAGCCTTGGCGAGAGTATCATCCCCGTATAGGGAATCATTCCCGAGATCGGGAATATGTCGCCGGAGCCGCCATGACCGAAACCGTCACCACGCGCCTCGCGCAACGCCTCGCGCAGCTGCGCGCAGACCGCGGGCTGACGCTCGACCAACTGGCCGAGGCAAGCGGCGTCAGCCGGGCCGCGCTGTCGCGGCTCGAGAAGGCCGAGGTGAGCCCCACCGCCGAGGTGCTGGGCCGGCTTTGCCGCGCCTATGGAATGACCATGTCGCGGCTGATGGCGATGGTCGAGGATGGCGGGCCCGCGCATGTGCCGCGCACCGGCCAGCCGGTCTGGAGCGACGAGGGCTTTACCCGCCGTGTCGTCTCGCCCGGCGGCGCCGCGCTGGCGGCCGAGGTCATCGAGTGCCGGCTCGAGCCGGGGAAGCGCATCGCTTACGACGGGCCACCGGTGCCGGGGCAGGAGCATCACCTCGTGCTGATCTCGGGCGGCTTGCGGGTCACGCTCGACGATGTCGTGCACGACATCGGGCCCGGGGACGCGCTGCGCTATCGCCTGACCGGCACGTCCAGCTTCGAGACGCCGGCAACGGAGGGCGCGACCTACATGCTCGTGCTCGTGAGCCCATGATCCGCGCGCTGACCGCCGCCGAGGCGGAACGCCACGCCCCGGCGCTCGGCGCGCTGCTGCGGGCCTGCGTCGAGGATGGCGCGAGCTTCGGTTTCGTCATGCCCTTCGCGCAGGCCGAGGCGGAGGCGTTCTGGACGCAAAGCGTGCTTCCTGCGCTCGGGCGCGACGACCGCGTGCTCTGGGCGGCGTTCGAGGACGATGCGCTGGTGGGGACGGTGCAGCTCGTGCTGGGCATGATGCCGAACCAGAGCCACCGCGCGGAGGTCTCGAAGATGCTGGTGCACCCGCGCGCCCGGCGGCAGGGCCTCGGGCGGGCGCTGATGGCGACGCTGCTCGACCGTGCCGCCAGCGAGGGCCGGCAGCTCGTCACGCTCGACACCCGCAGTGGCGATGCGGCGCAGGCGCTCTATGCGGCCTGCGGGTTCGAGATGGCGGGCGAGATCCCCGGTTTCGCGCTGGCGCCCGAGGGCACCGACCGGCGCGATCCCACGACCTACATGTATCGCCGTCTCTGACGGGCCACGGATGCCGAACGGCTCAGCAGTTCGGCACGTTCACCGCGAGCCCGCCCAGCGAGGTTTCCTTGTAGTGCCGGTGCATGTCGCGGCCGGTCTGGCGCATGGTCTCGATGCAGGCATCGAGCGGCACGAGGTGCGTGCCGTCGCCGCGCATCGACAGCGAGGCGGCCGAGACGGCCTTGATCGCGCCCAGCCCGTTGCGCTCGATGCAGGGCACCTGCACCAGACCCTTCACCGGGTCGCAGGTCATGCCGAGGTGATGCTCGAGCGCGATCTCGGCGGCGTTCTCGATCTGCGCAGGAGTGCCGCCCATGACCGCGCAGAGCCCCGCCGCCGCCATCGCGGCGGCGCTGCCGACCTCGGCCTGGCAGCCGGCCTCGGCTCCCGAGATCGAGGCGTTGTATTTCACCAGCCCGCCGATCGCCGCCGCCGTCAGCAGGAACTCGGGCACCCGGCTCGCCTGTGCGCCGGGCACGAAATCCAGCCAGTAGCGGATCACCGCCGGCACCACGCCCGCCGCGCCGTTGGTGGGGGCGGTGACGACCTGACCCATGGCGGCGTTCTGCTCGTTCACGGCCATGGCGTAGCAGCTCATCCAGTCGTTGATGATATGCGGCGCGGTGAGGTTGCGGCCGTATTCCTCGCGCAGTGCGTCGTGGATGTCGGCGGCGCGGCGCTTCACCCGCAGGCCGCCCGGCAACTCGCCGCGCTCGGTCAGGCCGCGTTGCAGGCAGTCGTCCATCACCTGCCAGATCCGCTTGAGCCCGTCCTCGAGATGGGCCGCCGGGTGGCGCGACAGCTCGTTGCGGCGCTTCATCTCGGCGATGCTCAGACCCGAGGCGGTCGCCATCTCGAGCATCTCGGTGGCGGAGCGGAAGGGGTAGGGCACCTTGGGGCCGTGGTCGACGTCGTCGCCGGCGGCCAGCTCGGCCTCGGTCAGCACGAAGCCGCCGCCCACCGAGTAGTAGACCTCGGAGAGGATCACGTCGCCCTGCCGGTCCATCGCCTCGATCCGCATGCCGTTGGCGTGGCCGGGCAGCGCCTCGTCGTAGTCGAAGCGCATGTCGGTGGCGGGATCGAAGACAAGCGGCGCGAGCCCCTCGGGCGTGACCCGCTTTTCCTCGGCGATGCGCACCATCGCCGCCTCGGCGGCCTCGGCCTCGTAACCCTCGGGGGTGAACCCCGCGAGCCCGAGAATCGTGGCGCGGTCGGTGGCATGGCCGACGCCGGTAAAGGCCAGCGAGCCGTGCAGCGAGGCGCGCAGGCCGTGGGCGGTGAACGGCGCGGCGCGCAGCCGGTCGAGGAACCGGGCGGCGGCGACCATCGGGCCCATCGTGTGCGAGGACGAGGGGCCGATACCGACCTTGAACATGTCGAAGACGGAAAGAAACATCGCGGCATCCTGTGGTTCGGGCGCAGTTGCGGCCACCCTAGGCGTTGCCGGCCGCGGCACAAGCACCGAAACCGGCGTGACGGACCCGGAAAGCGGCTGCATGCGGGAAAAGCCGGAAAAGGAGACTCGCGCCCGCCCGGAGCCCTTTCTATAAGGAACCCGTTCCGAACCCAGGGGGATACAATGACCGGAGAGCTTTCGCCCATCGACAAGGCCAAGTTCGTGGCCGCCAAACGCGCTGCCGAATTCGTCGAGGACGGCATGCGTGTCGGTCTCGGCACGGGCTCCACCGCCGCCTGGCTGGTGCGCTGCCTGGGCGAGAAGGTCCGCGAGGAGGGGATGCGCTTTCGCGGCGTGCCGACCTCGACCCGGACCGCCGAGCTTGCCCGCGAGGTGGGGATCGAGGTGATCACCCTCGACGAGGCGCGCTGGCTCGACATCACCATCGACGGCGCCGACGAGTTCGACGCCGAGCTGAACCTCATCAAGGGCGGCGGCGGCGCGCTGCTGCAGGAGAAGATCGTCGCCACCGCGAGCGACCAGATGGTCGTGATCGCCGACGCGGCCAAGGAGGTCGGATCGCTCGGGGCCTTCCCGCTGCCGGTCGAGGTCATTCCCTTCGGCTGGACCGCGAGTCAGGCGCTGATCGAGGAGGCGCTGGTCTCGATGGACGTGATGGGCCGCAAGACCACGCTGCGGATGGACGGCGACAAGGCTTATGTCACGGACGAGGGCAACCATATCCTCGACCTGCACCTGTCGCGCATCGGCAACCCGCGTGAGCTGGCGCTGGTGCTCAACCAGGTCCCCGGCGTGGTCGAGAACGGGCTATTCATCGACATCTGCGACCGGGTGGTGATCGGCTACGGCGACGGCCGGGTCGAGACGCGCGACATCAACGCCGGCACCGTCGAGGAAGAGACGATGGATTTCGTCGAGAGCGACAACCTTTTCCGCGACGTCTGAGCCCGGCGGCCGGCGTGGGCGGGAGGGGCGCTGCCCCTCTGCGCCTTTCGGCGCATTCACCCCGGGATATTTTTTGCCAGAAGAAGGCGCGGGCGCGGTGACGGGTCCGGCCCCCGGAGGTGCGCGGCGTCTGGCCATCCCGGCCGGCCTGTGGGATACCCGGGACGACACCAGAACGGGACGAGCGACATGAGCGATTTCGACTACGATCTCTTCGTCATCGGCGGCGGCTCCGGCGGGGTTCGCGCGGCACGGGTGGCCGCGGGCGACGCCGGTGCGAAGGTGGCGCTGGCCGAGGCCGACCGCTACGGCGGCACCTGCGTCATCCGGGGGTGCGGGCCCAAGAAGCTGATGGTCTTCGCCAGCGAATACGCCGAGGTCGTCGAGGACGCGCGCAACTACGGCTGGAGCCTGCAGGAGGGGCCGTTCGACTGGACCGGCTTCCACGCCCGGCTGAGCGACGAGCTCGACCGGCTCGAAGGGGTCTACCGCAAGCTGCTGAAGAACTCCGGTGTCGATGCCTACGACGCCCGCGCGCGCCTCAAGGACGAGCATACCGTCGAGCTCAGCACCGGCGAGACCTTCACCGCGAAGCACATCCTGCTCGCCACCGGCGGTCGGCCGGTGCGCCCCGAGATCCCCAACGCGCATCTCGGGCTGGTGAGCGACGATCTTTTCCATCTCGAGGAGCTGCCGAAGCGCATCCTGATTGTGGGGGGCGGCTACATCGCCTGCGAGTTCGCCTGCATCCTGCACGGACTCGGGGTCGAGGTGACGCAGTTCTATCGCGGCGCGCAGGTGTTGCGCGGCTTCGACGAGGAGGCCCGCGGGCTTATCGCCGACGCCATGACCGAGCGCGGCATCGACCTGCACCTCGGCACAGACATCGTCGAGATGCGCTGCGCCACGGACGAGGATCTCGAAGGGCATCCGCAGTCGGCGATCTCGATGAGCGGCACCATCCGCGAGGATTCGGAGGAGCCCGCGGAGAACCGCGAGGGCCCGATCTGGGTGAAGGCCACCAACGGCGACGCGGCGGTCTTCGACCTCGTGTTCTTCGCCACCGGCCGCCGGCCCAATACCGACGACATGGGGCTCGAGGAGCTGGGCGTGAAACTCGGCCGCAAGGGCGAGGTGCTGGTCGACGAGTACAGCCAGACCGCGGTGCCCTCGATCTACGCCATCGGCGATGTCACCGACCGGATGAACCTGACCCCCGTGGCGATCCGCGAGGGCATGGCCTTCGTCGAGACCGTGTTCAAGGGCAACCCGACGCCTGTCGACCACGAGATGGTGCCCTCGGCGGTGTTCACCCAGCCGGAGTTCGGCACGGTGGGCCTGTCGGAGGAGGACGCGCGCGACCAGGAGCCGATCGAGGTCTACTCGACCTCGTTCCGGCCGATGCAGACCGCCTTTGCAGGACGCTCGGACCGGGTGCTGATGAAGCTCGTGGTCTCGAGGGAGACCCGCAAGGTGCTGGGCTGTCACATCGTCGCCCCGAACGCCGGGGAGATGATCCAGCTTGCGGGCATCGCGATGAAGATGGGCGCGACAAAGGAAGATTTCGACCGCACCGTCGCGGTGCATCCGACCATGTCGGAAGAGATCGTGACGATGCGCAATCCGACGCGGCACGGTTGAATCCGGCGCGGGAATGCACAGGTATCAGCGGGATACCCACGACAGGACTTTTGAGGGGAAGGGAAAGAGCTTCATGGCAGGAAACAGCGGCGGCCCCTGGGGCGGCGGTGGCAATCAGGGTGGCAGCGGCCGTCCGCCAAGCGGTGGCGGCGGTGGCGGCAACAACAACGGCGGGCGCCGGCCCGAGGATCCGCAGATTCCCGAGATCGATGAGCTGATGAAAAAAGGCCAGGAGCGGCTGCGCGTGCTGATGGGCGGGCGCGGCGGCAACGGTGGCGGCACGACCGGGGGCGGCAGCGGCGGCCCGGGCTTCACCAAGGGCACCGTGGGGCTGGCCGCGCTGGTCGCGCTGGGTCTGTGGGGCTACATGAGCTTCTACACCGTCAAGCCCGAAGAGCAGTCTGTGGAACTGTTCCTGGGCAAGTACAGTTCGACCGGCGATCCCGGTCTGAATTTCGCACCGTGGCCCTTCGTGAGCTACGAGGTCGTGAACGTGACCTCGGAGCGGACGGAAACGATCGGCGGGGGCCGGGGCAACGGCTCCGACGGGCTGATGCTGACCACCGACGCGAACATCGTCGACATCGAATTCCAGGTGGTCTGGAACATCGCGGATCCGGCGAGGCTCCTTTTCAACATCCGCGACCCGCAGCTTACCGTGCAGGCGGTTTCCGAAGCGGTGATGCGCGAGATCATCGCGGCCTCGAACCTTGCGCCGATCCTCAACCGCGACCGTGGGCTCATCGCCGACACTGCGATGGAGCAGATCCAGGCGACGCTCGACGAGTACGAGAGCGGCATCAACGTGGTGCGGATCAACCTCGACACCGCCGATCCGCCGCGCGAGGTCATCGACGCGTTCCGCGAGGTCCAGGCGGCCGAGCAGGAGCGTGACCGGCTGGAACGCCAGGCCGACGCCTACGCCAACCGCGTGGTGGCAGAGGCGCGCGGTGACGCCGCGCAGATCCGCGAGGAGGCCGAGGGCTACCGGGCGCAGGTCGTGAACCAGGCCGTCGGTGAGGCGAGCCGCTTCTCCGCCGTGCGCGAGGAATATGCCAAGGCGCCCGAGGTCACTCGCCGCCGTCTCTACCTCGAGACGATGGAGCGCGTGCTGGGCGGGGTCGACAAGACCATTCTCGACGAGGGTCTCACAGGCTCGGGATCGGGGGGCGGCGTCGTGCCGTATCTGCCGCTCAACGAGCTGAACCGGAACCGCAACACCACGGAGGGGAACTGATCCATGCGCAAGACGACATTCATCCTCCCCGCCGTCGTGGTCGTTCTGGTGGTTCTGCTTTCGTCCGTCTTCGTGGTGGACGAGCGCGAGAAGGCGCTGGTGCTGCAGTTCGGCCAGATCCGGTCGGTCAAGGAAGAGCCGGGGCTCGCCGTCAAGGTGCCCTTCATCCAGGAGGTCGTGAAGTATGACGACCGCATCCTGTCGCTCGACACCGACACCATCGAGGTGACCCCGTCGGACGACCGCCGTCTCGTGGTCGACGCCTTCGCGCGTTACCGCATCGCCGACGTGGTGCAGTTCCGCCAGGCCGTCGGCGTGGGCGGTGTGCGCACCGCCGAGGACCGCCTGTCGGGCATCCTCAACGCGCAGATCCGCGAAGTTCTGGGTGCCGACCAGGTGACCTCCGACGTGATCCTCTCGGCCGATCGCCGCCAGTTCTCGAACCGCATCCGCGACAATGCCCGCGCCTCGGCGCGCTCGCTGGGTCTCGACGTGGTCGACGTGCGGCTGAAGCAGACCAACCTGCCGTCGCAGAACCTCGACGCCACCTTTGCCCGGATGCGGGCCGAGCGTGAACGCGAGGCCGCCGACGAGATCGCCCGTGGTAACGAGGCCGCGCAGCGCGTGCGCGCGCTGGCCGACCGGACCGTGGTCGAGACCCGCTCGGCCGCCCAGCGGGATGCCGACGTGACCCGAGGCGAGGCCGACGCCGAGCGCAACGGCATCTTCGCGCAGGCCTATGGCGCCGATCCCGAGTTCTTCGCGTTCTACCGGTCGCTTGAGGCGTACGAGACCGCGCTCGAAGGCTCGAACTCGTCGCTGGTGATGACGCCGGACAGCGAGTTCTTCGAGTACTTCAAGTCGCAGGGCGAGGCGTCGCCGGCCGAGGTGTCGCAGGACGAGGCCTTCATGGCGCCGGCGGCCACCGACGAGGCCGCAAACGAGGCGCTCGAAGAGACTTCCGAAGAGGCGGATACTGCGGCAGACGCGGCCGAAGACACTGCCTCCGAGGCGTCTGAAGATGCGGCGGTTCCGTCGATCACCGGTGACGACAGCCCCTCGGGTGCAGAAACCTCTGAGGATGCCGACGGCACCGAAGAAAGCGGAACGTCGGCCTCGGAAAGCCCGGACACCGACACGCCGGCGTCTCAATGACGCCGACCGACATCGGAACGGGGATCGCGATGGTCCTCATCATCGAGGGGCTGGTGTACGCACTGGCCCCTTCGCTTGTCGAGCGCCTGCTCGAGAGCCTGCGCGCGATGCCGATCGAGACTCGCCGCACGCTCGGTCTCGTGACAGTGGCCACCGGGCTTCTGCTGCTCTGGATCTTCCGCGCCTGAGCCGCAGGCCCAAGCGCTCTTTTGGCAGCGCGTTGTGGGGCGGTGCCATGAGTTGGGGGAGTTCGTTCCAGTGAGCCCAGCGTCAGTGCCCGGCGCGCCAGAGGATTGCGCCGCAGAGGCGTAGCAATCACGAGCGGGCACCGCCGGGCTTTGCGCGCAGCGCGCGGGGCTGGCGTCAGGCGCGTTTCTGGCCCCGGGCAGGCCTCGGTTGCGGCTTCTCGGCCTCCCAACCCGTACCGGCTGAGCTTTCCTCCGTCGTTTCGCGAAAGCGCAGCGCGCCGATCTGGCGCCGGTTCTCCTGTGCCATCTCGCGGATACGCGACATGGCGTCCGAGGTTTCATCGACCATGGCGGCGTTGCTCTGGGTGATGCGGTCGAGATCGGTGATGGTCTGGTTGATCTCCTGCAGCCCGCTGGACTGCTCGCCGGTGACCTCGGCGATGGTGTCGATGCTCTCGAGCATCGTCTCGAAATCGGCCACGACCCGGGTCACGGCGTTGCGGGCCTTTTCGACGAGGATCGCCCCGTCGCGCACCTGTTCGCCACTGGACTGGATCAGCCCCCTGATTTCCTGCGCGGCGTCCGAGGCGTTCGCCGCGAGCGTCCGCACTTCGCCGGCGACGACGGCGAAGCCGCGCCCGGCTTCTCCGGCGCGTGCCGCCTCGACCCCGGCATTGAGCGCGAGCAGGTTGGTCTGGAAGGCGATGTCGTCGATCAGCCCGATGATCTGCGCGATCTTCTCCGACGAGGCGCGGATCGTGCCCATGACGTCGGCGGCATCGCCGGCGATGCTCGCGCTCGACCGCATCTCGGCCTGCGCGCCGCGGAACGTGTCGCGCGTCCCCGAGGTCTTGCCGCTGGTCTCGCGCAGCCCGTCGTTGACGAGTTGCATGGCGGCGGTGGTCTGTTCGAGCGACGCCGCCTGGCTGCTGGTGCGGCGCGACAGCTCGCCCGTGGAGTCGCCGACGCGGTCGACGATCTGCAGAAGCTGCCCCGTGGCATGCGCAAGGCTGGCGAACACCGCTTCGAGATGGCGCGCGGCGGCGTTCAGGTCGATCCGGACATCGTCGTAGGCGGCGGGAAAGTCGCTTTCCCCGGGGCCGGGAATGCTGTGGGTGAGATCGCCGCGCGCGAGGTGGCCGATCGCGGTGCGGATGTGGCCGAAGGCTTTCTGCTGCTCTTCGCCCCAGACCCGGAAGGTCACCGAGGTCACCTGTTCGATGTCGAGCGCGAAGGCGCTGTTGAGCACCCCCATCATGCGCCGATACCGGGCCCGGCGCGGCCCGATCAGTTTCAGCGTGATCGCCGCCAGAAGCCGCTCGGTCAGGTCCAAAGCGGCCTTGGCGTAGGCCGACATGTAAAGCTCGAGCGGCAGGTTGATGGCGGCGTGGGTGCGTCCGATCCGGTCGACTGATGCGAAATATGTATCGTCGAGCCGCCCCTCGAGCAGCCGCGACCAGTGCCGTCTCTGAGCCTCGCGGGCATGCGCGATCACCGCGTCGGAGGTGAAATGGCGGGCCGCGTCCGGGTCGGACAGCGCGCCCTCGTAAAACCGGTCGAGCACCGCGTCGAGCTTGGGCACCAGAAGCGTGCCGGCCTCGCGCAGCAGGCCGAGGTCGCGGTCATCGAGACCGAACAGGTCGAGTGAGGCAGGCGGCATGGTATCTCGCGTCGGTGAACCCTGTGACGTGAACCGGCTTAAGGCCCAATCCTTTCGATTTTCCGAACGAGATCAGGGCAGGCCCAGATGAGACCGCATGAGGCAGCGGGCCAGCCATCACCGCTCTTTCACATGGGGTTGAAACGGTGAAACCTTTTCTTTGGTGGCGGGAATTCGCTCCTATGTTAGCCTCATCACGAGGAGGCAGGGCAGCTGCGCGCGCCCCCGCGCGGCCAGCCGCCGAACAGAAGGAGTTCGAGGTGAGACCCCAAACAACAGCAGAAACAAGAGACGCACGGCCGCTGCGCCTGTTCTGGATCGCGACCGTGTCGATGTTCATGATCGTGTCGCAGTCGCTGATGGCGCAGGCGCAGAACATGCCCGAGAGCTTCGCGGACCTTGCGGACAAGATCAGCCCGTCGGTGGTGAACATCACCACCTCGACGACGGTCGCCGGTCGCACCGGGCCGCAGGGCGTGGTTCCCGAGGGTTCGCCCTTCGAGGATTTCTTCCGCGAGTTTCAGGACCGCAACGGTCCGCAGGGCGACCGTCCGCGCCGCTCTTCGGCACTGGGCTCCGGCTTCGTGATCTCGGAAGACGGCTACATCGTCACCAACAACCACGTCATCGAGGGCGCCGACGAGATCCAGATCGAGTTCTTCGAGGGCTTCACGCTGCCTGCCGAGCTGGTGGGCACCGACCCCAACACCGACATCGCGCTGCTCAAGGTCGAGGCCGAAGAGCCGCTGCACTACGTCTCCTTCGGTGACAGCGACGAGGCGCGCGTGGGCGACTGGGTGATGGCCATGGGCAACCCGCTGGGCCAGGGCTTCTCGGTCTCGGCCGGCATCGTCTCGGCCCGCAACCGGGCGCTCTCGGGCACCTACGACGACTACATCCAGACCGACGCTGCCATCAACCGCGGCAACTCCGGTGGTCCGCTGTTCAACATGGACGGCAACGTGATCGGCGTGAACACGGCGATCCTGTCGCCCAACGGTGGCTCCATCGGCATCGGCTTCTCGATGGCGTCGAACGTCGTGACCAAGGTGGTCGACCAGCTCAAGGAATACGGCGAGACCCGCCGCGGCTGGCTTGGCGTCCGCATCCAGGACGTGACCGAAGACATGGCCGAAGCGCTGGGTCTGGCATCGGCCACCGGCGCAATGGTCTCGGACGTGCCGGACGGCCCGGCCAAGGATGCCGGCATGAAGGCCGGTGACGTCATCACCAGCTTCGACGGTAACAAGGTCGAGGACACCCGTCAGCTTGTCCGCATCGTCGGCAACACCGAGGTCGGCAAGTCGGTCCGCGTGGTGGTGAACCGCAACGGCAACTCCGAGACGCTGAAGGTCACCCTCGGCCGTCGCGAGGAAGCCGAGCGCACCTATCCCGCGTCGCAGGAGATGACCCCGGAAGACGAGCCTGCCGAGAGCGAGCTCATGGGGCTGACCCTCAGCCCGCTGACCAGCGACCTGCGCGACGAGCTCGGGCTGCAGTCGAGCGCCAAGGGTCTTGCCGTGACGCAGGTGGACGAGACCTCGGAAGCCTTCGAGAAGGGCCTGCGCGCCGGTGACGTCATCACCGAGGCCGGCCAGTCCGAGGTGCTGAGCATCTCCGACCTCGAGACCAAGATCACCGAGGCGCGCGACGCGGGCCGCAAGTCGATCCTGCTGCTCGTGCGTCGTGGCGGCGACCCGCGCTTCGTGGCGCTGTCGCTGAACCAGGACGAGTAAGCCGGACGGCATCACGTCTGCAAACACGAGGGAGCGGGTCTTCGGGCCCGCTCCCTTTTTCATGCGCGGTGCAGGCGTGGCGGGACGGGGTTTCAGCCAATCTCGCGCGCCTTCGCGGCGGCGGCGGCAAGCCCTTCGGAGATCAGTCCGCGGATGGGGCTGTCTTCCATGGCCTGCAACCCGGCGGCTGTGGTGCCGGCGTAGTCGATCATCTGCCGGACGTGGCCCGCTGGCGAAAGCGTGTCCTCGGCCATCATCCGGCCTGCTGCGAGAAAGAGCTGCCGGATCGCCCAGTCGGCTGCCTCGGGCGGAATACCCTGCGTCTCGGCGTGGGCGGTCATCGCATCGGCGAAGAAGGCGACGAACCCCGGCACCGGGCCGGTGAGGGCGGTGAAATGGTCGAGATGGGCCTCCTCGTCGAGGGCATCGGTCAGACCGATCGCGCCGAACAGCGCCGTCGTTCGGTGCCGATCCTCTGCGGTCACGCCATCGGAGGCGACCCAGGGCGTGTAGGCGAGACCCAGCGCCGCCGCGGGGCTGCTCATGGCGCGCACGACGCGATGGCTTCCGGTGATCTCCGACAGCCGGTCGCGCGTGACGCCGGCCATGACCGAGAGCACGAGGTGATCGGCGGCGGGCAGGCGAAGTGTGGCCGCAGCGGCGGGAGGAACGGCCAGCAGGAGCGTTCCGCAGTTCTCGCAGAGCCTGTCCGCATCGGTGGTAATGTCGAGCCCGGGATGTCGCGCAAGGAAACCGGGCTGCCCGGACCGGCTGAGAACGCTGATCGTCTTGGCGGTCACGGTGCCGCTGGAGAGCAGCCCCTCGATGATGGCGCTGCCGAGCATTCCCGTGCCGCCGACGATGCCGATCCGTTCCGCGCGTTTCATGGCCAATCCTTCCGTGCCGTCCTCTTGCCGATGGCGGCAAGCCTCGCACAGGCCGGGGGGGGCAGCGGTAGCGGGCAGGGCCTCAGCCGGCGTCGAGCGCCTCGATCTCGTCGATCGGCGTGGCGATCAGGCCGAGCGACCGGGCGGTCTCGATCGACAGCTGCGCGCTGTCGAGGCCGCGTTCCTTCTGGTAGGCGCGGATCGCGGCGCGGGTGGGCGCGTCGAGCCTGCCGGTGACCGGGCCGGAATAGTCGTCGCGGGCGGCAAGGGCGCGCTGGACCGAGGCCAGGAATTCCTCGGTGAGCTGCTCGGGGCAGGGCGCCTCGAAACGCAATTCGCCGCGCGGCTTCACGACCTTCGGCACGGGCGCGCGGCGGTAGATCGGCGGGCGAACCACCGTGCCGTCCTCGGCGATCTCGGCCTGCACCACCTGGATCTCGCCCATGACGTGCTCGTAGATGGCGGGGGTGACCTCGCGCGCCTGGCAGGTGCCGTCCGGCATCCGTTCGGGCGCCGGGGGCGCTTCGCCCGGCCAGACCGGGTCCGGGGGCTCGGCCGGGGCACAGGCGGCGAGGGCCAGCGCCAGCGCGGCGGCTGGAAGAACGGGGCGGTGCATCTGCTCGGAGCCTTCTTGGTAGGCGGGCTGTCCCGGCGCAGCCTAGCGGTTTTGCCGGGAGCTGCAAAGCGCCGAGGTGCCGCGCCGGAGATGATCATATTCCGGGCGGGGGCGGCGGGCAGGCGTGGGACATAGGGGAAACATCTGCCCGCTGCAGGCGGCCGGCGGACGGAAAGGGCTGGCGCTGCCGCGGTGCTCTGACTAGGTAGAGTCGACGACCCGAGACTCTGGAGATGGCCCCGAAATGGCGAAGATCACCTATATCGAGCACAACGGCACCGAACACGTGGTAGAGGTCGCCAACGGCATGACCGTGATGGAAGGCGCCCGCGACAACAACATTCCCGGCATCGACGCCGATTGCGGCGGCGCCTGCGCCTGCTCGACCTGCCATGTCTACGTGCATCCCGACTGGGTGGCAAAGCTGCCCGAGCGGGACGACATGGAAGAGGACATGCTCGATTTCGCCTACGAGCCCGACCCCGAACGCTCGCGCCTGACCTGCCAGCTCAAGGTGTCGGACGAGCTGGACGGTCTTATCGTTCAGATGCCGGAAATGCAGATCTGAACCGGGCGCCGCGTCACGCTCTGCGCCGGTGGCGGCGGACCGCCCGCGGCGCTTGGCTGACGTTCTGCCTCTGGCTGGCGGCATTGGGCGCGGGGGCGGAGGCCGCACCACGCCTGATTGAAGCTCATTACGCCGAGCCCACCACGCGCTATGATCACGGCGTTCTCGGCGACGCCGTGGAATGGGGTGCATTGAGCCTGACATTGCAGGATGGCGCCGGTACGCGCGACGTGCTGCTGCGCCTCGACCGGACCCGCGTGTTCGAGGATACCGCACCGCGCCTCGTCGACCTCGGAACAGTGACCGCGGCCATGGTGGTCGAGAGCGACCTGTCGCTGGGCGCTCGTCTTGCCCTCTATACCGCCGAGGGGCTGCTTGCGGCGACGCCCTTCATCGGGCAGCGCCACCGCTGGCTTGCCCCGGTCGGAGCCGCCGATCTCGATGGCGACGGCCTGATCGAGCTGACCTATGTCGACCGGCCCCATCTCGCGAAGACGCTGCGGATCTGGCGCTACCAGCCTGCATCCTCCGATCTGCGGGAGATCGCGGTAGCTTCGGGGCTCACCAACCATCGGATCGGCTGGCAGAACATCGCGGGCGGCCTGCGCGATTGCGGCGCCGGCCCCGAGATCGTCCTCGCCGATGCCGACTGGACGCAGGTGATCTCGGCGCGTCTCGAGGGCGGCGCGATCGTCCGCCGAAACCTCGGGCGCTACGACGCGTCCGCAATGACGGCCGCGCTGGCCTGCCGCTGACCCATGGGCGAGCCCCGACCGGCGCCGTCGCGGCGCATCGCCGCGCAAATGGGGCTTTGCTTTCCGGCTCCGCACGCATAGGCATTGAGCCATGAGACTTGTATTTCTTGGCGACGTGATGGGGCGCGCCGGCCGCACCGCGATCAGCGAACGGCTGGCGGGGCTGCGCGAGAGCTGGAAGGCCGACTTCGTGGTCGTCAACGGCGAGAACGCCTCGAACGGCATGGGCCTGTCCGCCGAACATGCGAAACTGCTGCTCGATGCAGGGGCCGATGCGCTTACGCTCGGCGACCATGCCTTCGACCAGAAGGACATGCTCAGCTACATCGAGCGCGAACCCCGTATCATACGCCCGCTGAACTACGCCAAGCAGGCGCCCGGCAGCGGCGCCCGGATCTTCACCGACCGGCGCGGCCGCAAGGTGCTGGTCTGCCAGGTGCTGGGGCAGGTGTTCATGAAACGGCCGTTCTCCGACCCGTTCTCGGCGATGGACGACGTGCTGCGCAAGCACCCGCTCGGCGGCATGGCGCAGGCGATCCTCGTCGACGTGCACTGCGAGGCGACCTCGGAGAAGATGGCGATGGGCCACTTCTGCGATGGCCGCGCGAGCATGGTCGTCGGCACCCACACCCACGTGCCCACCGCCGACGCGCAGATCCTGCCCGGCGGCACCGGCTTCCAGTCCGATGCGGGCATGTGCGGCGATTATGATTCGGTTATCGGGATGGACAAGACCGAGCCGATGCGCCGCTTCGTCACCGGCATGGGCAAGACCCGCTTCCAGCCGGCTCTTGGCGAGGCGACCATCTGCGGGCTCTTCGTCGAAACCGATGACCGCACGGGGCGTGCCGTCGATGTGCGGATGATCCGCCAGGGCGGGCGCCTGACGGAGGCCGCGCCGTGAGCGCACGATCGCCGGTCGTTTTGCCGGGCGATCAGCGTGAACACGCGTCCGGACGCTTGTCAGGCGGCAGTCACGTCGCCAGTATGCGCCGGGGTCTCAAGGGGTTGGCACCGTAAAAGCATGCAATTCATCGAGCTGAGCCAGACGACGCAGGCCTGGGTGACCATCGCCACGGTCATTGCCATGTTCGCCATGTTCGTGCGCGAACACTATCCGACCGAGGTCGTCGCCATCGGCGGTGTCGCGGTGCTGCTGGCGCTCGGCGTGCTGCCCTACGAGGATGCGCTGCAGGTGTTGTCGAACCCGGCGCCATGGACCATCGCGGCGATGTTCGTGGTCATGGGAGCGATGGTGCGGACCGGCGCGCTCGATGCCTTTGCGACCTTCGCGCAGGGGCAGGTGAGCAAGCGTCCGCGCAAGGCCATCGCCATGATCATGGTGGTGGTGATCTTCGCCTCGGCGATCATGAACAACACCCCCGTCGTGGTGATGATGCTGCCGATCTTCGTGCAGATCTCGCACGCCTTGGGGGTAACGCCCTCCAAACTGCTGATCCCGCTCAGCTATGCCGCCATCCTCGGCGGCACCACCACGCTCATCGGCACATCGACCAACCTGCTGGTCGACGGCGTGGCGCGCAGCTCGGGTCTCGAGCCCTTCGGCATCTTCGAGGTCACGCCGCTGGCGCTGATCCTCGTCGCCTGGGGCATGTTCTACCTGACGGTGGCCGGGCGGTTCCTGCTGCCCGAGCGGCACTCGATGGCGGGGATGCTGACCGACCGCTCGCGCATGAAGTTCTTCACCGAGGCGGTGGTGCCCCCGGAAAGCAACCTCGTCGGGCGCGAGGTGCTGGGCGTGCAGCTCTTCAAACGCGAGGGCGTGCGCCTGATCGACGTGATCCGCGGCGATGAATCGCTGCGCCGCGATCTTGGGGGCGTGGTGCTCGAGGTCGGCGACAGGGTGGTGCTTCGGACCCAGATGACGGAGCTCCTGAGCCTGCAGCGCAACAAGGAGCTGAAGCGCGTCGACCAGATCTCGGCCAAGGAGACGACCACGGTCGAAGTGCTCATGACGCCGGGCTGCAAGATGGTCGGCCGTTCGCTGGGCGCGCTGCGGCTGCGGCGGCGTTACGGCGTCTACCCGCTTGCGGTGCACCGCCGGAACCAGAACATCGGGCGCAAGCTCGATGATCTCGTCGTCCGCGTGGGCGACACGCTGCTGCTCGAGGGCGCCCCCGAGGACATCAAGCGGCTGGCCGACGAGATGGAGATGGTCGACGTCTCGCACCCCTCGGCGCGGGCGTTCCGCCGGGGCCATGCGCCGCTTGCCATCGGCGCCATGGCCGGGATCGTGGTGCTTGCCGCGCTCGGCATCGCGCCGATCCTCGCACTGGCGGTCATCGCGGTCGCGGTGGTCCTGCTGGGTCGCTGCATCGACGCCGACGAGGCATTCTCTTTCGTCGAAGGGCAGCTTCTCGCGCTGATCTTCGCCATGCTCGCCATCGGCGCGGCGCTGGAGGCCTCGGGCGCGGTCGAGATGATCGTGGGTGCGCTTGCGCCCTACATGGAGATGCTGCCAGCCCCGCTGCTGATCTGGGCGGTGTTCCTGCTGACCTCGGTGCTGACCGAGGCGGTGAGCAACAACGCCGTCGCCGTGGTCGTCACGCCCATTGCCATCAGCCTCGCGCAGGCGCTCGGCATCGATCCACGCCCGCTGGTTGTGGCGGTGATGGTGGCGGCCTCCTGCAGCTTCGCGACTCCCATCGGCTACCAGACCAACACGCTGGTCTACGGGCCCGGCGGCTACCGGTTCTCGGACTTCCTCAAGGTCGGCGTGCCGCTGAACCTTAGCGTCGGCGTGCTGTCGGCGCTGGTCATCCCGCTGATCTGGCCGCTCTGAGCCGGGCTGCTGTTTTCGTCGAAAGGTTGACAAGGTGACCCGCCGTTCGCTCTGGTCCGGCGGGCCGCCACCACGAGGTCCGAGTGTTCACGCTATTCGTTCTGAGCGCCTATTCAGAGCCCATCGACAAGTCTCAGCTGCTGCCCAGCGAGCGGCGTCGCCTCGCGCGGGCGGAGTTGGCGCTGCATAAGCGGATCGACCAGATGGGTCGGCTGCTGGCGCCGCTCACACCGCCCGAGGGGCTGCGGCGCCACGGCATCGACGACGCGCGGGCGGCACCGGAGCTCGACCGCGCGGACCTGCCCGACATCGCGGCGATCCAGAGCCGGTTCCACCATGTCGTGCCGGCGCCGCCGGGCAGCATGGCGGCCGCGCAGGACCCCGAGGCCTATGCCTTTGCGCTGCTCTATCCCGACCTTCAGGTCGGCGCGGCGGGTCTCTACACGGAAACCCCGGACCCGAGGCTCGGCGTCTTCTGGCGCGGGCTGCGCGAGGAGGCGCCCGGGACGCTCGAGGCCTTGCGCGCCGAACCCCGCCATTTCGATCTGCTCTGGTTGCAGGTGGTGCGCTTCCCGCAGGGCAGGTAAGGCGCGCGGACGGGCGGATTTGACTTTGACGTCAAACATGCCTACATTGACTTACACGTCAAAGGCCCCGGAGGCGGGCCGGCGAGAGGGAAGATCGCGCCCCTCAGGGTAGGGCGCCTTCGGACAGACCGCCGCACCCTCTCCGGGGCCGGTTCGACAGACCCGCCAGATCCGGGAGGTGGCCATGGCACAGACCGATTTCGCCCCGCAGGGCATTTCCGTACGCGACGACGAGGCAGGCGACCCGCCGGGCATTTCCGCGTTCGGCACCGCGCCCGACGTGCGTGGCCCCGAGGAAATGGCTCGCGCGGCACACCGAGCCGAGGCCCGCATGCTCGCCGATCTCGAGGCAGACCTGAGCGAGCGCGAGCGCGGACAGGCCGAAGCCGCCGCCGCCAAGGAAACCGCGCGGCTCATGGGGATGCAGCTTGTGCGCGGCATCCAGAAGCGCAGCGGCATGACGCTCGAGGAGCTGTCGCGCCGCAGCGGCGTCGCGGTGGGCACGATCTCGCGCCTCGCCACCGGCAGCCGCGACACCGGCCCGGCACTCTGGACGCTGATCGCGCTCTCCGAGGCCGGGGATGTGCCGCTTTCCGTGACCCTGCCGCAGGGCTGAGCCATCCATGACGGGCACGGACGGGCTGGCCTGCGCCGCCTTTCTTGACCAGGCGGGCTGGGTCCTGCTGCTGTGCTTCCTGATCGGCGGCATCTGGACCGTCGGCGTGCCGTTGCGCTCGTGGTGGCACGACCGTGCCGCGATGCGCGCATCCGGTCACAAGCCCGAGGAAACGGGCGCGGCAGGGCGCCACAGCCTGCGCGAGGCCCATCACCGCATTGCCGCCGAGCTGTTCGACGGGCCGCTTGCCAAGCCGCCGGTCTGGGTGGTCGTGGTCACCGGGCTGTCGCTGGTGCTGCGCATCGCGCTGGCGCTGGCCAAGACCGGCTGCACCGGCTGAGCCGGCCCCCTCATCCGAACCGCGTCACGAAATTCCGCAGGATCCGCTCGGGCCAGGTGACATCGGCGGCGCGGCACATGTCGATCAGCGCGTCCGCCTCGGACGGATCGAAGTAGCCCTTGTGGCGGTAGATGCGGATGCGTGTCTCGAAGCCCGCCGCGTCTGCCTCCGGGTGGAACTGGGTGGCGTAGACGTTCTGGCCGTGGCGGATCATCTGGAACGGGCAGGGGCCCGAGTGCAGCAGGTGCGCGGCGCCGGCGGGCAGGTGCTGCACCGCCTCCTTGTGGCCGACGAAGGCATCGAACCGGTCGGGCAGCCCGTCGAGCAACGGGTCGGCGGCGCCCTCGCGTGTGCGGGTGCAGGTGACATGGCTCACAGGCTCGCCGTAGCGCGCCTTGCTCACCTCGGCGCCGAGGTGATGGGCAAGAATGCCGATGCCGTAGCAGCAGCCGAGAAACGGCACGTCGTCGCGGGTGATGGCGGGCATCAGCGACAGGCAGGCGGATTCGATGCGCGCCTCGACCGCGGACTTCTGGTCCGGCGGGTCCGAGACGCAGCCCGGCCCGCCGCCGACGATGACACCCGCGTAGTCGCGCGGATCGAGCCCCTCGGGCAGATCCTCGCAATCGAGACGGATACGGTGCACCTGCCCGGGCGCGAGACCGCCCTTGCGCAGGAAGGCGGCGAACTCGTCGTCGCTGGCCTCTGCCTCGGGGCGCAGCTGCAGGATCAGGAAACGGCTCATGCAAGGGATTTAGCCCGCTCGGCGGTGCCGCGAAAGCCATCACGAAGTCGCGGGTGGGGATTGATTGCAGAGGAGCGTGAACATAACATGAACACATGGCCAGACTCACGCTCGATCAGAAACTCGAAATCCTCTCGGATGCGGCGAAATACGATGCCTCCTGCGCATCGAGCGGCGGCCAGCGGCGCGACTCGCGCGACGGCAAGGGCATCGGCTCGACCACCGGATCGGGCATCTGCCATGCCTACACCCCGGACGGGCGCTGCATCAGCCTGCTCAAGATCCTGATGACCAACTTCTGCATCTACGATTGCGCCTACTGCGTGAACCGGGTGAGCTCGAACGTCACCCGTGCGCGGTTCTCGCCGGAAGAGGTCGTTACGCTGACGCTCGAGTTCTACCGGCGCAACTATATCGAGGGTCTGTTCCTGTCCTCGGGGATCATCCGCTCGCCCGACGATACCATGACCGACATGGTGCGCATCGCCCGCACCCTGCGGCAGGAGCACCGTTTTCGCGGCTACATCCACCTCAAGACCATTCCCGACGCCGCCCCGGAGCTGATCGAGGAGGCGGGGCTCTACGCCGACCGGCTGTCGATCAACGTCGAGCTGCCGACCGACGCGGCGGTGTCCCGCTACGCCCCCGAGAAGTCGCCCGACCGGATCCGCCGGGCGATGGCCGACGTGCGGCTCAAGCGCGAGGCCGGCAAGGAGCGCAGCCACACCGGCAAGCGGCCGCCGCGCTTCGCGCCCGCCGGCCAGTCGACGCAGATGATCGTCGGGGCGGACGGGGCGGATGACACCACCATCCTGCGCAGCTCGACGCGGCTCTACTCGAGCTACGGGCTGAAACGGGTCTACTATTCGGCCTTCTCGCCGATCCCCGATGCCTCGGCCGCGCTGCCGCTGATCAAGCCGCCGCTGATGCGCGAGCACCGCCTCTACCAGGCCGACTGGCTGCTGCGCTTCTACGGCTTCGGCGTGGAGGAGATTGCCCAGGGGGCGCAGGGCGGGCATCTCGATCTCGAGATCGACCCCAAGCTCGCCTGGGCGCTGGCCAACCGTCACCGCTTTCCGGTCGACGTGAACCGGGCCGAGCGCGAGCTGCTGCTGCGCATTCCCGGGGTCGGCACCAAGAGCGTCGGGCGCATCCTCGCCACCCGGCGACACCGGTCGCTGCGCTACGATGACCTGCGCCGCATGGGGGTGAACCTGCGGCAGGCGCGCGCCTTCCTGATGGCGCTGGACTGGACACCGCGCGGGCTCGACGCGGCGGACCTGCGGGCCCGCTTCGCACCGCCGCCCGAACAGCTGCAACTGCTCTGATGCGTGTCGTGGTGCTGCCGGAGATCGGCACCTGGGAGGGCTGGCGCGACGAGGCGCGCGCGCTGCTCGGCGCCGGCGTGCCGCCCGAGGAGGTGCTCTGGCAACGCGGCGGCACCGGGGCGGGTGACCTCTTCGCCGAGGCACTGCCGCCGGTCTCGGGCGGGGCGGCCACCGTGCCGCGCCGCTTCGTCGATCTTGCCCGGCTTGCGGTCTGCCACAGCGATCCCGAGCGCTTCGCCCGGCTCTACGCCCTGCTCTGGGCGCTGCGCGACGATCGCCGCCTGCTCGAGGACCGGGGCGACGCGCGCGTCGACCGGCTGACCCGCATGGCCAAGGAGGTGAGCCGCGACCGCCACAAGATGACCGCCTTCGTGCGCTTCCGCGAGATCGGTGCCCCGGGGGCGGAGCGCCGCGCCTTCGCGGCGTGGTTCGAGCCCTCGCACCACATCGTAGAGCTGACCGCGCCGTTCTTCGTCAAGCGGTTCGGCGACATGGACTGGGCGATCTTCACGCCGGACCTCTCGGCGCATTTCGAGGCCGGCCGCCTGCGTATCCGTGCCGGGGCCGCACGCCCCGAGTTGCCCGCGGATGCGGCCGAGGACCTGTGGCGGACCTACTTCCGCAACATCTTCAACCCGGCGCGGCTGAAGACCTCGGCGATGCAGTCGGAGATGCCGAAGAAATACTGGAAGAACATGCCCGAGGCGTCGCTGATCCCGGAGCTGATCGCCGGCGCGCAGGCACGCGCCCGCGAGATGGCCGAGGCCGCGCCGACGCTGCCGCCGCCGCGCGCCGCCCGCATCGCCGACCG
>NZ_ML112603.1:0-57843 GCF_003703915.1 Salipiger sp. D13
AAGCTCGCGCCAGTCGACTGCTGTCCGGATGGCTAACTCATGGCGTTCAGGCAGGACAACGAAAACACCTTCCGACCACATCAATGCGCTGTCGCAATCTTGCCAGGTTCGGGTTCCGGTTAGGAAAGCGACGTCGAGTTTGAGCCCGCGAATTGCAGCGACGTGTTCTTCCGGGTTTCCATCGATCAATTCGATCTGAACATGGTTGTGCTGCTCCCCGAAGGAGCGCAGCAATTCGGCCAGAAAGCCCGAGGCAATCGATGAATAAATGCCGACTCTTATACGGCCGTTTTCCGATCTGCCAAGTGCCGCCATCGCGTGCAAGCTCTCATCTAGCCCGCGAATTATCTGACGTGCGCGAGGTAGAAATTGTTGCCCGGCGCGGTTTAGGGTCACACCGCTTCGATGACGGTGGAACAAGGATGTCCCGAGGCGATCTTCGAGATCGCAGATGCATCGACTGATTGATGACTGCTGGACACCCATCGTGCTTCCAGCCTTTCGGAAACTGCCATGATCGGCTGCATTAACGAAGCACCGCAGGTGCCGAAACTCAATGTCACGTGCTCTCCTTTTCATCGTGTGTCATCCGCTCGATGCCCCCATAGGTGGGTCTCGCACTCGATCGTGCAGGGTTCTGGTGCCGTGCTTTTTACGAGATCGTTCGTCCATTTTAGCTATGTGAACTGCTAGGAAGTACTTTTGCGGAAGACCAGTCCCGGGCAACTGCCTGAAGTTCCAACCGGACCTGCATCGCTCTCTCCCGATTGGATTTAGCCGTCCAAGACTGGAGAAGTGTAGGTCGTCGTGCCGACAGCACGGTGCCGCCGGCACGCCACTTGGCATCAGGCGTTTTTCACCTCGATGCGCTTGACCTTGGCCTGCGCCTCCGGGGTCTGCGGCAGCTTGATCGTCAGCACGCCGTTCTTGAAGCTGGCATCGGCCTTCTCACCGTCGACTCCCGGCGGTAGCGGGATCGTGCGATAGATCGCGCCATAGCTGCGTTCGGAGAGATAATAGCCCTTCTTCTCCTCCTGCCGCTCGATCTTCTTCTCGCCCTTGATGGTCAGCATGTCGTCGGTCACGGTGACCTCGATGTCCTTCATTTCCATCCCGGGCAGTTCGATCGATACCTCCACGTGATCTTCGGTCTCGACCACGTCGGATTTCGCCTCGCCGCCTCCCCAGGGCCAGTCGAAATCGCCGACGCGGTTCCAGAAGCCTTCAAACACACGGTTCATGTCGCGTTGAAGGGTGGCGATGGGGTTCTGGTCATCACTTTTCGGGTCGGGCGCATGATCCTTCCGCGCCCAAGGGATCAGGTCCTTGATCTGCATGTGAGTTCTCCTTTCTTCTTTTGGGTGCGACATGTCGGGTTTACGAAGCCGTTACCGTGATCTTTTTGGGTTGGGCTTCCGCTGCGCGCGGCAGCGTCAGGGTCAACACACCGTTCGAGACCTGCGCGCCGATCTTGTCGGGGTCGAAGTCGTCGGACATGGTGAAGGCTCGCTCGAAATCGCCCTCGCCGTATTCGGCATAGGCCAATTGCAGCTTCTCGGGCTGCGTGGCATGGACCTTACCTCGGATCGTCAACACGCGCTTTTCGAGCGTGATATCCACGTCTTCGGCGGCGACGCCCGGCATCTCGAGCATCAGCGTCACCCCGTCAGTCGTTTCGACGATGTCGGTCAGCGGCCTGTAGATACGACGGCCGGTGGTGGTTTCCGGTGTCTCGGCCGCGGTCTTGTCGGCAGTATGTGTCACATCGTTGGTCATGGATCGGTCCTCCTCTTACGCAGCCTTGATCTCGATTTTCCGCGGCTTGTCCTCTTCGGGACGGCCGATCACGATGCGCAGCACACCGTTGGTCATCCGCGCCTCGACCTTGTCCTCTGCGGCCACGAACGGCAGCCGAACCGAACGAGCGAACTTGCCAAAGCCGCGTTCGTTGCGGTGCCAGCGGCCGCCTTCCGGAATTTCGGGCGCCTTGCGCTCGCCAGAGAGCGTCAGGACATTTTCCTTCACGGAAATGTCGATGTCGGCCGGGTCAACGCCAGGGAGTTCTGCCGTGATCGCGACTGCCTCGTCGCCCTGCCAGACGTTCACGGCGGGGAAAACGGGCTGGGTCACGCGGCCAGGAGAGGTCCTGTCAAAATCGCGCAGCATCGAGCGCATCAGCGCAAACGGATCGCTGCGACGTGTGTAGGTGGGATAGAGCATGTTTCGCCTCCGTCGTTTCAGTTGACGGCGTGGATTTGTCACCACGCCACTGAACGCCCGCGGAGAATGGACATGCTTCAAGGTTCGCCATTTCGGCGGCGGTCTGGTGCGTTTGCGTCTGCCATGCGTTCCTCTCAGGCGAACGTCAGGCGGTCCGCTGAATCAGCCGAACCTGTCGCGTATCCGTGAAACCCCAACTGGGCGTTCCGCTGCGGATAAAGTGTTGCTTGTTTGCAACTTCAAGGCCTCAGCGCAAAAAAGTACTCATCGATAGACGCCCCAGGGCCCGTAACGCGGCGTGGAGACGCGCACAGCCCGCGGTGCGTTCAGGGGAACGGACGGTGGGACCGGTCGGCGGGGTCCGGAAAGTGCACGCAGTCGCCGGACTCGATCGGCGGTGGGCGGGTGCGTGCGCAGGATCGAGGGTTCGGGGATGCGGCGGCCGGGCAGGAACATCTCTTCCCAGACCCGCCCGATGCGGCGTTCCAGCTTGAGGAGGGCCGAAGCGAGGCCATCGGGATCGCCGGTCAGCTCGGCGCCGCCCCTGTCGGCATCGTATTCCCGGGCCCGCGACAGCGCGAGCTGAAGAAGGGCCATGATCGTGGGTGAAAAGATCAGGACAAGTGGTACCTGCCAGGGCACATAAGCCGCGCCGGCCAGGATTAGCGGCAGGTTCAGCAGCAGGATGAGTTGCCCAACCCAGGACGCGAGCGACACCGCGCGCGACATCGCGTCGGCCAGACCCATGATCCAGAGATCGCGGTTGGCGATGTGAGCGACCTCGTGCGCCAGGACCCCGGCCAGTTCGCGCTGGTTCATCAATCGCAGAAGACCATCGCTGACGCAGACGGCGCTTTCATCCGGAGAGCCCATAGCGAAGGCGTTCGGTATCTGGCTCGGTACATAGTAGAGTTCCGGTACACGCGGCAGCCCGGCGCGGCGTGCGAGTTCGGCCAGTATCGCCATGCCCTCTGGAAATTCCCGCCCGCTGAGCCTGCGTGCGCCGTAGGCGTTCAGCAACAGGCGTTTCGGGATGCCGGGTGACAGCAGCAATCCCAGCAAGGATCCGATGACGATCGGAATCGCCAAGCCCTGTCCCGCAATCGCCGAAACGATGAACCAGGCGATAACCGCCATACCCGCCAAAAGCAGGATGGATTGAAGCAGGTTCAGGAATTGGTGGCGCGGCGTTGCAGTCATGATCGCAATAAACTTCACTTGCAGCTAACGGGAAGTGGCACACCACGGGATGTAAGAATTTTGGGCATCGTTGCCAGCTTCGATCTTCATGTCGGATCCCTCTTGAACTCGGCTCAAGCAATACCAATCTGGCCGGGTGTGATAAACCAGCAACATCTCTACGGGTTGGCGCCGAGGAGATAAGGGGATGGAAAAGAGAACCGAATTTAATATCTGGTACTGGATCGTCGCATTTTTTGCGGTGATCTTTATTCAGGATCTGATCGCCAGCTACCGCAGCACCGCGCCGATCAGCTATAGCCAATTCGAACAGTATCTAGCCGACGGCGACATCGCTTCGGTTGCGGTCGGGTCCGATACGATCACCGGTACTTTCGGAGCTCCCATCGACGGGCGCTCGGGCTTCGTCACCACGATCGTCGATCCCGCCATTCTTGAACGGCTGGACGACGCGGATGTCGAGATCACCGGCATTCCGCAAAACACCTGGATCGGGGCGCTTCTCTCCTGGGTGGTGCCGGCAGTGGTCTTCTTCGGTCTCTGGATGTTCGTCTTTCGCAAGTTCGCCGAGCGTCAGGGTTTTGGCGGCTTCCTGCAGGTCGGCAAGAGCAAGGCCAAGGTCTACATGGAGAAGGAAACCGGCGTCAGTTTTGCCGATGTGGCCGGGGTCGACGAGGCCAAGGCCGAGCTGGAGGAAGTGGTCGATTTCCTGAAGACGCCCGAGGAATACGGCAAGCTCGGCGCGCGGATCCCGAAAGGTATCCTGCTGGTCGGCCCGCCGGGTACCGGCAAGACGCTTCTGGCGCGGGCCGTGGCGGGCGAGGCGGGCGTGACCTTCTTCTCGATCTCCGGCTCTGAATTCGTCGAGATGTTCGTGGGCGTCGGCGCCGCAAGGGTGCGCGATCTGTTCGAGCAGGCCCGCAAGAACGCACCCGCGATCATCTTCATTGACGAGCTCGACGCGCTTGGTCGCGCCCGCGCCTCCGGTCAGATGGCCGGCGGGCATGACGAGCGTGAGCAGACGCTGAACCAGCTTCTCACTGAGCTGGACGGGTTCGACCCGTCGTCGGGGATCGTGCTGCTGGCGGCCACCAACCGGCCGGAAATCCTGGACCCGGCGCTGCTCAGGGCCGGGCGCTTCGACCGGCAGGTGCTGGTGGACAAGCCCGACAAGAAGGGCCGCATCCAGATCCTCGGGGTACACATGAAGAAGGTGACGCTAGCACCGGATGTGGATGCCGAGAAGGTCGCCGCGCTGACCCCGGGCTTTTCCGGAGCGGACCTGGCAAATCTGGTCAATGAGGCGGCGCTATTGGCAACCCGCCGAAAGGCCGATGCGGTGACCATGGAAGACTTCAACAACGCGGTAGAGCGTATCGTCGCCGGGCTGGAAAAGCGCAATCGTGTTCTGAACGCGCGCGAGCGGGAAATCGTGGCGCATCACGAAATGGGGCACGCGCTGGTCGCGATGGCGCTGCCGGCGGTCGATCCGGTGCACAAGGTCTCGATCATCCCGCGCGGGATCGGTGCGCTCGGCTATACGATCCAGCGCCCGACCGAAGACCGCTTCCTGATGACCCGCGAGGAACTGGAGAACAAGATCGCCGTTCTTCTGGGCGGGCGTGCGGCCGAGAAGGTCATATACGATCACCTTTCGACCGGTGCCGCCGACGACCTGGTGAAGGCAACCGACATCGCCAGGGGCATGGTCGCGCGCTACGGCATGGACCCCGATCTGGGCCATGTCAGCTATGACACCGAGCGGCCCGGCTTCCTTGGCACGGGGGATCAATCCGCCTGGCTCAACCGCCGCCACAGCGAGGCAACGGCCGAGCGGATGGATACCGCTGTCAAGGCGATCATCGACGACATCTTCGCACGTACGGTCGCGCTTCTCGACGCGAACCGGGCGCTGCTGGAGGAAACGTCCCGCGATCTGCTCGACCGCGAGACGCTGGACGAGCCCGACCTTCGGGCCATCGCAGAAAAGGTCCGCACTCAGGAGGTCGAGGCGGCCTGAATATAGAGACCCAGTCCGGACGTTCCGGCTGGGAGCATGACGGAGGTGAAAAATGGCAAACGGCATCTGTGATATCTGCAAATCCCGACCTGCCAGCTTTCGTGCGCAGGTCTCTGTCAACGGTGAACGCAAGGTGATGGAGCTTTGCGACGAGGACTACCGCAGGATCGCCCGACGGCAGGGGCGTAGCGCATCGCCACTGGAATCGCTTTTCGGAGGGCGCTCGCTCTTCGATGAATTCTTTGGCGATGCCGGTGGCCTTTTCGATCGGTTTGGCGAAGATCAGGGGCAACCCGTCCCGATCCGACAGGCGGGGCGCACCGCGCGGCGCGGCGGCATCAATATCGCTGACCGCCTGAGCGAACAGGCCAACCGGCTTTTGCAGGAGGCGGGCCAGAAGGCGCATGAATTCGGCCGGACCGAGGTTGATACGGAACACCTTCTGCTGGCGCTGACCGGCTCGGATGTTGTCCGCACGGTGCTGGGGCAGGTCAAGATCGACGCCGACGATCTGCGCCGCCAGATCGAGAGCGAAGCGAAGAAGGGCGACGCAACGGGGGAGGACCGTGAGATCGGCGTCAGCCCGCGGGTGAAGGATGCGCTGAACCGCGCCTTCATTGCCTCGAACGAGCTGGGCCATTCCTATGTCGGCCCCGAACACCTTCTGATCGGTCTCGCCGAAGAGGGGGAGGGCGTGGCGTCGAGCATCTTGAACCGGCTGGGCCTGACGCCGCAGGCGCTACGCCAGCAGGTGACGAAGGTCGTCGGTCAGGGGGCCGAGGAAGGCCGTGTCGAAACCCCGTCGAGCACGCCTGATCTGGATGAATATAGCCGCGATTTGACCAAGCTGGCGCGCGAGGGCAGGCTCGACCCGGTGATCGGCCGGGCGCGTGAAATCGAAACGACGATCGAGGTTCTGGCGCGGCGCAAGAAGAACAACCCGGTGCTGATCGGCGAACCGGGTGTCGGCAAGACCGCGATCATCGAGGGGCTGGCGCAGCGCATCGTCGCGGGCGAGGTGCCCGAGGCGCTGCGCGACAAACGGCTGGTCGAACTCAACATCAACTCGATGGTGGCCGGATCGAAATATCGCGGTGAGTTCGAGGAGCGGGTCCAGAAGATCCTCAAGGAGATCGAGGCCAACAAGGCCGACATGATCCTGTTCATCGACGAGATCCACACCATCGTCGGAGCCGGACAGGGCGGCGGCGAAGGCGGGCTCGACATCGCCAATACGTTCAAGCCGGCGCTGGCCCGCGGCGAGCTGAACCTGATCGGCGCGACCACCCTGAACGAGTACCAGAAATACATCGAGAAGGACGCCGCGCTGGAGCGCCGCTTCCAGCCGGTCTATGTCGATGAGCCGACGGTGGCGCAGACGATCATGATCCTGCGGGGCCTGCGCGACACGCTGGAAAGCCACCACAAGGTGACGATCACCGACGAGGCCATCGTCGCGGCGGCCGAGCTTTCCGACCGCTACGTCACCGGCCGCTTCATGCCCGATAAGGCCATCGACCTGATCGACCAGGCTGCCGCGCGCGTGAAGATCAGCGCTACCGCGCGTCCCGTCGATGTCCAGGAGCTCGAGGCTGAGGTCGCCCAGATCCGGCGCGAGCAGGACTACGCCGCGGGGAGGAAGCAGTTCGACCGTGCTGCTGAACTCAAGAAAGAGCTTGAAACGAAACAGGTCGAGCTTGACGAGTTGATGGAAACCTGGAAGCGCGACCGGGCCTCTGCGACGGCTGAAGTGCGCGCCGATCACGTGGCGCAGATCGTCTCGAAACTGACCGGCGTGCCGGTGAGCGAACTGACGACAGAAGAGCGCGAAAAGCTGCTGAAACTCGAGGACAAGTTGCATGAGCGGGTAATCGGCCAGGAAGAGGCCATCCATGCCGTTGCCGACGCCGTGCGACTGGCGCGCGCCGGGCTGCGCGAGGGCTCCGGCCCGACCGCGACCTTCCTGTTCCTCGGCCCGACCGGCGTTGGCAAGACCGAGCTGGCCAAGACTCTGGCGGAGACGATCTTCGGTGATCAGGATGCGATGATCCGCATCGACATGTCCGAATATGGCGAACGTCACGCGGTCGCGCGGCTGGTTGGCGCCCCGCCGGGCTATGTCGGTTACGACGAGGGCGGCCAGTTGACGGAACGGGTCCGGCGCCGGCCCTATTCTGTCGTGCTGCTCGACGAGATCGAGAAGGCGCATGCGGATGTCTATAACATCCTGCTGCAGGTCTTCGACGATGGCCGCCTGACCGATGGCAAGGGCCGCGTGGTGGATTTCACCAACACTATCATCATCGCCACGTCGAACCTCGGTTCCGACATCATCCAGCGCAACCTTCGCAAGCGCGGAACCAAGGAGTTCGACGAGGCCGGGCAGAAGGCCGAACTGATGGACGTTCTGCGCGTTCATTTCCGGCCCGAGTTCATCAACCGGATCGACGAAATCATCGTCTTCCATTCTCTGAACCAGTCGGAAATCCGGCAGATCGTCGAGCTGCAGCTGGCCCGCGTCGCCCGCACGGCGATGACCCAGGGCGTCGAGCTCGACTATGACGGAAGCGTTGCGGAGCATTTCGGAGCGGTGGGTTTCCGGCCAGAGTTCGGCGCCCGCGAGTTGCGACGGCTAATCCGGTCGGAGCTGGAGACCGAGCTCGCCCGCGAGATGCTTTCGGGCCGGATCGAGGACGGGGACAAGGTGCGCGTCGCCTGGACCGCGGATGATCAGAAGATCACGTTCCAAAAGCTGGAGAGCGCAGGAGAAACCGAGGCCCTCGGCGAGCCGGGCAATAGCGATAGCGAAGAGACCGAGCCTGCCGCCGAATGACGGCCCGTGCACCGGCGACGGTAACGCCGCCGGTGCCGCAATCCGAAGAGAGGTAAATCATGATGAAAGGACATAACCGCCCCCCATTTCGGCCGAAGATCCCCGGAACTGACCTGACATCTCCAGACGTGCCGACAGCGTTGATCTACAGGCCAGCTCGCTCGTCCCACACCTCCGCTCCAATCAGGCGGCAGCATTGGATACTCGAGTTTGAGCCGGCCCGGGCGCCGGTCATCGAGCCTCTTATGGGCTGGACTGCAACCGAAGATCCCTATCGTCCGATCCGCCTGACATTCCCTGATCTCGACAGCGCCATCGCCTTCGCGGAACGAAACGACTGGCAGTATATCGTGCGCCACGAGCCGGACAAACGTCGATCCGTGCCACCGCGCCGCTTCTGGTGGGAAACCGTGCCAACCAGCAAGGGAGCCGATGCTCCTGGCGCCCATCGCATCGAGACAGGCCACCGACCGAGTTCCGGGCACCGGCTTCACCGAGGCATCGACGCGGCCAGCGTTCGTGATCTCTCAGCGGAACTCGCGACGGCTGCAGACCCGGTCAGTGAAGCGAGTGCTGAGTCCTTCCCCGCGTCCGACCCACCGGCGTGGATCGGGGCGACTGTCTATGGAAGCGGGCGACGTTGATGCACGCCGACCAGGGGCTGTTGGAGGCCGCCGCGTTGCTCGCCATGATGGCTTTTTGCCATGTCGCAATCTGCGCACGGCTTGGCATCCCCGCACTGGTCGGTTTCCTGCTGTCCGGCATTGTGATCGGGCCGTCGGGTCTGGGGCTCATCGCGGAGGGTGCAACACTGACGCTTATCGGTGAGGTCGGGGTGATCCTGCTTCTCTTTGCGCTTGGTCTGGAATTCTCCCTCGACAAGCTCGTGTCGCTCCGGCGACTGATCTTCGGGCTCGGTCTGGCACAGGTGCTCGTAGTCGGAGGGTTAGTCACCGTAGGGCTCCTCGTCTTTACCGAGATCGCGCCGGCGGCGGCGGTTCTGATCGCTGGCGCGGTCGCGATGTCGTCGACCGCGCTTTGCCTCAAGGTCCTGGCGGGCGGCGATGCGCTCGGAACGCCTCAGGGACGGGTCGCGATCGCTGTTCTGCTGTTTCAGGATCTGGCGGCCGTCGGCTTTCTGGCGTTTCACGATGTCATCGCCGCAGCCGGAGCCGTGGGAAGCGCGCACGACGTCCTGAAGATGGTTGGGGGCATGGGCGTGCTCGTCGGGGCGCTCTTCATCGCCCGGTCAATGCTTCAGCGGCTTGCCGGATGGGTCGCAACCCAGGGCGAGGCTGAACTCGCACAGCTTCTAGCCCTGACCGTAGCCTTGCTCGCGGCCATTATTGCGCAGGGTGCGGGTCTTTCGCCGGCGCTCGGTGCATTCACTGCCGGCATGATGATCGCCGAGTGCGACGCTCGCCAATTTGTCGAACGGGAAATCAGGCCGTTCCGGGATTTGTTCGTCGGGGCGTTCTTCATCGGTATCGGAACTCAACTCCATATAGGTGCGGTTTGGTCGACATGGCCAACGGTGTTGGCATGGCTTTTTGTGCTCATGGTGGTGAAACTCGCGCTTGTTGTTGCCCTGACCCGCATGTTCGGAGAACAGCTCGAGACTGCGCTTCGCGCGGGCGCCATCCTGGCCCATGGCGGCGAATTCAGCTTGATGCTCATCTCTGTCACGACTGCCTCCGGCCTGTTGCAAGCCAAGGTCGCCGAGCCTCTGTTCCTCGCGTTGGGGCTGAGTATGCTGATTGGAGCGGTTGTGGTTCGTCGCGCAGCGTAAATGCGACCGACGCACACTCAGCAGTTGCCTGCTTCGCATAATATTTTCGGGCATCGTAGGGGTTGAAACTCCAAAGCCGATTTCTAACTGAACTTTTTGCAGGGGTTCCCTGCTATCTGACATCGCTGTTTTGCGCAGGAGGTTTTGCCGGGCAAGGCCATCTCGCGTTCCGGCACGATGGTCCGGCGGATGGCAGTGATCTTGTATCACGACTGTCCGAATTCGAGATGCCACATCCGGCGGTCATGCCCAGGCGGGGTGATCGTAGACGACCTTCTCGCGTCCATTGTTGAGGCTTCGCTCAGAAGAGGAGGTTTTGCCGATGAAGATCGCACAGATCGCACCGCTGGAAGAAAGTTGCCCGCCGCGTCTCTATGGGGGAACAGAAAGGATCGTCTCCTATCTCACCGAGGAACTGGTCAGGCAGGGCCATGAAGTCACGCTGTTCGCCAGCGGCGACAGCCGGACCAAGGCCCACCTGGTCCCGTGCAGCAAGGAAGCGCTCCGGCTCGATCCGAACGTGAAGAACTCGCTGCCGTGGCATGTCGCCATGCTGGAGGAAGTCCGCTTGCGGGCCGATGAATTCGACGTGCTGCATTTTCACATCGACTTCCTGCATTATCCCATGGCGCGCGCATTCGCCGATCGCATGGTGACGACCATGCACGGCCGGCTCGACGGGCCTGATCTTCGTCCCTTCTATGCGACCTTCCCGAACTATCCGCTCGTTTCGATCTCGGACGACCAGCGCCGTCCGCTGCCCTTCGTGAACTGGGCAGGGACCGTCTATCACGGACTTCCCAAGACTCTGCTGCCCTTCACCGAACGCCCGAACGGCGACTATCTTGCTTTTCTCGGACGGATTTCGCCGGAGAAACGGCCGGACCGCGCCATCGAGATAGCGGTGCGAGCGGGGATGCCATTGAAAATTGCTGCTAAGATCGGCGAGGCGGATCGCAAGTATTGGGACGAGATCATAGCACCGATGGTCGATGCCCATGACAATGTCGAGTTCATTGGGGAAATTAACGAAGAACAAAAAGCCGAGTTTCTCGGGAACGCGCGGGCGCTGTTGTTCCCTGTCGACTGGCCTGAACCTTTCGGTCTCGTGATGATCGAAGCTATGGCTTGCGGCACGCCGGTGATCGCATGGGCGAATGGCTCCGTGCCGGAGATCGTAGAGCCTGGGCTGACTGGCTATGTAGTGAGTTCTCTGGAAGATGCCGTCGCAGCTGTGGGGAAACTGAACCGAATCAGCAGACGAATCGTGCGCGAGACGTTCGAAGAACGCTTCACTGCGGACCGCATGGCGCGCGACTATGTCGAAATCTATCGTGGGTTGCCGGGCGTCGACGCTGTTACGATGCCGCTCCCGCATATGCTCGGGGGCCAAGGGGCTCAGGTCCTGCATGCAGCGGAATGAGAGCGAAGGAGAATAAGATGACCGAGGCGCTGCAACAAACGGGCTTACGTGCGTCGCAACTGGTCGCGCCGCCGGCGCAATTCTTCATCCCGGCGGCAGCCTCCTTGCAGGAACGGCGGCCACGAACCCTGAAGCACGGCGATACCTTCGCCGTGTTCGATCACAATGGCGATGTGCTCTCGGGGCCGGGCAGCCCCGAGGGCCTGTTCCATCGCGACACCAGGTATCTCTCGCATTACTATCTGACCATCGGGGGAGAGCGGCCCATGCTGCTCTCGTCCACATTGCGCGACGATAACGCCACGCTGACCTGCGATCTGACGAATCCCGATCTTAATGACGAAACCGGTCGCTGTCTGATTGCGCATGATCGCATCCACATGCGCCGGACGCGGTTTCTCTGGCAAGGCACCTGTTATGAGCGGCTGGCGGTACGCAATTTTGACGAGGTCGCACATGAAGTTACCTTGGAAATCGCCTTTGAGGCCGATTTTGCGGATATTTTTGAGGTCCGTGGCCGGGTACGGGCCCGCCGGGGAACGTCGCTCTTGCCGGAGGTGGATGGCTCGCACGTACTCTTGTCGTACCGGGGGCTCGACCACAATCCACGTAGCACCGCTCTGCGTTTCGATCCTGCGCCTGCGCAGCTTGAGCCGGGGAAAGCCGTCTATCGTCTGAGCCTCGCCCCCAGCGAAACGCGTTCGCTCTTTATCGAGATCGGCTGCGACGCGAATGGGGCCGAGGATCCTCCGTCGCGCCTGTTTTTCCGCTCCTTGCGGGACGCGCGCCGCGCACTCAGACGTTCCTCTTCCCGCGCAGCCACGGTGCAAAGCTCCAACGAGATTTTCAATGAGACCATGCGCCGTTCGGTCTCGGACCTCTACATGCTCATGACCGATACGGAGGAGGGGCCCTATCCCTATGCGGGCGTGCCCTGGTTCAGCACCGTGTTCGGTCGCGATGCTCTGATCACCGCCCGGGAAATGCTCTGGCTCGACCCGGCGGTCGCGCGGGGCGTTTTGCTGCATCTTGCTGCCAACCAGGCGACGGAATTCGATCCGCATACTGATGCCGAGCCAGGCAAGATCCTTCATGAAGTGCGTTATGGCGAAATGGCGGAAACCGGCGAAGTTCCGTTCCGGCGCTATTACGGCAGCGTGGATTCGACACCGCTGTTCGTGATGCTCGCCGGGGCGTATTTCGAGCGCACCGGCAATCGGGAGGTGCTGGAAACACTCTGGCCGCATGTCCGTGCGGCGCTCGATTGGATCGAGACCTATGGCGATCGGGACGGCGACGGTTTCGTGGAATACGGGAGGCGCAGCGACAAGGGGCTCGCCAACCAGGGGTGGAAGGACAGTCATGACGCGGTGTTTCACGCCGATGGGACGCTGGCCAAGGGGCCGATCGCGCTTTGCGAAGTGCAGGGCTACGTCTATGCCGCCCGGCTGGCCGCGGCCGAGATCGCACGGGAACTCGGTCATGACGGGATCGCGCAAGAGCAGGCGCGTAAGGCCTCGGAACTCAAGTCCCGTTTCGACGCGGCGTTCTGGGACGATGAGCTTGGGACCTATGTGCTCGCCCTCGATGGTGACAAACGGCCCTGCCGAGTACGCAGTTCGAACGCGGGCCATCTGCTCTGGACGGGAATCGTCCCGGAAGAGCGCGCCGTAACGGTCATTCATACCCTGATGGGGCCGACGTCTTTCTGCGGATGGGGAGTGCGGACCATTGCCGCGGGTCAGGCACGGTACAATCCGATGAGCTATCACAACGGCTCGGTCTGGCCCCATGACAATGCGCTGATCGGGGCGGGGCTGGCGCGCTACGGGTTCCGTGAACAGGCCGCGCGTATATTCGAGGGCATCTTCTCCGCCGCCACCTATATCGATCTGAGACGGTTGCCGGAGCTGTTCTGCGGTTTTCCGCGCCGCGAGACGCAAGGGCCGACCTTCTACCCGGTGGCCTGTACGCCGCAGGCCTGGGCGGCGGGAGCGCCGTTGTTGCTGCTTCAAGCCTGTCTCGGGCTACGCTTCGATGCTGAGGCGCGTCAGGTGATCTTCGAGCAACCGATCCTTCCGGAGTTTCTGGGAGAGGTCGTCCTGCGCAATCTGCGCCTTGATGGTGGATCCGTCGATGTGGCTCTACGCAGGTCGGGCACCCACGTGGTTGCCGATGTTCTGCGTCGCGACGGACCGGTTCGGGTGATCGTGACCACCTGAAGGGACGGGCTGGCGCCATCTTCTGCGCCAGCCCAATTTCTGTTACAGCAGATCGTCTTCTTCCTGATCGGCTTCGAGCAATTCTACCAACCGGGCGACCCGGCCCGATGGGAAGGGGCTATGGGCATCGACCTGCGCTTCATCCGCCTCGACCCAGGCCTTGGCACGGGCAAGCTCGGAGGCGTCAGCGCCGGTGCGCAGAATATCAGACAGAAGTGTAGGATCCGTGCCGGGACCCAAGATGCTCTTCACGTCGTTCTCGGTCATGATCTCCTCCTTTCGAATGCTACAAGGAAGTGCGTGAAATATAGGATTTCTGTTCGCAGAAAAAAGTTTTGAGCACCCTCTTGAAACCGTAAGGTGCTGTTCCAAATCAATTTATGCTGATCGCCCAGATGGGGATCGGTGACAAGGCGGGACGCCGTTCCTGCGGTGCTTCCGACGTCTGTACCCATGTTGCTCAAAGGAGGATATGGCTATGGCAACGAGACTTGATTTTGCACCTCTGTTCCGTTCGAGTATCGGTTTCGACCGTATGCTCGACGCACTTGAGGCTGCCCGTCGGGTGGAAACGCTCGACAACTGGCCGCCCTACGACATCGTCAAGACCGGCGAGGACGACTATCGCATCGACATGGCGGTGGCGGGCTTTGCCGAAGACGATCTGACCCTGACCCAGGACAAGAACATGCTGATCGTGTCGGGCCACAAGGAGACTCCCGATGGTGACGACGGTGCCAGCTATCTCTATCGCGGCATCGCCGGTCGGTCGTTTGAACGTCGGTTCGAACTGGCTGATCACGTCCGGGTCGAAGAGGCCACCTTGTCGAACGGCCTGCTGACTGTCCAGCTGAAGCGCGAGGTCCCCGAGGAACTCAAGCCGCGTCGGATCGAGATCGCGTCTCCTGAGGCGACCGAAGGTCTCGAGACCAGGCAGCTCGAGACGGCTCGTGAGCCGGAACCTGTCGCGGCCTGAAGCACCTCGGGCCCAGGATGGAATGCTCCGGCCGCTTTCTTGGCGGTCGGACGCCGTTCCCGAAATCTGGAGGGTAAGTAGTGAACTTGATCAGTGGAGATTTCACAGCACAATCACATGCCTCACCCATTCCGAGCCTGGCCGGTTCGCGACCCGACTGGGACTCTTCTCTGCCAGACGATGCGGTCGCCCGGATCTGGAAGCCGTCGAAATCGGCGATGACCTCGGGGCGCGCGGGCACGCAGGGCTGGAAGATGAGCTTTCCGCGCCGGACCGGTCCTTGGCTCGAGCCTTTGATGGGCTGGACGGGTGGGGACGACACGATCCAGCAGATAGACCTGAGCTTTCCGACGCTGGAAGCTGCTATTCGCCATGCAAAGCGTCTGGGGGTGGCTTACGAGGTGCATCTGCCGGCAGGCGAAGCCGCGCGCGGTGCCGCCCGGGCACGGGACAGGCAGTCCGGGCTGTGGTCCGATGCCACGCTTTCTCGGCTCGGCCTGTCGGAGATGCGGCAAACCTATCGCGACGCGATGGCCGGCGCCAAACGGCGGGGCGATCCGAAAGGCGGCGATGATGGGCGTCCTCCCATTGAGGTTGCTTCGGACGCCAGCCTGTCGTTGGAGGCTCGCCGTTCTATCCTGATGAACTGGGCCTACACAGAGTATCTTCAGGATGTCGCCAGCACCGAAGGCATGCCGGAAAACCAACGTGAATCGCAGCTTGCCGAGGTTGAACGAGCGCTGTTGGCGCTTGAAGCGGCGGTGGCCGCCGACGGCATGTATACGTCCGTTGAGAAAGGGAGGGCGGCATGAATCCCTTCGTTGCAATTGATGCCCAGCAGGCGGTGCCCGATCGTTTCGCTCTGGTCCTCGCCGCGAGCGCCCGCAGCCGGGCGCTGAAGGCCGGGGCGGAACCGCGGGTCGAACCTCAACGGCAAGCTACCGAAGAGGTTGCCTTGGAAGAAATCGCGACCGGCGCGATTTCGCAGGAGGAATTACGTCCTTTCTTGCCTGCGCCGGCGTGCAGGCGACTGGCTCGGCCGCATTGAAACCTTGGTTGACAGAAAGGAGGTCACACCATGAACAAGACTTGGACCACGAACTATGACAAGCTTGGCGACGGCATCAGCCTTCTCGCGGGCCTCGCCCTCGCTGGGTTGCCCTTCGTCGTCACGTTGACCGATATTGCCTTCTGGAGCGCCCTACTGACGGGCGGACTGATCGTAGTGCTTTCCGCGATTGCACTTTGGCGACCGCATGAAGGGCTTGACTGGGCGCGAGTGGTAACAGGTATTTGGGCGGCCATTAGTCCATGGGTGCTTATTGACGGTTTCACCTTAGCAGTCTCGCTCGCCCACCTGGCGCTCGGCCTGATCGCACTTGCATTCCCAGCTTGGCGCCGATGGAAGGACGACGGTGGAAGTTCAGCGCTGACCGCCTAGTAAGATTGCCGGCCCCGAGACTGGGCCGGCAATATCTTGAATCTGCCACAGACAAAGTCTCAGGAACTTTCTGAAAAGGTGATGAAATTCGCTGCCATTAGCGTTTATTCAAGTTTCTGATAATCTACAAATAACCCGCGATAGTGTGCAGCGATACCGCTGGTGAAACAGCGCGACATTGCAGGTGGTGATTTTGGGGGAAGCGGAAGCCGGGCGTAGCTCGGGTGTATTTTCCCCCAAAATCTCGCGCGGGTTTACCCCGTGCGGTTGGCGGCGACGGCGGTCAGGGTGGTCCGGTCTTCGACGACCAAGAAGAGGATCGGATGCCCGGCCGTTTCATCACCGACCGACAACGCGAGGAGTATATGACCCTTCGTCAGCATCACACGCAAAAGATTGCGGCTGCCAAAGCCGCAGCAGCACGCCTACATCGAGCGCTACAACCGCACGGTCCGGCATGAATGGCTGCGGTCTTAGGTAGCAGATGCACCAAAACGCTTGCCGCAGTCGGCGCATGAGAACATAATGTGAACAAGCGCTATGTGGCGAGGCGATCATGGCTCAGCATTTCCTGCTCTCGGCGGCTGCACGGACTCTCTCGCTGAAGGCGATCTAATCCGAAGGTGAAGAGGCTGCATATCGACGGTTCTGCCGCCTGCGTTGGCCGGAGACGAAGGGCGCACCCGTGTGCCCGGTCTGCGGATGCCTCGACATCTATGACCTGAAGACCCGCCGACGCTTCAAATGCGCGGCATGCCACCGCCAGTTCAGCGTGACGTCCGGCACCATCTTCGCCTCGCGCAAACTGGCGTTCGTCGACCTGCTCGGCGCGATATGCCTGTTCGTGAACGCCTCGAAGGGCCTGTCAGCGGTGCAGCTCTCGCGGGATCTGGATGTGCAGCACAAGACAGCGTTTGTGCTCATGCACAAGCTTCGCGAGGCCATGACAGCGGAGACGCGGGAGACCTGTCTCGAAGGCGAGGTCGAAGTCGATGGGGCAGTGTTCGGAGGCCACGTCCGACCAGCCAACCTGCGCGAGCAGCGGATCGACCGGCGGCGTCTGGCCAATCGCTGCGGCAAGCGCCGCGTGGTGGTCGTCTTGCGCCAACGCGGCGGCCGGACACTGAGGCGGACCTTCCTTCGGGAGCCCGAGGGCGTGGACTTCGCCCGAGAGAGGATCGCGCCCGGAAGCGTCGTCTCCGCCGACGAGGTTGCCCACTGGGACCTGCTCGATCCCGACTTTGACATGCGCCGGATCAACCATTCCGAGGCCTACAGCCGCGATGGCGCGCACACCAATCTGGCCTAGAGCTTCTTCTCGCGGCTCAGGCGCATGATTGGCGGCCAACATCTCCAGGTCGAGGGACGTTATCTCGATGCCTATGCCGCCCACGCCGCCTGGCTTGAGGACCACCGGTCGAAAGCAACGGAACCCTGGCGGATCGCCTGATCAGAGGAGCGCTGGCCGCGCCGGTCAGTCGAGCCTGAAAGGGCTACTGGCAACGACGCGCAGCGTGACAGCGTCGCCAGCTGCCCAGACGCACAAGCCTTGTCGCTTCTCCACCATGCGCACAAGCTTGCGGCGCTTGGCATGGCGCAGCGCCTGGACAACCTTGAACACCACGGAGTTCCGCAGCGCCGTGTCCGTGATCTCGAGATCGCGCTCGATCATCACCCGTTCGGCCAGCTCCCGCGTCGTCATTTCCACGCCATCGCCGAGGTGATGCACGCAGATCTCGGCGATCTCGCCCTTCTTGAAGAACCCGTGGCTCACGATGTAGCGCGCTCGCTGGCGCTCTGGGGCCGCGAACAGCTCAATGGTCGCGTTCACATGGGCGAGGTCGTGCTTGGCATGCGCTATCTGCGCCTCATACGCCTTGATTTGCCCAAGGATCTCCGCGCGCTTCTACTTCAGTGTCTGGACGATCAGGGGGTCACTCATGTCCCCGATTGCACTCTACGCCGCCGTTCCGGTCCATCCGGCAACTTGGTGCATCTGCTACCTAAGACCGAATTGCTGGACCTCCATATCTTCGAAACCATCGACGAGGTGCAGCAGATTGCCACCGAATGGCTCTGGTCCTACAACAATGATCGCCCGAACATTGGCAACGGCGGGATGACACCTGCCCAGAAACTGAGAATGGCCGCGCAAATTCTACGACCCAGCCCCCGTGAAAATGGGGGATTACCCATCGATTTCAGCAGCAGGTCGTTATTCGCCGCGCGCTACGACCGGTGCCCCAAGGTCTTCCTATCGGCCATCGCTCTAGCAGCTACGGTCATCTACTGGCTATGAGTCCTGCTAGATGGGTTTCACGTCGATAAAAAAATGTACAAATGCATTCTTGAAAAACAGGGTTGACCTCTCATCATCAGCAGTGAGACGCCCAGATGGGGTTTCAAGGATACGCATAAAGGTTCGGCTCTGACAGCAGGCCACCGTCCACTCCGCATTTTGGGAGCGGAACGGAAACCCGAATGACATCGAACGCCGCTTGATCGGCGAACCTTTAGACATGTCCGACCTCCTCGGGCGCCTCAAATACATGCTAAGTTTGTCGCACGTTTGAATTGGCGAAATGTGGAGGCGAGAAATGTACTACCCCACCTACACACGTCGCAGCGATCCCTTTGGGATGATGCGTTCTATGCTGCGCGACGTGAACCGGTTTATCCCGACGAACTCTGATCAATCCGTCTTTCCAGGGGTGAATGTCTGTCAAGGCGACGATGCCGTTGCTGTAACGGCGGCACTCCCAGGTATCGACCCGTCCGACATCGATATTTCGGTCAAGGACAACGTTCTAACGATCTCGGGCGAGCGCGAGGGGCCGGAGGTGCCGGACACCGCGCGCTGGCATCGCAATGAACGCCGTTTTGGGAAATTCACCTGCGGGATCCGGCTGCCCTGTTGCAAAGGAGATGAACCATGCTGAGCCGTCTGACTTTTCTTTTCGTCCTTTCGATTTGTGTTGTCGCGCGGCCGGCGGTTGCGCAAATCGCAGCGGTTGAGCCTGATGAACGCGGCATCCCGACCATCGCGCCGCTGATAGACGCCGTGGACGACGCCGTCGTCAACATCGCGGTTGTCTCTGAGCGACCCGCCCAGATGACGCCGCTTTTTCGCGATCCGTACTTCCAGCCCTTCCTGCCGCCGCTCGAGCAACTGCCACCGCAGCGGCAAATGAGCGCCGGCTCCGGCGTGATCGTCGATGCAGGTGAGGGATACATCCTGACGAACAACCACGTCGTCGAAAACGGAGATGAGATCCGCGTCACACTGCGCGATAACCGGACCATCGAAGCCGAGTTGATCGGCCGTGATCCGGCCACAGATATCGCTGTATTAAGGATCGACGCGAATAACTTGACAGAAGTCCCACTCGGCGATTCCGAAACCCTTCTCGTGGGGGATTTCGTTGTGGCGATCGGTAATCCTTTCGGTCTTGGCCAGACCGTGACAAGCGGCATCGTCTCTGCGCTTGGACGGTCGGGGATCAATCCCGAAGGCTATGAAGACTTCATCCAGACCGACGCCTCGATCAACCCGGGAAACTCCGGCGGAGCGCTGATCACCCTCGATGGAAATCTCGTTGGTATCAACACGGCCATTATCGCGCCTAATGGCGGAGGCAATGTCGGGATCGGCTTTGCAGTGCCCATCAATATGGCACTGGCCGTCATGGATCAGCTGGTCGAGTTCGGCGAAGTCCAGCGCGGTCGGCTTGGCGTGATGATCCAAGACCTAACGCCTGATCTGGCTGAAGCGCTTGGTGCCGACGCCGAGGCAGGCGCCATCGTTAGCTCGGTCGAGCCGGGGACACCTGCGGACGACGCAGGTCTTATCCCCGGAGACGTCATCGTCGCGGTTGACGGCGAGGGTGTCGACGGATCCGCTGATTTGCGCCAGAGGATCGGCTTGCACCGACCCGGCGATGAGGTCGAAATCACCTATGTTCGAGATGGCGACCGCCTGGTGACGCAGGTGGCACTCGCAGATGGTGGAGGCCCCCGCTTGGCAGAGCGCGATCGTGGCACGTCTGATGCGTTGGCGGGAGTTCACCTCGCGCCGCTCGATCGTCACCATCCGGCCTGGGGCGACGCAGACGGCGTTGTCGTCTCGGAGATTGCGCCGGGAAGCCGTGCCGCGCAGGCCGGTCTGGAAGCAGGGGACGTCATCACGGCGGTCAATCGTCAAACGGTTGGGTCTATTCGCGACATCGACCGCGTACTCGCGGACGCGCCAAACGCGGTGGCGCTGACCGTCTGGCGTGATGGTCGGACCCTGTTGATTGTGCTCAGATCATGACCCGTCGATCTGGATTTCCTTGGCGCGCCCGGGTCGCTGAACTTGGCTCTCTGGCGATGCCACAGGCCTTTTGGCAATCACCCGCCTAGCTTGTGTTGCGACATGGCCAGGTGATTGAAAGCGAAACAAAATGAGTATCGACCCATACATAGTCCTAGGTGTGCCAAAGAGCGCACCCCAGGCCGAGATCAAGAAGGCTTATCGTAAACTCGCGAAGGAGTTGCATCCCGATGACGCTGTGAAGCAGGAGCGCTTCATGGCCGTCTCGGCGGCTTACGATCTGCTTGGCAATCGCGACAAGCGCCGTCGCTTCGATGTAGGAGAGATTGACGCCAGCGGCCAGGAACGCCCTGCACGTCAGTACTACCATCACTATGCCGGACAGGATGCTGGCCGCCGCTACGACCCCGGCCCCGGCTTCGGCGACCGTACCGGCGGTCCACGCCAGGGTGGGTTCAACCGAGTGGTCCATGCACGCGGTGATGCAACTCGGCAGCGATCGTTCGCGTTGCCTCTCGAAGCTTGAGAAGTAAACTTGTAAACGGGGTTTCCGGTCGATCCGCGAGCGCGCCCAATAATTCTTTAATTGACGGCAGTTGGCCCTCTCGGAGTGACGAGGCTCTCCAAACTATGAAACTTTAGAACAAGATGACTGAAAAACAGGCCAGGATGATCGACGAGACCGCACATACGGGGATGGTCGGGCAGCAGCTGTCGGAGGAACTGTGGTTGAAGCTTGAAGCTGCCTGTAGTGAAATCAAGATTCTCGGGCCTCGCGAAGTTCTTTCAAGAGCAGGTGAGCTCATCACGCACAGCGCTTTGCTTCTCGATGGACTCATGGTGCGCTATATCGCCGGGAACAAGATCGCTACCGACAAAAGGCTCGTGGTTGCTCTCCAGGTGCCAGGCGATTTCGTCGATCTGCACGCATTTCCGCTTCAGCGCCTCGACCACGACGTACGCAGCCTGACAGCGACTCGGCTGGCACTTTTCCCCCATGACGCGCTCAAGGAAATTATCGCAGGGAGTCCCGATCACGCTCGGTCGCTGTGGCGGCTGACGATGGTCGATGCTGCCATTCACAGGCATTGGACCTATCGCACCGGTTTGCTTCGGGCGCTGGCGGCGGTGGCGGATTTTGTCTGTGAGATGGACCTTCGGATGCAGATGTGCGGAAGGGTCGAAGATGGCAGAGTGCCGATCGGTGTGGTTCAGACGGATCTCGCGGAAGTCACTGGTCTGTCCACCATGCATGTCAGCCGTGTCATTAAGGAACTTCGTGATGCCAAACTCTGCACGATCCGTGAAGGCTACGCAGAAATTCACGACAGGGCGGGATTGCGGCGCATCTCCGGCTACCATCGCGGCTATCTTTATATACCCCCCACGACTTCGGACGACTTGCTATGACGCGAGGAGAAGACCGTCGCGACCCATGAGGGCCCAGACGTGCTGAAGATTTCGTGGTGTTCACGGTCACGCTTGACGGTCTCGAGGAGACGGTCGCCGGCTTCCTCCGAGGTCAGTAACGTCTCTGTCGGTCCGGTGTAACTGACAATGAGGCAGTCTCCATCCGGAGCCAATCCTCGACCGACACACTCGATCGTCCGGTTCAGTGCGTCCGGTTCGAGATAGTAGAGGACCTCCGATAGAACGATCAGGTCCCAAGAACCGGGAGGCCAACCTTCCGGCACAGAAGCGACTTCAAACCGCGCGTTCTCAACCTCCCGTGCCTTGGCGCGGTTAATTGCCGTGGGTGCGAAATCAATCCCGAGCAGGCAATCGCACCTCCGTGCGATGCTAGTGCTCATTACGCCGATCGAGCATCCAACCTCCAAGCCGCGGCCATAGCGAGACCGGGGCAGCAATTGGAGAGACCGCTGATATTTGTCGGCCTCGTATGCGCTCGTCTCATAATCCCAGGGATCGACCAGGTCGCGATAGAGTTGCTCGAATGAGGCAGCGTCGCGAGTCATGCCGGGATAAACAGCTCATCGGACGACACGAAATAGGCGGCCAGTTCTGGTGGCATCGTAAATCCCTCGGGGTCATCGCCAATGAGCTTTGTCATCTGCGATTTGTGGGCGGCGACAGCCTGCGATTTCCTCGTGTGGTATCCTTTCACCTGCAAGCGTCGCAGTCCGTCAGAACCAGCATGCGGCACCGGCTCCTGTACGCGACCCCAGAGCGGGCAGCCGAACATGTGCACCCCCTCTTTTCCGGTCGCCAGATATCTTGCCAGGCGCCATACCCGTTGGTGATCCGGGTGCGGGTCGCCATCCCATGTCGTCCAAATCGCCGACACATTTTCCAGTTGCGGTTCTAGGCGTCGAGCAATTTCACAGAATTCGTCTTCGCTTTCCGGCGCCGCCATGTCCGGATAGCCGAGCCAGATCGGTTCCGTTCTTCCGCGCGTAAGGATGGAGACAGCGGCTCTGACCTCGTCGCGCCGTAGCGCGGACAGCACGCGAGATGGATGGCTGATCGAGTTCGGATGCGAGCGTGTCCCGTCAGTAACCACGACGACATGCACGCGCCGGCCTGCATCCGAGGCCTTGCATAACGCAGCGCCCATGGCGAGCGACTCGTCATCCGGATGTGGTGCCAGCACCAGGATTTCGCCGGAGCCCGCAAGTTCGGGCAGTGTTGCCTCAGGAGCCATCTCAGCCTCCTTCGCGATTTTGGTGAGCGTGATCATCGACTATGCCAAATTTCGCCGACGGGCGAGTCCGACTGGCAGAGTGATTGACCGGCCCGCTGCAGCTTGCCGTCGAGGTCCGCCTGGCGAAGGAAAAACGAGAGGTCGCGCCTCACACGCTCCACCGTCTGGCCGGTGGAAAATGAGTGGGTGCCTAGGGCGCGGTCGGTAATGGCAATGCCCGAGAGGCAAGCCCCCTCGACAAATTCGCGTGCAGCCAGGCTGAGCGCCACTTCCAAATCGCGGGCTTCCGGTTTTTCGACCTGGATGGCCGCATCTTCGACGAATAGGCGCGCGCTGTGCGCAAGGCCCGCGATGTGCGCTACGCGGTGCATCTGCGCCTGAGTGGCGCTGTCGCCGAACCCCGCGACCGATTTGCGGACCGCTTCCGCCAATGCCTCCAACCCGCCCACATGCAGCGCCGCGTATCGCCAGACGCCACCCTCGAAATGCGGTTCGCGCTCATAATCTCCCGGTTTGCCGAGAATTTCTGCCTCGACGCCTTCAAAATCGTAGGTGCCGGAGGCCGTTGCGCGCATTCCGGTTACGTTCCAGCCGCTGTTGTCGGCGCGACCGTCGTGGAGCACCCTTGCCACGGTCATCACCGTTCCATCCGGCGTTTCTGCTGTCACGACCGCGTAGCTTACGGTGCCAAGACCTGAGGCGAAGCGTTTTGTCCCCGAGAGCTGACATCTGGCGCCCCTCTCGTCAATCAGGCGCACGGGCGGCGATGCGTTAGCACCCCAAACACCGTAGAACTCGCCGCTATTGGACAATGAGCAATGCCGCTGCTGCTGATCCGTGGTGCCGTAAAGAGAGATCAGACGCAGGGCGTTCATGTGCCCTTCCGCCAACCGGCCCACCGAAAGGCTCGCGCGCCCTATTCGTCGCAGAAGCGTGACGAGATCACGCGGATGCACGTCCGGATCGGACAAGCGTGACAGCAGACCCGACAAAGCGAGCAATTCGATATCGGCGGCGAGTCCGCGAGCGCCTGCATCTGCTTCAGCGCCATGATCGGCGATCCGCGCCAGCGCCTCCGATTCCGCAATCTCTGACGTCGGAGTTGCGGCAACGCCATTCACGCCGATTTCCTTTCGGCCACCGGCTCCAGTTCAGCGAATGCGGCTGCAAGGAGCGGCAATTCCCTATGCAAGTCAGACAGTCGCAGGCGACTGCGCGCCAATTCCGCGGTGCTTTCCTCCATTTGAGCGAGGGCTTCGCCGAACTCCAGACCGTCATTGCACCGCCGACGTATGGAGCCCTGCATCCGTGCCCTGAGGATGGTCTGGACAGCCGGCTCCAGCAGTTCGTCGACGAAGGGGTCGGCCTCGGTGATACGCGCGCGCAAGGCGCCAGCCATACCGCCAGATGTCCGACCGTTGAGCCGGCAGGTCGTAATCACGTGCGCGCGGGCGGAATGTCTGATGCGCCATCCCCGTCTCTCGGCAGCCAAGACAAACGCTCTGTCCTCACCCGTCTCGAAATCCGAAATGCCGCCGATGTCGCGATAGACGTCTGTCGTGAAGGCCAGGCTCGCGCCCGCCGCATTCAAATGGGTCGGCTCTGGGTCGTGGGGCACCGGATCGAGACGCTGCCGAACGGCCAGTGTCAACGCCATATATTCCCCTTCGAGGACTCCGCGTCTCCCGATGGTCGCTGGCAACTTGGCGAATTCTTCCGCGTCCGGCAGAACGGCCCCGCAAACAAGGTCAGCGCGCGTCAACTCGGCGAGGTTGGCATCGACCCAGTCTCCCGCGACCCGGCTGTCCGCGTCAGTGGTCATGATGACGGCGCCCGGCACAAGCCGGTGCGCGCAGGCAGCGACAGCCTGCCGTCTAGCTCTCCCAACGCCTCTGCCTGGCGGTGGAGATTGTTCATTCAATATCATTCCGGTCGCACCGGAGGCTTCGAACCATGCTCGAGCGCGCGCGACCGTCTCGTCTGCCGATTTGTTCACCGCCAGGACGATCCCACCACGTCCCTTGAGGCTTGTGGCCGCGGCCTCGAGGCAAGGCACGATCCGCTTTGCCTCGTTGCGCGCGGGAATGGTTACAGCAACGGCCCACGCCGAAGCAGTCCCAAACTCTTGGCGCGGCAAATCGCTGTTCTGCTGCCTCATGCATCGCGCTCCCAGAACCGCAGCTTGCCGCAGGCCGAAAGAAAACTCCCTGCATCGTCGGCGCCTTCAATCATATGCACACCCTCATCGGGTTCGGCATACACCGCCGCGTTCCAGAATTCTTCCTGCGCCGCGGCCGACAGCGCGATGAATTTCATGTGCGCATGGGCATCCGCAAGGAACGTCTTGGCGACATGCATTCCCGACAGCTTCTCAGCGCCTTCTTTGGAGGCTATGATCGCCACGGCATCGTAGAGTACCGATGGTGCGCCATCGAGTTTCTGGTCCGCCGGGATTTTCCGCCGCCGATTGGATGTAACCCCACCGACTTTTTCGGCGACCACCTCGACGATGGCGCCTGCCGCTTCGGCGGCTTCCTTCAGAGCGTCGAACAGCTTGGCATCGATCCCATCGGTCAATAGCACACCCAGCTTTCGACCCGCAAAGCTCTCAGGCGCGTTGGCGAGAATACTGAGAGCGGGCGACGGATCGGTGTCGATAGGGCTCTTCGCCGGGGTCGCGGGTTCGGGGAGCTTCTCCATCCCAAGATCGTCCGCGACCGCTTCGGCCAAATCCGCGTCGATATTTCGAAGATGCGACACCACCCGCGCCCGAATGGCCTCCGCGTCGACCTTCGACAGCTCGAAGACAAGCGCATCGACGATGTGGCTCTGTTCGATATCGGTCTGGCTCAAATAGAATTGCCGCGCCTGGCTGTAGTGATCGGCGAAACTTTCCGACCGTACACGTTGCTTCGGACCCGCTTCCTCAGTCTCATAGGAACGGAAGCCGCGCTCGGGGTCTTCGCGCGGACCCAAACCATGACTGTTGGGTTCGTAGTTGGCACGTCCGACCGGGTTGTACATCGCCATATGGCCGTCCTGCTGCAGATGCGCGAACGGACATTTTGCTGCATTGATCGGAATGTGGTTGAAGTTCGGACTTCCCAGCCGCTTCAACTGCGTGTCGAGGTAGGAAAAGTTGCGGCCCTGAAGGAGAGGATCGTTCGAATGATCGATGCCGGGCACGATGTTGCCGGTCTGGAACGCGACCTGTTCCGTCTCGGCGAAGAAATTGTCGACCATCCTGTTCAAGGTCATCGTGCCGACAATTCTGACCGGCACGGCTTCTTCAGGAATGAGTTTCGTCGCATCCAAAACATCGAACGGAAAAGCGTCGGCAAAATCCTCGTCGAACACTTGGACGCCCAAATCCCATTGGGGATAGTTGCCCATCTGGATTGCATCCCACAGGTCGCGGCGATGGAAATCGGGATCGGCGCCATTGATCTTGACGGCCTCGTCCCACAGCACCGACTGCATGCCCTGTTTCGGTTTCCAGTGGAACTTTACGAAGCTCGATTTGCCCTTGGCATTGACCAGCCGAAATGTGTGGACCCCGAACCCTTCCATGAAGCGGAATGACCGCGGGATCGTGCGATCCGACATGATCCACATCACCATGTGCATCGCTTCGGGCATTAGCGAGATGAAGTCCCAAAAATTATCGTGGGCGGTTTGTGCCTGCGGGAAGCCGCGATCGGGTTCCTGTTTGGCGGCATGAATCAGGTCGGGAAACTTGATTGCGTCCTGGATGAAGAACACCGGGATGTTGTTGCCGACCAGATCCCAGTTTCCTTCCTTGGTGTAGAACTTGACGGCAAAGCCGCGGACGTCTCGTGCCAGATCCGGCGAACCCTTGTTACCCGCCACGGTCGAAAACCGGACGAAAACGTCTGTCTTCTCGCCGACCCGCTGGAAAATATCCGCGCGGCTGAGGTCGGACAGGGACTCTGTCAGTTCGAAGGTGCCGTGCGCGCCATAGCCCCGGGCATGGACGACGCGCTCGGGAATGCGTTCATGGTCAAAATGAAAAAGCTTTTCGCGAAAGACCTGGTCTTCCAGCAGGTGCGGCCCACGCGTGGCAATCTTCAATGTATTCTGGTCGTCCGAGATCGGCATGCCGACCTGTGTCGTCATGACTTCAAGGTCGTCGCCCGCCGTCTGATGTGTTTCTCCGCCATTGCCGGTCAGGTTCTTGTTCTTGCGCTTTGTCATGAGGCAATCCTTTCAGGGTGTGTCCGCGATGGTTCGGGACGAACTGGTTGAAGGGGTCTGCCTCCGAGCAGCGCCGACCACTGGGCGGTCACCGATGAGAGGCGAAAATCAGGACGCGCCTGGGCGCTGGGAGATGCGGGTTCGGCGGTCCGCCAATTTGCAATGCGTTCTGCGATCATCTCCGGATCACTGGTGTCGATGCACTGGCCTGAATCCGAGGCGACCTCGTCGTTCGCCCCCAAGCCGCGCTGCAGCAGGCCGGGGCAACCGACGGCGTTGGCTTCCGCGATCACAAGTCCGAAGGTTTCGGCAAACTCGTCCTGGGGCGCGAAGAGGCAGAGTGCGCGCCGCATCCAGCGGATGAGATCACTATGCTCGAGCCGTCCCAGAGGCCGGATGCCCGCCGGAACCCGGCCGGTGGGCCAGGCCAGATAGCCTGGATCCGCGACGGCGAGCTTAAGGTGCGGAAATCGCTCTCGAAGCGCCTCGAAGCGTCGGAAAACCTGTCCCAGGCCCTTGTGCGGCGAACTGGCGAAGAGCAGCAGGTCCGGATCGCGAGGGGTGTCGTCAGGCGCCAAATGGTCGGCTATCGGGTTATAGATGAAGCGGATTGATGGCGCTTCGGCGCCAAGGAATTGTCTCAACCAGTCCGCATGGGTCTTGGAAACGCAGACGATCTGAATGTCGGCGGCTTTGAGTTCCGCCGCGAAAGACCGATTGTGGCGGCCCGGAAACACATGCAACCAGCAAAGAACGCGCGCTTCAGGATGCGACCGCGCAAGTTTAAGCGCCACCTTCCAGGAATTGATCACGACGATTGTCGCGGGCTCATTCGCCAAAGGGCGTTTGACGTCGAACCCGGCATAGCGCACGCCAGCTACCACCTCGTCGAGACTTTGGCGGACCCGCTGATGCACGACGATTTGGCGGGTTTGCGCAAGGCGTTCGCAGACCTTCACCAAGGCCATTTCGGTGCCGCCCAGGCCCGTTAGAGCGCCCGGTACGCCGCTATAGGGATGAGGCGCAAGCGGATCTACGAAGGCTACACCACCGCTCACGCAACCTCCTCCACCCGCCGAAGCTGAAGGCGCTCCAACCATTCAGGATTGCAAAGATCGGGGTTGGTGCAAGAGCCTATCTGGACACCCGAGAGGTCGATCGGCACCGGCGCTATCTCGCGTGTAGCAAACCATCGCTCGACTACATCCCACACACGTTTTCTGTCCGCCAGTCGGCGGTGACTGTCATAGTCGGTGGCGCCCTGCTGTGTGAGGCTGTCCGGGGTTTCGATCTTGGTCAGCAGAATTTCCGGGATCACCCAGATGACCTCGCCCGCCATGATGAGCCGGTTGCGGAACTCCCGGTCTTCTTCGATGCAATCGGAAAACCCGCCGAGCTGATCGAACACGGAACGATGGAAGAGCCCCGAATTGACGTGTGTCCAGTCGCCGGGAACGCCGGCAGCCATCTGCAAATTCGGAAAGAAGTCGTCGACAATTGACAAAGTGCGGCGAATTTCGACCCGTTCGCCGTTCGGAAGGATCAGTTCGTGATGGGTGAAGACCGCGCCGACCTGTATCTGTGTTTCCGTCTCGCGCCCGGCCAATCGCCAGTTCAGGCATGGATGGGCCCCGATGCTCTCATTCCCGATGACACGCGCCTGACGCATCACCTTGTCCCTGTGCGGAACGTCATCGGAATCATGGAACGTCACGGCATCGCCTTGCGACAGGACGATAGCGACATTCTTGGCTTGGGCCGTGCCGACGTTGGATGCGAGTCTCACACCCACGAACCGGGGATGGTCCGCGAAGCGTGCGATCACCTCCTCTGTCGCGTCGGTCGAGCCATCATCGACGACCATGACGGTCGTCGCCGGATGTGACTGCCCGAGCCCCGCTTCGATCGCCAAAGACAGATTGTGCGCGCGATTGTAAGTCGGAATGACAATGGTGACGTGGGGAAGCATGACGGTCTCCTAGGATGCTCGAAGCGACGCGCGGTAGGCCGCAAGCCGTGCTTGAGTGCTGAGTGAAAGCGGGTAGGGCAGGGCCAGCAGCGCTCCGCCGACTAATCCCGAAATTGGCAGTCCGGGTACCAACAGCAGCAGGACGCCACCGACGGCCATGGCAGGCAGAACCGCACCCATACCTTTGGAGGCTTCACAGCCGTCTTTCGGTGTGCGGCGGAAGCCACGCTGCAACCCCAGCAGAGCATCGATCGTGCCGAGCGCCGAAGGAGCCAGCAAGGACACTCTTGCCGCCAAAGCGGCAAGAATTGTCGGCCTGTTCGCACCCTCTCGTCGTGCAGTGGAGACGAACAGGGGAAGGGTGGAAGAGAGATAAACAAGCAGGATGCCCACCCCGGAAAAGGAGATCATAGGCCGCACGGAATCGCCCTGAAATCCGAGCGATAGCGCAAGTCCACCACCGATAAGCCCTGCCGACAGGGGCAAACCGAAATTGGCCCAAGCGGTCAGCTGGGAAAGGACGTGGAGCGCGGACCGAAGACTCAAGCCGGAAAAACCTTTCATCGCGGTGCGGACGTTCCCACTCGCCCAGCGATAGCGCTGCGAGGCGAGGCCGCTCATGTCGAGCGGCATGATGCCGCGACCAACGACCCGATCGACAAATCGCCCCCTATAGCCCCGCCGTCTGAGCCTCAGTCCCAGTTCGGCGTCCTCGGTCAGGGTCTTGTCGTTCCAGCCGCCGGCTTCCACGAGAGCGTCCCGCCGGATGACGCTGAGCGTTCCGGTGAGCAGCATGGCGCCGGCGCCGTCGGCCTGGCGGGCATGGCGTAGAAAATAGTCCGCGAGTTCCAGAGAGATCCCCCGTGCCGGCTCGGCCGTGTTCCGATATGCCTGCGGAAATTGGATGAAATCGTCATCGCTTCGCGCGATCTCCTCGGCCGCCAGGGCGAGGAAACCTGGCGAGGCCTCATAATCGGCATCCAGAACCACGACATGCGTCGCCTCTGGATCCGTTCGGGCGAGAGCGATGTTCAGCGCACCCGCTTTCGCACCCGCCACGTTGTCCTCATGGAAGAACCGAAAACGGCGTCCCAGACGCTGGCAGAGTTCCTGTACAGGACGCCATTGCGCCGGGTCCGCCGTATTGTTGTCTAGCACGATGACTTCGAATTCTGGCGCGTCCGTCTGCTCCGACAATGCCAAGAGTGTGCGTGTGACGAGAGGTGCCGGCTCGCAATAGGTCGCAATGTGCACCGAAAAGCGCGCAGGACCTCGAGCATGCGAAGGGCGACCGTCGCTAGGCTGACCTGAGGTCGTAGCGCTTGCCAAAACAGAGAGAAGGACCAAGCCGATCTGGCCACAGAGCGCAAGACCAACAAGTAAAAAAACAACCGCCGGCGAGACTAGGCTCAGCGTCACGATAACAAAAAACAATGCTCGGCTGTCCAGCCTGACCATCCTTAGTGCTCCTGATGGGGACATCTGTGGCAAGAGAAACATAGCTGCTTGCGGCCGCTCGCCTACTGACTGTTTCCCCAACATTTGTTGGGTCGTCGGTGCGGCCTTGCGAGACTCTGCACTATCGGTTTTCAAACGTTGACCCTTCCGAAACGCTAAGCCACTGGCCCAGCGCCTAACCGGCCTTTTCGGCGCAGGATCATTGATGCTCGGTGTCGTCCTATGGTTACTGTGAGGGCAGACGCCTCACCGACTTGCCGTTTGGGTGACGAACCGCTCTACCCCAGCGATTGGTAGAGACCACCCACCAAGCGCTGTGGTGAACAGCTTGGCTCCGTTGGCAGAACTGGAATACTGTCGCGTCACCGCGGGCAAGCAGCGAGTTTTGAGTTAAGAAGTGGGGCCACTTGCGACATCTTATGCAGATTCACATCGCATCATTCGGGAACGAACGGGCGTGAAACGTCTGGCCAAATACGACTTCGTGTCTGAGTTCCAGCCAGGTCCATCAAGGCTGGGCGCACAACTTCTGTTCGGAGCCGCCTTTGCAGTGGGCATGATTGGATTGCGCAGTGCTTTGGACGTGGTTGTTCCGACCGCCGGTCCGTTCGCATTGGTCTATCCGACCGTTCTCCTCGCAACGCTTTACGGCCATTGGCAAGCGGGGATCGCAGCGTTCGGGCTGAGCTTCTTATGGGCGTGGTTCTTCGTATTGCCGACGGCGCATTCGTTCTATTTTGAGGTCTCGACCGATCCGGCACGGGTCGCGATCAACGCGAGCGCGGCGCTCATTGTCCTCGTTTTCGCAGATACATTTCGACGCGCCGTCCAGTCTGCGATCGGTGAACGTGACAAGGAGATCGAGAGGCGAAATGTTCTACTTCAGGAATTAGACCACCGGACGAAAAACAACTTCGCCCTCGCAGTGAGCCTCCTCCAGCAGCAGAAACGAGGGGAGGGACATGAATCTCACCGACAATCCCTCGACCAAGCGATCGGCCGTCTACACTCCTTCGCGCAAGCCTATGCTAATCTCGCGGAAACCCAGGGCGAGGGCGCGGTCGTTGCCATGCAGCCTTACCTCAACGACATCGTGTCGAAGAGCGGACAAGCTCTGTTTGGCGACAATATCAGCGTCGTTGTTGAAACGGAGGAATACGAATTGCCCCGTGAGGTCGCGGTCGCAATCGGGCTCTTTGCGAATGAAGCCCTCACGAATTGCGCGAAATACGCGTTTCCGGAGGGTCGTGCCGGAACGGTTACCGTTCGCTTTGAAGGAAACGGGCATGGCTGGCTTCTGGAGATAGCTGATGACGGGGTAGGTAGCGCTGAAACTATCCCCGTTGCTTCCACCGGGATCGGAACGAAACTCATGAAGGCTTTTGCTGTCCAAGCGTGTGGCAGATATGAACTGGAGGTGACCAACGAGGGACGCTTGGTCAGATTAACGAACCGATCGTGAGTTGACCCCATCGAGTGGTTCCGGGTTAAATGCTAATGCATGGTCGGCCTCCGATCTATGCGGATGAAGGTCTCCGGTGCCGGTGTCCGATATCCAAGAGCGCTATATCCAAAAGCGTTATGCGGTCGAGCGGTGTTGTAGAGTCAGGACTTTGGAAATGGGGGCGTTCCAGTCAAGAGTTTTCGCGCAGGTCGAATGCCCCGCCTAACCGCGGTTTTGTCCTTATAGGCGTTGATCGGTTTCCCTGTTCGGCGGCCTTCTTTTGCGATCGACCCGGGTGCATGCTTCGGTCCGTGGTCGGCGCGGTGGCCGCCAACATGATGCTGGTTCCATGCCTGTTCACAGTCTACGAAGGGGGCGGCCACCCGCCGCTGTTTAACATTGGACCGCAGGCGGATCCGTCGCCCTGTCTGGTCGAGCAGGCGGTCAACGCGCGGCTCGACGCGACGCTGGCGGAGGCCGAGGCACGGCTGCTGGCCCAATTCGCTGCGATCACGGTGGAGGAGGTCGCCCAGGATTTCGAGCGTCGTTTCGAAGAAAGCGGCCATACGGTGCCGTTCCCCTGGCACGGCGCGACGGGGGAATGATCGGTGGGGGCACTATGTATGCCGAGATTGGGGCAATGGGAGCCACCAGAGGTCATTTCCAGATGTGCTAAGGCTAGGCGACCCTACTTGCCGCGAGCGCATGGAGACCCTCCGGGCGGATGTGGGTGTAGCGGCGCAGCATTTTCCAGTCCTTGTGCCCGGTGACAAGGGCAACCTGTTCAATGGTGAAGCCTGCCTCGAACAGTCGACCGGTCGCTTCGTGGCGCAGATCATGAAAATGCAAATCCTCGATGCCCAGGGTGCGGCAGACCCGGCGGAATGCCGTGCCGATTGAGCGTCCGTTGTAAGGGAAGATTCTGCCGCGACTGCCCACCAGTGCACGTTGTTCTTCGATCAACGCACAGGGGTCGTAACCGGAAACCGAAAGCAGAGGGATGCGTTGGTCGTTGCCCGTCTTGCGGCGAGGGTCTTTGCGGTCCCGGATGAGCAGCATTTTGGTTCGAGGGTTGTAGTCTTCCCATCGCGCCCGAGAGATTTCATCTTGTCGCATGGCCGTCGCGATGGCGAAACGAACGACGCGCGCTATGGGGATGAACTGTCGTGGGTTGCTTTCAAGCGCCTTCAGGATCGCGTCGATCTCCTCTTCGCTCGGCCGACGATCCCGTTCGTTGCCTTTGCCCACCAGTCCGAGCCGGGTGAGCGCAATCCGAGCGAGATCGACTCCTTCGGTTGGTGCGATGATGCCGTGAACGGCGGCAGCATGCGAAAGGATCGTCTTGATGTATCCGAGGTCGATGCCAACCGTTACCGGGCCGGCCCCTTCTTTGGCGCGCTGACGACCGAACTCGACGAGCTTTTCCCGGCCGAGCTCGGCGGGTTTCAACGCCCCGAGGCGTAGCGCAAGAAAATCCAGGCTCGCGGCTTTCGACCTGCCGAGCGTTCTCCCGACTTCCGCCAGATCCGCTCTGTGAAGATCGATGAGGTCTCCGAATGTCTTGGCCGTGGCAACGCGAGTGTGTATAGGTTCCCCCCGATCGATCTTGCCCTCAATGGTCCGCGCCCAAAGCTCCGCGTCACCGCGGCGCAGGAAGGATTCACTGATGTAGTGCCCTTTGCGTCTGACCTGGACTCGCCAGGAGCCCGAAGGAAGCTTTGATATGGTCGCCATTTCGTGTGCTCTATGTGTGCAGTGCGCGGTCGAAACGTGGCGAAAAGGGGCGTATTGGGTCGTAAATTAGAGTGCACACGCCGCCGCGCAATGAGTTGATACTACTAGAAAAATGACGAAATATCAAGCACATAGACTTACCATTGCGCCTATGATTGGATGGATGAATTTCTATGTGATTGGGGCCCTTGGGTTGATTGTTGCAGTTGTTCTTTCGTTTCAGTCTGGGGGACTTGAGAACGACGGCGGAGCAAGGACGAGGAAATCTGCTCTGAGCCGGTAATCGGCTACTCGCAGCGCGGTGGCAAAATCGGGATGCAGATTGCTTCATCTGATACGATCATTTTTTCGACCGGCATACCGACATCGCGTGGGGCCCCCTGATCGGAAGCGAACTAGAATGACCAGCAAGCCACCCCCGTTGAGCAGACCAGATGGCCGCTTTGAAGTTTCTCGGGAACAGCTCTTCGAAGAGGTTTGGGAAACGCCGATCCTTCATTTGGCTGAGAAGTATGCCGTCTCAGGGTCGTACCTGGCTCGAGTGTGCACGGTGTTGCGGNTGAGAAGTATGCCGTCTCAGGGTCGTACCTGGCTCGAGTGTGCACGGTGTTGCGGTTCTCTTGCGCAGCACTGCGACGAAACCCGGGATTTTCTGCGTGGAGCTTTGCTCATGGATGATCTCGCTGACTTCGCAGATCTCGAAACCGCAGGTTTTGGATAAGTCGGCCAGGTAGGCGCTGCCATGCGCAAAACATCCCGCCTTTGCGAGTTCCCGATAGCTCGATGCACCAAAGGCTGTTGGGTCGGAACCGTCATATGAATACGTGGTGAAAGCGAATGTTCCTTCCCGCCGAAGGGCCAGCCACACTGCTTCGAGGACGGCGTTCAGGTCTCCGAAATGGATGAGTGCCGCCGTCGAGACGATCAGGTCAAAGCGGTCTGGATGCCGGGTCAGGAAAGAAAGCAGATCATCCTCGTGCAGGACGTCATAGATGCCCTTCGCGCGGGCGCCCTCAAGCATGTCCGGTGAGACGTCGACACCCGCCATGTGCTGGGTCATCGCGCGGACCCCGGCGCCGGAGAGACCTGTGCCACATCCAACATCGAGGGCCGAGAGGAAGGGCGGGGAAGCGTGGCGGAGAACGGCATCCAGGACGTGACGATGCGCGAAATAGCCTGGGACCAGGTCCCAATTCTTCGCCTTTCGTCGGTAGAGGTCGCGCAGAAAGGCGGGGGATGCGCTAGCTGGAACTGCCCCCTTGCCAATGAATGCAAGAAGCAGTTCAGCGCCTTGCTCGTCTCCGGGGGCGAGACGCAGGTAGCGACGCAATGACAGAGCTGCCGCGTCAAGATCGTTCAGGGCGATTAAAGCGTCTGCCAAAGCGAAATGCGCCCGCGCATCTTCAGGACTGGCAGCGGTGACTTCGGCGAGAAGGTCGGCTGCAGTAGCAAAATCGGCCAGATCCATTGAGGTGACAGCCAAATTGTACATCGCTTCCGCATATCCGGACCGTGTTTCGATGGCCTTCCTGAAGGCCGCAATTGCGTCTTCAGGCCGCTGCCCCTTGCGCAGAGCTATGCCGAGATTGTTGTAAGCTTCCGGCGAGGGTACCGGTGCATGTACGCAGGCGGCCTCAAGGGCCTCGATCGCCGCAGTGATGCTACCATGAGCAAGTCGCGCGAGCCCAAGCAGGTGGAGCAGGTCCGGGTCGTTAGGGTAATCCATGAGAGTGCGCACGCAGACGGTTTCCGCCGCTGAGTAGCGTCCGGCGGCATAGGCGTTCAGAGCTTCGGCGGTAAGGTAACGCTTGATACTATCCATCGCGCGAGATCCCTTTGGAGGGCATGGCAACTCGTTGGCCCGACATGCCGTCCTGACCGATGGAGTGTTGCGCTGACAGCCAGTCGGACGTGCCGCGGCGGTGCCGTCCGGCGCAGATATGTGCGGCAGTTATGAGCCGCCGGAGCGCCGGATTGCCGTTCGCTCGATTCCAGATTGCATTGAAAGCCACGCTGTTTTTGGGCTCGTTCACGGGAAGATAGGAAAGTTCCCGATCATCCGGTCGCTGCCAGGAGGAGACGGCGACCGTAATGCCCTGGTTCAGGGCGACCAGATCCAGAAGCATCTCCTGGGTCGCATCGATCCGATCGACCTTGAAGCCGCAATCATCTTCGACCGCCAGAACGCTGCGAATAAAGGTTTCGACCTCGGGACCTGGCGCGGCGACGGTTACTAGGACCCGTTCGTGCCGCATCGAGGACCAACTGACAGCGGGCATGCCAGACAGTGCATGGGTCTTCGAGGTGACAACGAAGACTTCTTCCTGCCACAGCTGTGCGTGATCACAGTTCGCCGGGATCTCGCAATCGGTCACGAAGGCGATGTCCAGAGAGCCCGCCGCGACGAGCCTGACATGTTCTCTCGTTGCGCCGTCGACTGCGCTGAGCAGAACCTGGGGATGGGCGGTCGCGTATCGCCTGAGTAGTTCCTTGAGGAAGCCGGTGCCCAACGAGGTCTGAATTCCGATCGTCAGACTTCCAGTTTTTCCTCGACCTGCAAGCCTGGCATGTCGCTGCGCACGTTCGAGCAGTTCGATCGCCGATTTGGCTTCGCGAAGGAAAGCCTGGCCGGCCTCAGTGAGCTCGACGCCGCTATGGCGCCTGTCCAGAAGTATCGCGCCGAGCTCATCCTCGATGGCGCGGACGGTGCGGCTTAGCGTCGATTGTTGTACATCCAGAGCTTCGGCGGCGGCGCGCAGGCTCCGAAACTCGGCGATAGCGATCAATTGGTGTAGTTGACGCAGTTCAATCATGAAGCCACCTCCGAACCTGCAGCCGAAACCTGCGTTCGGAAGCGGGGGGGCTGGCTGCTTGCTTGCTTCAGCGCCTTCTCATGCAACGCCTGATCATCATGAAAAACCTCTCGCATCATGCGTAGTGAGAATGTCTCACCCGGCGTTGAATTTCCGTCCGAGAGGAGCGGCGACCTTACCGGCTGGCGGCGTTCTTCATCCCCAGGAGAACCGCTGCCAGGATCATGCAGCTGCCTCCGATCCGGTCCAGCCAACGACGGGCCTCACCCTTCAGCCGTTGGGAGAGCCAATGCGCGCCAGCCCCGTATCCGGTCAGGAACGCTCCGTCCATTGCGATGTAGGTGGCCGACAGAACCAGAAACTGCGGCCAGAACGGCAGCGCCGGATCAATGAACTGGGGAAACAGCGCGGCGAAGAAGACTACGGCCTTGGGGTTGGCCGTCGAAGTCACGAAGCCTTGCAGCCAAAGGGTCCGAAGAGAGGCCCGTCGAGAAGCGGAGTGCGATATGGGCTTCATGGATCGCCGAAGCGTACGCAGGCCGATCCACAGGAGATAGAGGGTGCCGGCCCATTTTACGACGGTCAGCGCCTCGGCGGAGGTAGCGATAACGGTCGCCAGCCCCAGGCCGGCGGCAAGCATCTGAAACAGGTTCGCTGTCAAATCTCCTGCAGCGGTGAACCAGGCCCGCGGCAAGCCATTGATGGCGCTGTTTGACAGCATCAGCATCTGGCTGGGGCCAGGCGTACTCATCAGAGCGAGCACGGTTGCGATGTAGATGAGCCAGATATCGATAGGCATGGTTTGCTCCGGTATCGCGCGTGGAATTGTCAGCCGAGTAGCGCCTTTCCAAGTGGTTTTACGGGTTCCGAACGCAGCACCAGAGAGGTCGTGACCGCGCCGAACCGGGCGATGGTGTCGACGATGGTCTCAAGTTGGCCGGGGGTCGGGACGAGGACTTTGAGCAGGAAGCAGTCTTCGCCGGTCAAACGGTGGACCTCGATGACATGCGGCATCTCAGCAAAGGCTTTCAAAGCGGGCTTGATGTGCTCATGCGTGGTTTTGAGCCGAATGATGGCCATCATCCCGAGACCGAGCGCGGCGGCGTCCAGACGCGCTGTATAGCCGGCGAGTATTCCGCGATCCTCAAGGCGCTTCACTCGCTCCGATGTCGCCGGCTGCGAAAGCCCGACACGTCGGCCGACCTCCGATAGCGGGGTGCGGGCGTTTTCCTGAAGCGCTTCGAGGATTGCGATGTCAAGGCGGTCGAGCTCACTGGTCGGCATGTTTCACCGCAGATTCCGTTAATTCATCGGAAGTTTGTCACATTTTCCGATGAATTGCCATTCCCGTTATGCGTTCGGCAAGGGACATTCCAGAAAGGTAAACATCAGGAGATTAGCATGGGGCGTCGTTTCGTTATGGTGCCGGGCATCGGGGGATCCGGCCCTGAGCATTGGCAGAGCCATTGGGAAACTCTCTATCCGAACACCCTCCGGATAGAGCCAAATTCCTGGGATGAACCCGACCTCGTGGACTGGTTCGCCGCCCTGGACCGGGCGGTCGCCTCGGCACCTTATCCGCCGGTGCTGGTATGCCATTCGCTCGGGTGCCTGCTCTTTGCCCATTGGCGTGCGGCGTCGTCCCGGGCGATCGCCGCGGCATTTCTTGTCGCCGTGCCGGACCCGAGTGGGCCGGCTTTCCCGGCGCAGGCAAAGGCATTCGGAGCGTTACCTGCAACGGGGTTTGGTGAGCGGCCGGTGTTGGCCGTCGCAAGTGAGAACGATCCCTATGATCCGACGGCGAGTGGGATAGCCTGGGCTGCCAGGCAAGGCGCCTGGCCGCGCCGTCTTGGCCCAAGGGGCCATTTGAATGAGGCGTCGAACCTCGGCGCCTGGCCAGAAGGCCAAGAGTTTCTGGCAGATTTCCTGGACGAGATCGGAGAGTAGCCATGGACGTTGCAACTGCATTGCTGAGCTTTTCCATTGCTGCGGCTTTGCTGACGATCACACCGGGGCTCGATACAGCCCTCGTCCTGCGGACGGCGGCGGTCGAGGGGCCGCGCCGGGCGATGCTGGCGGGGGCAGGGGTGGTGACCGGGGTGCTGGCATGGGGATTGATTGCGGCTTTGGGGCTCGGTGCTGTGCTGGCCGTGTCGGAACTGGCTTACCGTTGCCTGCAGTTTGCCGGCGCGGCCTACCTGATCTGGCTGGGTATCGGGATGTTGCGGGGAGCGTTCCGACCGCGAGAGCCGGGGTTGCCGAGGGTCATGGCGCCTTCCGCACCGAATTGGTTCCTGCGCGGGGTGATGACCAACCTTCTTAACCCCAAGGTCGGTGTCTTCTATATCAGCTTCCTGCCTCAGTTTCTGCCCGTGGGCGTTTCGGTAGTGCCGTTCAGCGTCCTGCTCGCGGGGATACATGCGTCGATGGGGCTGATTTTCTTTGCAGCGCTGACTGCCGCGACAGTGCCGTTTCAGAATGCCCTGAACGGCCCCCGGCTGCCTCGCCTCCTCGACGGGGTTACCGGCAGTGTCTTGATCGGGTTCGCCCTGCGACTGCTGACGGATCGGCGCGTGGGATGATCTCAGATCTCCATCCGACGCTGCAACTGACCGGGCGTGATCCCATGGGCGGCATGAAAAGCGGCCACGAAGCCGCTCGCGGTGGCGTAGCCGGCGGTGTGGGCCGCATGCTGCACGCTTTTGCCGGCCATCAAAGGGGCAATGGCGCGTGCCAATCGAAGGTCTCGCATCCAGGTGGCCCAGCTCTGCCCGGTGTCGCGACGGACGAGCCGTTGCAGGCTGCGCCGCGACAGCGCCAGTGCCGCGGCCCAGTGGTCGAGCGAATGGCCGACCCCATCGAGATGTGCCAGCGCGATACGACGCAGGCGCGGGTCGGCAGGCAGGGGCAGTGTGGGCGCAGGGGCGGGGCGCGCAAGCCGGTCCCACAGCACGGCCGTCAGCCGGGCGAAGGCGGGCTCTTGCCGGTCGGCGCGGCTGGATCCTGCCAGGGCGAGGAGAAGTTCGGCTTCCAGCGCCTCGAGAGGGAAAGGCGTGGGGTCCTTGGGCAGCGGTGCCGCGGCGGGCCGGGTATAGAGGTTGACCGATTTCCGCGCGCCCTCGGCCCGGATGCGGTGGCGGTGCGTCGGTGGAAGCCAGATCGCCATGCCGGGAGAGAGAAGATGCAGCCTGCATCCTGTCTCGACCGTCACCGGCCGGTCCGGGCACCAGGCGAGCTGCCCGCGCCAATGCGCATGCGCCTCCGGCATGGAGCCGGGTGTGAAGCTCGTGATCCTGCCGATCACCGGACTTCCATCCTCGGCAAATCCTCCGATCTCATCGCGCTGCATGTTGGCACCTCCGGGGTATCATCTGGCACCGGGGCGACACATTTTTCCAGCCCCTCCTTCAGGATCGCGCGGAGGCGGAGCGGAGGACCGGATGGATATGACGACAATGGCGCTGCCCACGGGCGCGGGGCTGCTCGGCGGGCTGTGCAATGCGATCGCGGGCGGAGGCACGTTTTTTACCTTCCCGGCGCTGCTGGCCGTAGGGCTGCCGCCGGTGACGGCGGGCGCGACCAGTGCAGTGGCGATTTGGCCCGGCCATGCAGCCAGCCTGATTGGCGAAGGCGCAGTGCTGCGGCAGGAACTGATGGCGCGGCCCGGGCGCGTCGCGGTGTTTGCGCTGGCGTCGGCGGCGGGGGCCGGGCTGTTGCTGCTGTCGGGAGATGCGCTGTTCCGACAGTTGGTCCCCTGGCTGCTGCTCTTCGCTACGCTGCTGTTTGCGGCAGGGCCCATCCTCAACCGCTGGCTTGCCCGCCGCGGGCTGTCCATCGGGCCAGCCAGCGCCGCGTGCGCCGAGGGGGTGGTGGCCCTCTATGGCGGCTACTTTGGGGCGGCGCTGGGGGTGCTGCTGCTGGCGCTGCTGACCGTGACGGGGGACGACGATCTGAAGCGGCTGAACGTGGTCAAGAATGCTCTGGCAACGCTCGCGACCAGTATCGCCGTCCTGATCTTCGCCTTTGGCGGCGCGGTCGCCTGGGGTCAGGCTGCCCTGGTCTTCCTGGGGGCGACGGCAGGTGGTGTCATCGGTGGCCGGCTGGCGCGCCGGGTGAAGCCGCAACTCCTGCGCGTCGCGATCGTCTGCCTCGGCCTGTTGCTGGTCTGGCACTACGCGTGAGCCCGGGTCGAGGCGCGGAACGCCTCGCGCAGGGCCTTGGTAATCCGCCCCACGGGCCATGTGCTGTGCTTGCCGGGGCGGTCGAGCGAGACCACGGGACGAAGCTCGACCGACGTGCCCGTGACGAAGACCTCGTCCGCTGCATCCAGATCGTCGAGGCTGACGGTTCCTTCATGAACCGACAGGCCGAGGCCACGCGCAAGGTCGAAGACATGGCGCTTGGTCAGGCTGTCGAGAAAGCATGTGGGAAGGGGAGACAGAAGCCTGCCATTCCGGACGAGGACGATGTTCGTCACCGTGGTTTCGGCGACATGGCCTGCCATATCCAGCATGAGGGCATCGTCATGTCCGCTACGGGCGGCTGCGGCCCGAGACAAAGTTCCAGTCATGTAGAGCCCCGAGCATTTCGACGCCGTCGGCGCCGTATCGGGCGCGGGGCGCCGCCAATCCGACAAAACCAGGCGCAATCCGCCGGTCCCGTCCCCAAGGGCGGTTTCCACCGGCCAGTCCCAGGCCGCGATGGCAGTATGGATCCGGCAGCCCTGCGCGGAAACGGTGACGCTTTCGCTGCCGCGCCAGGCGATCGGCCGAACATAGGCGTCCTTCAGTCCGCCAGCCCAAAGCACGGCCTCGGCGGCAGCCTGAAGATCATCGACCAGCCATGGCAGCGTGTAGCCGAGAAGTTCGGCCGAGCGCTGCAGGCGCCGGAAATGCTCCTTGCCCAGAAACAGGCGACCGTCATAGGCGCGGATGCCTTCGAAGACCGCGCCGCCGTTGTGCAGAGAATGCGTCAGAACATGCAGCGTCGCCTCACTGGACGGCAGAAGCGTCCCGTCGAACCAGACGGGGCTCGTCGTATCGACGAGCGGGACCTTCACGGCTTCGGTCAGCATTCGGGATCTCCCAGTTCGCGGATGGTGGGACAATCTTCAGGCTCAGGAGCCGCGCAGGCGAGTGAGCAGTTTTCAGGCGCTGATGAGAAAGCGTCGTTCGCGTGGTACCGGTTATCGGCGATAGTCGGTTTGTGAGGATCTATGGATAAACAAGTACCCTTTCGGCTGAATGTGCCCCTGAACGCCCTGCGAGCCTTCGAGGCCGCGGCGCGCCATCTCTCAATCAAGGAGGCGGCGCTGGAACTTGGCGTCACGCCATCGGCCGTCAGCCACCAGTTGCGCGGGCTTGAAGATGCGCTCGGCCTGACATTGATGCGGCGGGTCGGTCCGGCGCTCGAATTGACCGAAGCCGGAGCAAGACTCGCGCCCGATCTGAGCGAGGGGTTTTCCCGGATCATCGAAGCGGTCGGCGGCCTCAGACAGGAACGCAACGCGGGCCCCTTACGGCTGTCGATGCTGCCGACGTTCGCGGCCTATTGGTTCTCGCCCCGGCTCACGCGCTACCCGTTCGAGCGCAACGGCTTCGATCTGCTGATATCTACGACACAGGAGGCTGTGGATCTGTCTGCCGGAGTGGCCGATGCGGCGGTGCGGCACGGGCAGGGCCAATGGGATGGGTTGCAGGCGGACCTGCTGTTCGAAGAAACCGTGAGCCTGTTCGGTGCGCCGCCCATGGGCAAGGATGACCCCGATGAAATGCGGGCGCAGATATCGGGCATGACACTGTTTCTCTCGCAGTATCGGAAAGAGAACTACGCGCGATGGAACGCGACGTTGCCGGGCGGGCCGATCCGGCCTGCTGCGGTGATGATGGTCGATTCCGCCGGACTGGCACTGCGCGCGGCCATGGACGGGGCAGGGGTGGCGCTGGCAGGCGTGGAGATCGCTGCCTTCGACGTCGGAGCCGGGCGGTTGACGCAGCTCTTTCCACATTGGGCTCATACGGGCGGAGGCTACTTCCTCGTCTATCCCGAGGCGCTGGCCAGGGACCGTCGCGTGCGCAACCTGAGCCGCTGGATGGTCGAGGCCTCGGCCGGGGAAAGGACCCTCGCGCAAAGGCAACCGGAGCCGGGAGCGGATTGAATGAATCGTATTGAAGCGGCGGTGGTCGAAATCCGGCGACTTGAGGAAAACGACCGCGTGGCATGGGAAGACCTCTGGCAAGAGAACCTGGACCATTTCGCGGCACCTGATCGAGCCCGCGCGGACATGCCCGTCATCTGGCAGCGCCTCATGGATCAAGCTGCGCCGCTTCTCGGCTGGCTGGTTCTCGTTCAGGGGCAGGCCGCCGGGCTGGCGCATGTGATCCTTCGCCAGCACAGCTTTAGCACGGCCAAGATCGCGATCCTGGAAGATCTCTGGATCGCACCTTTCGCGCGGCGTCACGGGCTGGCGGAACGGCTTGTCGAGCGACTGGTTCGAGAGGGGCGCGCGCAGGGCTGGCGCCGCATCGAATGGGAAACCGGCGATGAGAACCTCATTGCGCAGCGGCTCTATGACCGGATTGCCACGCTCGATCCGGTCAAGCGCTACCGGGTCGACCTAGATTGAGCGGCGTTGGCTCAGCTCGATCCGGAAGCTGTCCCAGGGCGCGGGGTCGGCGATCGACTGATACAACCGTTGCGCCGTCAGATTGTCCTGCGGCACCAGCCAGCGCAGATGGGTCCAGCCGCGCGCGGTACCGATCTCGGTCAACTGGCCAATCAGGGCGCGGGCAAGGCCGCTTCCCAGGGCCTCTGGCATGACAAAGAGGTCGTCGAGCTGACCGGCACGGCTTCCTGAGATGATCTCGGGCAAGTCGAAGGCCAGCGCAAAGCCGGCAAGCGCGCCGCCATGATCCGCCCCGAGAAGCAGCAGATCCGGCTCGGCGACGGAGCGCTCGATCAGAGGTGTGGCCTGTTCCGGCGTCATTGCCTTGGCCGGTCCGCCCATGGCTCTCCGATAGGCCGTCATCAGATCGGCAAGGCGCGGAGCGTCCGCGGCTGACAGTCGGCGGATCGTCGGTACGATCACCATCCGCCGGTCCTGACCCACTCTGTCATCATCTCCATTCGGTCCCAGCCCCAGAAAGGCTCTTCATCGACGATGAAGAAGGGAGATCCGAAGACACCCCGTGCCACCGCATCTTCGCCGATCCTCCGGACCTTTTCTTTCAGGGCAGGGTCGGCGATGCCGGCCAGAAGGGCTCCGGGCTTGAGACCGAACTCTGGGGCGAGCCGCGAGACAGCTTCGGGTGAGGCGGTGTCGAGACTGTCGTTGAAATACAAGGTGAAGACCCTCTTCGCGAAGGCAGCAGCAAGTTCAGGGTGCTGTGTTTCAACCCAGTAGAAGGCGCGCGTCGCCGCCAGGGCGACATGGGGATGGTTGGCGGGCAGCTGGAAGGTCAGGCCCTGGTGCCGTGCGATCCGCGCCCAGTCGCGCCGCGCATAGTCGCGTTTCAGCGGCGTCGACGACAGTCCGCGTGCCCCCGTCACCTTGTAAGCAGTGCCCAGCATGTAGGGTCGCCAGAGCACGGTTCGACCCAGGCCTACCGCGATGGCGTCAATTCGCTGCGCCGCGAAGAAGGCGTAACCGGACGAGAAGTCGAACCAGAACTCGAGGGACCTCATGGCTCTTCGCCGTCCCAGTAATCGACCGCATCCGCGGTCCGGAAGGAACTGGCAACCCGGCGCTTTGCCTTGTCACCTCCGGGCGCAGCGCCCGCGAAGACTGTCAGCTTGCCGCTGTCGGGATAGGCCATCACATCAGGCTCGCGCATGGTGCTGACCGCGACATATCGCAGAGGTTCAGTGCCGGTTGCGATCAGCTGATGGGCCGTTTCGGCGCCGCCCGCAGGGCAGACCGCCACCATGCCGGCTGCGACCGGGTACCGGTCGAGGCCGAACCGCAGCTCGCCGGTGCCCGAGAGAATGACAAAGATCTCGTCATTGGCGTGATGGGCATGGAACGGCCAGGCCGCCTTGCCGGGCGGAACCTCCACCAGCCGTGCCCCCAGATGCGTCGCTCCGAGCGGGGCGGCGATGGCCGCCATGGCGGCATGAAAGCGGGTGCCATAGCTCTGTGGCGACAGGTCCAGATCGTCGAGTGTGACGACGGGGCTGCGTGGCGTGTGATCCTGGGTCATTTCGGTGCCCTCCTGCGAGAAGAGAGCGCCAATCCGACCGGTTCCGCAACTGAATTGGCTTCAGGTGAGCCGTAGCAAAGCTCATTTGGCGTGATTTCCGTTTCAAAGGAAGCTGGTTCCGTATTGTCGGACCTGAGACGAATGTGGACACCAATGCTCTACCGCTGGAGACCTGACGCTCCGCCATCGCGGCCGAACCCTGAAAGGCCCGCCTCGGCGATGCCCGCCGAACGCTTCGAGGTGGCGGCCGAAGACGGCTATCCGATCAAGGGCGGGATCTGGCACGCAGACACCGGTCCTGTCGTCGTGCTTCATGCCGCGACGGCGGTGCAGGCGCGCTATTACGCACGGTTCGCATCCTGGTTGTCCGGGCAGGGGGCGACGGTTCTGACCTTCGACTATCGCGGGATTGGTGAGTCCCGCTCCACGCCGGTGAAGGATGTGCAGGCGGGATGGGTCGATTGGGGCGTCCTCGATGCCGAGGCGGTGCTTGCCTATGCTGGCAGGCGCTGGCCGGATCGTGCGCTCTGCGCCGTGGGCCATTCAATCGGCGGCTTCGCTTTGGGGTTGGCGCGCAGCTCGGATCGCCTGGACCGGATCGTGACGGTTGGCGCGCAATTCGCCTACTGGCGCGATTACGATCGCCGTCAGCGGCGCGCGATGTATCTGAAATGGCATCTCTTCATGCCAGCCGTGACGCGGCTCTTCGGCTATTTTCCCGGGGCACGGCTTGGATGGCTCGAGGATGTGCCGCGCGGCGTGGTGCGCGACTGGAGCCGGATGGGGCCGCGGTTCGAGTCGAGTGTCTGCTCCGCTTTGGACCCAGCAGACCTTGCAGCGCGCCATGGCGCCACCCGGGCGCGGCTCCTGGCCATCGGGTTGACAGATGACCCGTTCTGCACCGAAGCTGCGGGGCAGCGATTGCTCGACTACTATTCCGGGGCGGATCGAACCCATCTGCGGATCTCGCCCTCGGATATCGCGGTGCCCGAGATCGGGCATTTCGCATTCTTCCACGCCCGTTTCGAACAGACGCTCTGGCCGCTTGCCGCCGCATGGTTGCTTTTCGGTCGACTGCCCAAGGATGTTCCGGGGCGGATCGTCTTTCCGACAGGCTGAATGCAGGTTTCTTTCCACTAGGATCAACATGAACGACCGACTTTTCGTCATTACCGGCGGCCCGGGATCGGGCAAGACGACGCTTCTGTCCGCACTGGCGCGGCATGGTCTCACAACAATGCCCGAAGCCGGTCGCGCGATCATTCAGGATCAGACCCGGATCGGCGGGACAGGGTGGCACGGTCAGGACCGGCAGCTTTTTGCAGAGCTCATGCTCGGCTGGGAGATGCGCTCGTGGCACGAGGCGCAGGGGACCGACGTTCCGGTGGTCTTCGATCGCGGCATTCCCGATGTGATCGGTTATCTTCAGCTCTATGTGGGAGAGGCGCCCGCACATGTTCACGCGGCGGCCGAGCTCTACCGGTATCGCCCGACGGTCTTTCTTGCGCCGCCCTGGCCCGAGATCTTCGGTCAGGATGCGCAGCGCGGGCAGGATTTCGACGAGGCGGTTGCGACGGCAGAGGCAATGGAGCAGGCCTATGCCATGGCGGGATATGACCTGCTGCCGCTGCCTTTGGCCACGGTTGAGGCGCGGGTCGATTTTGTTTTGGAGGTTTTGGAGCAGTCCATCTGATCAGGACGCGTCACCCAGATCCAGTTCGCCCCGCAGGACGATACAGGCGGCCCCGCCGATGGTGATCCGCAGCCCTTCGACTGTCGCTTCCCAGCCCGCGTGAACCAGTCCACGCCGACCTTTCTCGATCCCTTGCTCCGACAGGTAACCAGCCCGAGGCACCGCGTCGCGATGCGTGGCGATCCACGCAGCGATGGCACCATTGCCAGACCCACAAACAGGATCCTCGGCCACGCCCTCACCCGGAGCGAAGGTGCGTACACGCAGGCGCGGCGCGGCCTCGGACCCGCTGTCCGCAAAGACCGTGAGCCCTGCCGCGCCGAGCCCATGGCAGATCCGCTCGATCCGGCCGAGGTCGGGTCGCAGGCCAGCCAGTGCCTGGAGGTCGTGCAGCTCAAGCAGCAGCCATGGAACCCCCGTTGAGACGATCTGATGCGGGCTGTCCGCGAGCATGTCGAGCGGAAGGCAGATCGCCTCGGCAAGTTCAGCTTTGGTGACCGGCACATCGCGGAATTGGGGCGTCGCCTGCGTCATCGTGTAAAGGTCGTCTTCGACGCGGATTGGAACCAGTCCGATGCCGCATTCCTGCGTCAGGCTTTGGGGCATCCTGCTTTGCTCGCCGCAAAACGCATGGGCGGCGGCGATGGTCGGATGACCGGCGAAGGGCAGTTCGCGCACCGGGGTAAAAATGCGGGCGCGATAGTCCGCATCACCGGTCGGGCGAAGCAGGAATACGGTCTCGGAGAGGTTCATCTCGCGCGCGATGCGTTGCATGATCTCGGTGGACAAGTCGTCGGCGTCGAAGACCACTGCCGCCGGATTGCCCAGCAAGGGGCGGTCCGAAAAGGCATCGATCTGAAGCATGCGTTTCTTCATGGTCGCTAAGTCCTTGCTTTCAGCGCCCGTAGCGCGCCGTCAGTGTCACACTGCCGAGGCTGTGCGCGTGGATCATGTAGCCGGCGAGGGCGGGCATGGCGCTGGCGTCTAACCCCAGGCTCGGCACGTCGATGGCATAGACGGTGAACTCGTAGCGATGAGCGACTGCGCCCTCAGGCGGGCAGGGGCCGCCGTAGCCGGGTTGCCCGAAATCCGTCAGGGACTCGACCAGAGGGGCGGGCAGGTAGCCGGAGGCGCCCGCGAGCATCGCCCGTGTGTGCGCCGGAATATCCAGAACGATCCAGTGCCACCAACCGCTGCCGGTCGGGGCGTCCGGGTCGAAGACCGTAATCGCGAAGCTCTGCGTTCCCGCAGGCGGGTCATTCCAGACCAGGTGAGGGGATTGGTTGAGCCCCTCGCACCCCATGGTCGAATTCACCAATTCCATGCGGATCGTTTCACCCTCCCGCAGGTCGCGGCTGTCCAGATCGAACGCGTGAGCGACAACGGGAGCGGCGGCGAGCGCCATTGAGAACAGGGCAGTACGGCTTAGGTTCATCATCACGAATGTCTCTCCTCGACTTCCATGATTTGACGGTATTCCAATGTGTTAGATGCGGCGATTGAGAAGCTTTCAGGGGCTTGGTAGAAATGATCACCGAACCTTGTCCAGACCCAGGGCGCGACCTTGATGCAGAGCCATCCACGCCAGAGCGATGGCTTGCAGACCGGCGATCAGCACGATGAACGCCACATGGGCGGACGCAATGCTCCACCCAAGCCGAACCAAAGCCTCGATGCCTGCGCCGATGCCGCCCTGCATCAAGAAACCGGTGAGGACAGCGCCGAGATTGAGCATGGCGATAGCGCGGCCCGACACTGCGTCGGGTAGCAGCCGGACCAGAAGCGCGTAGGCAAGGATGGGACCCGCGGTGAACAGCCCGTAGCCAGCCCAAAGGATGGTCTGCAGGGACGCGCCTGCACCGGCAATCGCGAGCTGACACAGAGCAAAGCCAAGCGTCAGGGCGAATGTCAGGTGGAACAGGTGCCGGTCGGTGCGGGCGATCCGATCGGCGAGCAGGCCGAAGCCGAATTGCCCCAAGATGACGGCAAGGGAGAGTGCCATCAGGATACCCGCTGCCGCAGTCGAAGGGAGATCAATCGCGTCGCGCAGCCAGACCCCGGCCCAGAGCCCCTGATAGGCGACCCAGGCTCCCTGACAGAGGGCCGAAGCCGGTGCGATGGTGAGAAAGGCGGGGTGCGTGAGGACACCACGCAGTCCCTTCACAGCCGGTTCCAGCCCCGCAGGGGCGGCTCGTTCCCTCGTCTGGGGCGGAACCACCGCGGCGATGATCAATGCAATGGTGGCAGTGACGCCGGCGAGACCCAGAAAAATTTCGCGCCAGCCGATTTGGCGTAGCAGCCATTCGGTCGGGCTGGTGGCCGCCAGGGAACCAAGGCCGGCCGCTGCAATCGTGATGGCGTTTACCAAGGGCAGGCGCTCCCTCGGCCACCACAGGGTGTTCGCCTTGTAGGCGCCGGTCCAGCAAGCGGAAAGTCCGAGGCCGATCATGAAACGCGCCAGGATGAGCATGTGGGCTGTTTGCGCCCCGGCGAAGAGCGCGGATGCGACGACAGCCAGAAAGAGCGTAGCCACCAGCACGCGTTTCGGCCCGAACCTGTCCAGGGCCTGGCCGACGAACAGCTGCGAGCCGGCCAGTGCGCCAAGGAAGGCGGAGGTCATCATGCCCATGGTCGCAGGCTCAAGCTGAAACTCGGCCGTGAGACGAGGCTCCAGAACAGCGTTCACATTTCGAAAGAGTTCGGAGAGCAGGTAGGCGAAGGTAAATGGCAGAGAGACGAAGACGATGCGGCGCAACGGGGACAATTGGGCTGGGTCAGTCATGCGTGTGGCCGGACCAGATGCAGCAGTCGTCCCTCAGGGAGTACACCCGCCCAAGGTCGTCGGTTTGCTCGGCACGATCCTGAATGGAGTCCGTTTCGCCAGATCGGTGAGGATAAGAGAGGAAGGACAGAAATGTCAGCAGGATGGCCGTGACCCAAAGAAGTGCAAGTCGTTGAAGACCCGACAGGCCGGGTGTCGGTGTCCCGCCAGAGGCGGCGCTCAAGGATTTTCTGGGATCATTGATGTTCATGGCTTCTGGCATCCGCTCTTTGTCTCAAGTGCTAGCCGGGAGCCGTCTCCACGCCGATTGAGAAGGTCTCAACCGAGCGGGAGATTTTGTCAGGGGCGGACTAGAGCCAATACATCGGATGGTGCGCTACATCCGTCGGGACGGCCGCATGGTCGTCGACCGGATACCGGTCGACGGCCGTATCAGGGGCGGACACGAGCAGGATGCGCAGATCTTCGGGCCCGTTGTTCTGCACTAAATGTCCCAGGCCCGGGGAGATTTCCAGGGCCTCTCCCGCCTTGGCCAAGAGGATACGGCCCGGAACCCTGATCGTCAGTTCCCCGGCAAGGACATAGAAGATCTGGCGGGAGACCCGATGATAATGTGGTGCTTCGGCACCGCCGGGCGGCAGGCGCTCTTCGCGCAGCGAAAGTTCGGGGCGATCGACCAGTCTCCAGCCGTCGCAGCCGTTACCCCAGGGGTAATGGTTTGCGTCGGTCGCGCGCAGGGGGCCCGTCATTCCTCGGACCCGTAATAGGCTTCGCCCAGAAACTGGACGCCCTCGCGAAACCGCGTGTGTTCGCAGGCATGCCTGACCCGACCACCGGCTCGCGACACATAGAAAACCGTCACGGATTGCGCCTCTGCGTCTACGGCGGTTCCGCTCAGTTCGAAGTGAAGATCGGGCACGCGTGCCAGGGCGTCGGTCCAGTACTGCCGCAGGGCGTCCTTCCCAATGATCTGGGCGTCACCCGTCACCTGCTTGGCGAGAGGGCTGATGAAGACGGATTCTTCGGCGAACGGCGCGAGAACCGTCTCCACGTCATGTGCGTTCCAGGCAGCGATCCAATGCCTGGCATGGGTTTCAAGGTCAGTGCGGGAAAGTCTTGTCATTCTTCCGGTATCCTTCTCCGTCCGCTTTGGCGGTCGGGACTGACTGTCACGCGGCAGCATGGCGGCTCGCAATTGAGGAATTTTCCGGAGGTCCTGAGGATTTCGCGGCGACAATCCCGGAGAGGAATTCTCAATATCCGCTGAAGGATCCGAAATTCATGGCTTTGGGCACGGGGTGCATTCTCTGGGGGAAGACACCGGAGGTGACCATGAACCCGCGATGCACGGCAAATCCAACGCGAGAGCGCGACAAAGATGGTCTCGCATCACGCGCGGCTCGGCTGCCGCGCCGTTTTCGGGCCTTTTACCGCTTGAGCGACGCGGAATTGATGGATCTGGGATTGGACCGCCAAAATCTGCCGATCTTCAATCCTGTTCAGGCCATTCGCCGAGAAGACCTGTTCTAGCGCGAAGTGGGCAGGTCTGGCGTGTCATGCAAGCAGATCAAGGTTTGCATCCCCGCCGCGACATGTTTGCGGCGATCTCCATCAACGCCCCATACATCGAGCTGACAGATGGTCAGTGTGCGACCATTCTTGATCACGCGGCCGACAGCCTCGAGATAATCTCCTTGCGCCGGGCTGATCAGGTTCAGTTTGAACTCGACCGTCAGGACTGAACTGCCTTCGGGGAAGAGGGTGAACCCAGCGTAACCGCCTGCGCTGTCGGCGATGGCCGATGTCCCGCCGGCATGGAAGTAGCTATGCTGTTGCGTGAGTTCTGGACGGAACGGTAGTCGCAGCGTGACAAGCCCCGCGCGCACATCCGCCATTTCGGCCCCGAGATGCGCCATAAGCCCCTGTCTTGCAAAGCTTTCGCGCGCTCTAATGATGACTTCCTCAGAAATTGGATCGCCGACCTGCATAGCTATTCCCCCACATCTTGGCCGGGGAAGTATGCATAAGGCATAGGTCTCGGCGCGTGAGGAATTCTCAGTCTCAACTGAATGTTAGGCGCCGGAGCAGAGCTTTGTGCTGCCCTGGGCTGCCTACGATTGGCGATTCAGGGCCGCCAAGAGTTCCATTGCCGTCACCGCTAGAGGCTCTGGCACGAAGGGCGGAGAGCGGTCGTTCGCGGTCCCTGGCGCGAACGGCTGGAATGGCCGCGTTCGGACGGTCCGGTGGTAAGCTGCCAATCAGCCTCTGGGCCACAATGCGATCTTTTCAGGTTCACCGACGGCTTCCCGAACACCGACATTGCGGGCATGCCCACTACGGCGGGATTGGGGCCTTCAGCTAGAGCCCGGTTTCGGGAGCGAGCTTGGGACGGCAGACACGCGTTTGCTTTCAAGATAGAGTTTAAGAAACTTGCCCAGAGCGCTAATTCCGGTCCGGCCGCTTGTTGGCGTGTTTGCTTGCCAAAGGATAGGTGCCGAAGTAGCAAAGCGGCGGGTGCTCACGGGAGGGGGAACATGAAACTTGTCCGCTTGCGGCTCAGCAACTTCAGATCGTTCTGTAAGGATTTCGAAGAACTGGATTTGGACGATCTGACATTTCTGCTCGGCCCGAACGGCGCCGGCAAGACGGCGGTGCTGCAAGCTCTGGCAAGACTGTTCAGTCTCGATCCTGCCCAGCGCAAGATCAGAAAGTCCGACTTTCACATCCCGCATGATGAGAAGCCTGACGAAGCGCCGGCGGAGCGCAAGCTCTGGATTGAGGCAGACTTCGAGTTTCCCGAGCTGGTAGGCAAGGGCAAAAAAAAGGCACCTGCGGTTCCCGGAAACTTCGCGCATATGCAACTGATGGGGGCCGATGGGCCAGCGCAGGTCCGGTTCCGGCTCGATGCTACGCTCGACCAGGATGAGGATATCGAAGAGAACCTCACCTATGTCATGAAGGTCGATGCTGAAGGGAACCCGCTGGAGCAAGGCCGGGTTGCAAAGCACGATCGAAATGCCATTCAGGTGCATTACTTGCCAGCTCGGCGCGATCCTGCGGACCATATCTCTTACTCGGCAAATGCGTTGCTGGGCCGCGCACTGCGTTCGGCGGACTGGGCGGGCGAACGCGACAAGATCTCCAATTTGACCGAGGAGATCAGTGCGACCCTTGCCAGCAATGCGGCCATTGAGGGCATGACGGACGCATTGTCGGATCAGTGGGGAAATCTGCATAAAGGCAGTTATTTCGCCGACCCATCGATTTCATTCGGTCGGAGCGAACTGGAAAACCTTCTGCGGCACCTGAGCGTCGGCTTCACCCCAGGCCACGGCGAGCAACTGGTCGATTTCACTCGCCTGAGCGACGGGCAGCAGTCGATTCTCTATCTCTCGATCGTGCTGGGTATGCACCAGATCGGCAGTGATGTGCTGAGTGGCAAGCTGCCGGATGCCTTTGATATCGACAAGCTGCGGCCGGCCGTCTTCACCCTGATCGCCTTGGAAGAGCCCGAGAACAGTCTATCGCCGCATTACCTGGGACGAGTCGTCCGAGCCCTCGAAGAATTCGCCGGGGGACAGGATGCGCAGGCGGTGCTCGCTACGCACTCCCCGTCGCTGATGCGCCGCGTTCCTCCGGAAGCCGTCAGATACATGCGGCTCGATGAAAAGCGCACTACCGTCGTGAGGCACATCGAGCTTCCCGAGGAGGCGGAGGCGCACAAGTTCGTTCGCGAGGCGGTCCAAGCCTTTCCCGAACTCTATTTTTCGCGCTTCGTCGTTCTCGGCGAGGGTGACAGTGAGGAAGTCGTGCTGCCGAGGCTTCTGGCGGCCGAGGGGATACTCGCTGACGACGCATCAATTTCGGTGGTGCCGCTCGGCGGCCGCCACGTCAATCACTTTTGGCGCCTCCTGCACGGCCTCGGCATCCCTCATGTCACGCTGCTCGATCTGGACCTCGCACGGCACCAGGGTGGGTGGGGGCGGGTAAAGTACGCAGCCAAGCAACTGCTGGCATATGGCGACGTCGCCAACACGGGATTCACGGTGGCCGATACGAATGCCATTCCTGCATGGGATAGCGACGACGGCCTGATGGTAGATGATCTTGGATGGATCGACCGTCTGGAGGAGCATCGTGTGTTCTACTCGTCGCCCCTCGATCTGGATTTCCTCATGCTCACCGCTTACCCGGACGCATATGACCTCGACGCGGACGAGCTTGAGACGCCTGATGAGGATGGCCTCAAGGCAGTGCTGGGCAAGAAACACGACGTTGTCGGCAATCAATATGAGGATGACGAACTCGAACACTTCGACGCTTATCACAGGCGGTTCAAGCTGGGCAGCAAGCCCGTGTGGCACATCCAGGCGATGGCCAGCCTGACGGACAAAGAACTGAAGGACGAGATGCCCGAAGTCCTCGAGCGGTTGCTCACGCGTGTCCGCGACGACCTAAAGGCGTTGCCGGAATGATGCGCGTTGATCGCTGGGTTCCGTCGGACAACCTCAAGCTCGAGCCGAATGCCCTCCTGGCGGCAACAGAGACCGAGAGAAACCTGACGCTGACCGCAGGGCCAGGAGCGGGCAAGACCGAAATGCTGGCGCAGCGGGCGGACTTTCTTCTCCGCACCGGCACGTGCCGCTACCCCAAGCGCATCCTCGCCATTTCGTTCAAGGTCGATGCGAGCCAGAATCTGAAGGCACGCGTCCGCAAGCGCTGCGGCCCCGAGCTGGCCGCGCGGCTCGACAGCCACACTTTTCACGCGTTCGGCAAGCGCATCATTGACCGCTTTCGGCTGGCGCTCACCGGGCGCGATGCCCTTGATGCGGACTACAGTGTAGGGCCGGCACGGGTCCAGGGACAGTCCATCACCTTTCAGGACATGGTGCCATTGGCAGTTACCATCCTCGAGACCAGCGCCATCGCCAGGAACGCCATAAGACAGACCTATAGTCACGTATTTCTGGACGAGTTCCAGGACTGCACGAAGGAGCAGTACGCGCTGATCAAAGCCTGCTTCCTCGACACAGGCGCGCAGCTCGTTGCCGTCGGCGACACCAAGCAGCGGATCATGGGCTGGGCGGGGGCGCTCGAAGGAATCTTCAAGACCTATGCCGCGGATTTCAACGCGGAAGCGCTGAACCTCTATCAGAACTTCCGCTCTGCGCCGCGACTTCGCCGAATGCAGAACGCGATGGTGCGGGTCATGGACGCGCCTGCTGCGCTTGATGACGATGAACTGCAGGGTGACGATGGTGAGATCGAGATCCATCACTTCAAGAACGCCAGTGAGGAGGCCTCACATCTAGCCAACACGATCAAGGGATGGATCGAGAATGACGGCCTGGACCCTTCCGACATCGCGGTGCTGGTGAGCAAGCAGCAGAACTTCTATTGTCAGGAGTTGCGAGCCGCGTTGCGGGACCGGAAGGTTCCGTTTCGCGACGAAGACCAGACGCAGGACTTCGCCTCCGAACCGGTTGTTCGTCTGCTCACCGATTTTCTTCTCGTGGTCTGGGGAGGCGCGCAACCGGAAGCTTTTCGCCGGCTGCTTGAAGCCATCGTCTACAATGAAGGTCTCGATGAAGAACAGGAATATCGAGCCCGCTCTCGATGGGACCGGTTCGTCGCGGACGTACGGGCAAGAGCGGCGGCGAGAAAGATCGAATATGCTGATCGCGATGCGCTCGCAGCGCTGGTGGCGGCGCTGATCGAACTGGTTGGCAGGGACGCTGTGGTCGCCCTCTCCGCAGACTATGCTCAGGGCAACAGGCTTGATGATTTGATCGAGGATACGGTGACCCGCATATCTCAGTTGACGCAGGATGGAACGGACGTCGGCTCGGCGCTGACGGCATTCTCGGCCGATCGCTCCGTCAGGATCATGTCGATTCACAAGAGCAAGGGGCTGGAGTTTCACACCGTCATCATGATGGGCGTCGAGGAAGAGACGTTCTGGGGGAAGATCTCCGAGGAACGACCGGCCTTCTTTGTCGGCATCTCCCGCGCCAAGCAGCGGCTGGCACTTACGATCTGCGAGCACCGGGATCGACCGGACGGGGCCAGGCGCTGGAGCACGGAGCGTTCGCCTCAACAGGAGTTTGTCGGTTATGCGGAGGTGTACGCCTAACCCATTCGATGAGCCTTGAGTCCGTCTTCGTGATCAGGCCGCCAAACGACAACAAGATCTTCAGCTCCCGAGGAGCGGCGGTGCACCCAGTGGAACTCGTCTGAGGTCATGTAGACAATCGCGCCCTTTCCGCTGAGATCAGCTCGAGATAGTCGAGAAATTGCCTCGTATAGCCAGCGTCAATGCTTGGCGTGGGCGAGAAATCGCTTTGCCACGCGAACGGCGGCAATGTGGGCTGTGACCACAGAATTTAAAGCCGTTCTCAAGGTCGGCTATGGGCCGGAGGCGTAGATATTCAAGCGTGCAGAATCCTCCTTGCCCTGAATAAGTTCCCACCGGGTTTCATACGGATTTTGGCAGACCGTTCCCACCCTGAACGGGGCAGGTCAGGTCACTCTATGTGCAGGCCTGATCAGGCGATGATGTCCGCGTCACCCGGCCTCAGCCGGACCCAAGCGAAAGCAGCGCGCGACGAAATTCCGGCTCGCTTAGCACCACCTCGCCCGCACCAAGCGCCTCGGCGTGGCTGAGGGCGCGGGCGGTTAGGGTCTGGGCGGTCTCGATGGCGCGGGGCAGGGCAAGGCCCCGCCCGATGCCCGCGACCACAAGCCCGGCGAAGAGATCGCCGGTGCCGGGCAGGGCGATCGGCAGGCGCTTGGTCGGGTGGCGGCTGAGACCTTCGGGGCCCAGGAGCACCGTCTCGAGTCGCCCGGGGCCGGTGTCGTCGAGTATGCAGCCGGTGGCGATCAGATGCGCTTCTGGCGCGATGTGCAGCGCCTCGCGCGCCGCCTGAAGATCGGCCAACGTGTGGATCTGCTGCCCGGTGAGCCAGGCGAGTTCGAATGGGTTCGGCGTGGCGATGTCGGCCATCGGCAGCAGCCGGTCGCGCATTACGCCGGCGATGGCTTCGGGTACATAGAGTCCGGGACCGGTGTCGCCCATCACCGGGTCGCAGATGTAGCGCAGGCGCGGGTTCGCGGCCTTCGCCTCGGCCACGAAATCCGCCACCATCTCGGCCACGTCGAGCGAGCCGATATAACCGGTAAGGATATAATCCGCCCGCTCGGGCAGGCCGCGTTCGCGCGCGCCTTGCAGCAGGTCGGAAAAGAACTCGGGCGGCAGGGTGCGGCCGCGCAGGGTCGGGTAGTCGGGTGTGTTCGAGAAGACCACCGTGGGGATCGCCGCCACCTCGAGGCCTGCCGCCTGCATCGGGAAGAGCGCCGCGGAATTGCCGACATGGCCTAAGACTACCTGGCTTTGGATCGAAATGAGGAAAGGGGGGCGTTTCATGCGGTGCCGTCCAGTCTTGCGCTCCAGTCCTCGACCCGGTGGCTTTCCAACCGCCGGACCGCATATTTGCGCCAGCCCTCAGCCAGGACATCGAGCGCGGCGATGCCTTCAAGTTCAACCAGGTTCATCCGGTCCACATAGAGAGCGTGCCAGAGCCGTCGCAAAGTCCAGTCCGGGGCCAGACGGCCGATCAGCTCCAGCCGGTCGCCGGGCGCGACTGTGCCGGTCTGGAGCACCCGATAATACCATCCAGTGCGTCCCGTCTGCTGCACGCGTCGCGCCATGTCGGCCACGCCGAAGCGGTGGTTGAGCTTCCAGCAGGGCTGGCGCCCCTGCGAGACCTGGATCAGCGCGCCGCCCAGCCGAAATGTATCGCCGACGGCGACCTCCTCTTCGGTGAGCCCGGCGGTCGAGATATTCTCGCCGAACCCGCCGGGAGCGGTCAGCGCCTGAAGGTCACCGAGTTCCGCGCGCCAGTCGCTGTAATGATCGAGCGGATAATGATGTACGGCCTTCTCGATGCCGCCATGCACCCGCCGGTCCGCCTGTTCGTCGCCTGCGAACCCCTCGGGGCCAAGCGTCAGCGGGTGGGGGACCGGCGTCTTGACAATCCCACTCAGCGTGGCGCTTCCGGGCAGGGGAGCGGCGCGACCTGTCAGGAGTGTCACGGGCCTCATTCCTCCAACTCCCGCAGCCAATGTTTTAGCATGGCCTGACCGGCGGCCCGCAGGGCCGGGCCATGTGCCCTGGCATCCTGCCGGAGGGCCTCGGGGGCAATCCCCGCTTGCGCCAGTTCGGCGCTATGGCCGATCAGCCAGCGTTCGAAATCCGGCAGCATCCCGGCCTCGGGATGGAATTGCAGGCCGAGAATATTGCGGCCCCGTCCGAAGCCCTGCGCTTCGCAGGCGGGGGTCGCGGCGAGGCGCTCGGCTCCGGCAGGCAGTTCGAAGCCCTCGCCATGCCAGTGCAGCACCGGAATGTCCGTGTATGGACGCCCCCGGGGCTGCAAGCGATTT
>NZ_RAPJ01000039.1:0-56764 GCF_003703915.1 Salipiger sp. D13
ACTTCGGCCATCAGCCGATTTGTGCAACAGAGCCCGGGAATTTATTAAACGGCATTGATCTTTGTCTTTCTCGCTCGATACTGCTTTCCTAGCCTAAGTGCGTGCTTCAGGCACGGTGGCCAGGTCGCGTTGTTCATAAGGCGGGTTTGCTATAGGCTCTTTACTCAAGCTAATGCCGAGTGAAAGTCTAAGCAATGACCGACGTGGTCGATCCGCTGACACGCTCTCGTATCATGGCGAGTATCGGGCAGAAGGATACCGCCCCTGAGATCGCAGTTCGCAGAGCACTACACTCAAGAGGGTTCCGTTACCGACTGCACGTACGCGGGCTCAGGGGGCACCCCGACCTGGTCTTTCCAAAGTACCGCGCAGTCGTCTTTGTGCACGGCTGCTTCTGGCATCGGCATGCCGGATGCCGCTACGCAACCAACCCCAAGACGCGCACCGGATTCTGGGAGGTGAAGTTCGCCGCGAACGTTGCGCGGGACAGCGCCGTTCGGACCGCGCTGCTCGAAGCAGGCTGGCGCGTCGCGACGATCTGGGAGTGTACCCTTCGAAAGCCGGAGCAGATCGCGGCAGCGGCCGACCAGCTTTCAACATGGTTGCTCTCCGAAACTGACACGCTCGAGCTCGGCGGGCGCGAGATCTCGCCACCCACGTGAGAAGACGAAGATGTCAGGTCGTCCAGCTGATTGGTGCAGCCCTGCAGGGTATGATGTGTCCGTTGAATGTTCGATCTGAGTGTCTCCTTGCGCATGCCACTGGCGTCGAAGTGTTTAGCCAGGGACTCCGCAAAGGCATTTTATTTCAGTGACTTGCAACCAATTCACCAAATTTGTGCAGTCATGAGGTCCGGAGAATATCGGCCCTCAGAGAGTGACTTTGGGTCTTCGGGCCGCCACCGCAGTCAACAGCCAACCGCGCATAACCCCTGAATACAACGGAAAAATCCGGCAGCAACTGGATCGGGAGAACGCTTTCGCGAGGGCAAGTGGCGGAGAGGAAGGGATTCGAACCCTCGAGACGGTTTCCCGCCTACACACTTTCCAGGCGTGCGCCTTCGACCACTCGGCCACCTCTCCGCCGACCCCTTTAGCGGAACAGGCGACCCGGTTGCAAGGAGGAAAACCCCGATAAATCGAAGCCCCGGACAATGCCGGGGCTTCGCGCGAATTCTGACCGTGAGACGCGATCACATGTTGGGGTAGTTCGGGCCGTCGCCACCCTGCGGAACCGTCCAGTTGATGTTCTGCGCCGGATCCTTGATGTCGCAGGTCTTGCAGTGCACGCAGTTCTGGAAGTTGATCACGAATTCCGGCCCCTTATCGGTCTCGAGGAACTCGTAGACGCCGGCCGGGCAGTAGCGCTGCGAGGGGCCCGCGTAACTGGTGTAATCCACCACCACCGGCACGGACTCGTCCTTCAGACGCAGGTGACAGGGCTGGCTTTCCTCGTGGTTGGTGAACGAGAACGACACGTTCGTGAGCCGGTCGAAGGACAGCTTGCCGTCGGGCTTGGGGTAGTCGATCGGCTTGTGGTGGCTCGCGGGCTCGGTCGCCTCCGCGTCGGACTTCCCATGCCCCACCGTGCCGAACAGCGAGAAGCCCAGCTGGTTGGTCCACATGTCGAGCCCGCCCATCGTCAGCGACCCGGCTAGGCCCCACTTCGACCACATCGGCTTGACGTTGCGCACCTTCCAGAGGTCCTTGCCGATCGCGCCATCGCGCACCTCGGTCTCGTAGGCGTCAAGCTCGTCGGACGCGCGACCCGCCTTGAGCGCCTCGCAAGCGGCCTCGGCCGCGGCGATGCCCGAGAGCATGGCGTTGTGGTTGCCCTTGATGCGCGGCACGTTGACCATGCCGACCGAGCAGCCCAGCAGCGCCACGCCCGGCGCGACCATCTTCGGCATCGACTGGTAGCCGCCTTCCGAGATCGCCCGCGCCCCGTAAGCCACGCGCTTGCCGCCCTCGAGCAGCTCGGCGACGTGCGGGTGATGCTTGAAGCGCTGGAATTCCATGTAGGGGAACAGGTGCGGGTTCTTGTAGTTCAGGTGAACCACGAAGCCCACGTAGACCTGGTTGTTGTCGAGGTGGTAGATGAAGGCACCGCCGCCGGCGTTGCCGCCCAGGGGCCAGCCCATCGTGTGCTCGACCCGGCCCTCGCGGTGCTTCTCGGGGTCGATCTCCCAGATCTCCTTCATGCCGAGGCCGAACTTCTGCGGCTCCTTGCCGGCGGAGAGGTCGTATTTCGCGATCACCTCCTTCGAGAGCGAGCCGCGCACGCCCTCGGACAGGAAGACATACTTGCCGAGCAGCTCCATGCCGGGCTCGTAGCCGGGGCCGGGCGTGCCGTCGGGATTCTTGCCGAACTCGCCCGCGACCACGCCGCGCACTTCGCCGTTGTCGCCGTAGACCAGCTCGGAGCAGGACATGCCGGGGAAGATCTCGACGCCGAGCGCCTCGGCCTGCTCCGCCATCCAGCGGCAGACGTTGCCCATCGATACGATGTAGTTGCCGTGGTTCGACATGAACGGCGGCATCGGCCAGTGAGGGATGCTCACCTTGCCGCCCTCGCCGAGGAGGTAGAACTTGTCTTCCTTGACGGGAACGGTGACCGGGGCGCCCTTTTCCTTCCAGTCGGGGATCAGCGCATCGAGCCCGCAGGGATCAAGCACCGCCCCGGACAGGATATGCGCCCCCACCTCCGAGCCCTTCTCGAGCACGACCACCTCGAGCCCGGCATCGAGTTGCTTCAGGCGGATCGCTGCGGACAGGCCTGCCGGCCCCGCGCCCACGATCACCACATCATATTCCATCGACTCGCGCTCGATCTCGGCCATGCCGACCCCTCTGCTGGATTCATACGAAATTTTCTTTCGCTCCGGGGTAGCGCGGCAGCGCGGCGAAGGTCAATAAAAACACGGCGTCGCACGGTCTGCATGCGACCAATTCCGATCATCCCCGCAGGATGTCGCGATGCCCCGCAGGCGGCATGGAACCCCAGGGCGACTCGGAGCCCGGGCCTGAAAACGGCGGCGCTCCGCCACCCTGAGCCCTTGACGAAGGGGCGGTGCGACACGTTATGTGCGTTACTCAGACTGACATGCACGAACCGTTCGTTCAGGAGCGCCCTCCTTGGAAAAGATACTGATCACCCGCGCGGGCTACACCGCGCTCGAGACCGAATTGAAACAGCTCAAGTCCAAAGAGCGCCCGGCGATCATCCAGGCGATCGCGGAAGCGCGCGAGCTCGGCGACCTCAAGGAGAACGCCGAATACCATTCGGCGCGCGAGAAGCAGGGCTTCATCGAGGGCCGGATCAAGGAGATCGAGTCGATCATGGGGCTTGCCGAGGTCATCGACCCGACCAAGATGTCCGGCGCGGTGAAGTTCGGGGCGACCGTCACCGTCGCCGACGAGGACACCGACGAGGAGAAGACCTGGCAGATCGTCGGCGAGCACGAGGCCAACATCGAGAAGGGCCTGCTCAACATCAAGTCGCCGATTGCCCGTGCCCTCATCGGCAAGGAAGAGGGCGACAGCGTCGAGGTCCGCACGCCCGGCGGCGAGAAGAGCTACGAGATCCTCAGCATCGTCTACAAGTAAGGTCCACGCCAGATGGCCGACAGCAACGACAGCCGCTCCACGCCGCTGGGCATCTACGACCGCCCCGGCAAGGCCGGTCTTACCGGTATCGAAATCGCCGCGGCGGGGCTGAGCCTTGGCTGGCTGGTGCTTTCGGGCGCCTTCTTCACGCTTTACGAGAGCGAGGGCACCGACGGGCTGCGTTTCGTGCTGACCATCATGGTGGTCTTCATGCCGGTGGCCCTGATCTGGGTGGCGGCGACCGCGGCGAAGGCCAGCCGCGTGATGCGCGAGGAAAGCCAGCGCCTCCAGTCGGCGATCGACGCGATCCGGAACGCCTACATCTCGCAGGCGCAGGCCGGGCGCTCCGATCCGGCCTCGGGCACGATCACCAAGAAGCTCGACGAGATCGCGGCGGCGCAGCGCAAGACCGAGGCCGCGCTGGCGCTGCTGGGCTCTGACCGCACCACCGCCCCGGCACAGGCGTCGGCCCCCGCCCCGGCCCCGGCGCCGGAGACGACCGGCGCGGACGACCAGCCCCGGCTGTCGCTCGGAACGCCGGCCGAGGCACTGCAGCCGCCGCTCGCCAATGACGACTTCATCCGGGCGCTGAACTTCCCCGAGACCGCCGAGGACCAGGTGGGCTTCAACGCACTGCGCAAGGCCCTGAAGGACCGGCAGGCGGCGCAGCTCATCCAGGCTGCGCAGGACGTGCTGACCCTGCTCAGCCAGGACGGCATCTACATGGACGACCTGCAGCCCGACATGGCACGGCCCGAGATCTGGCGCGCCTTCGCCGAAGGCGAGCGCGGGCGGTCCATCGCGGCGCTCGGCGGTGTACGTGATCGCTCCTCGCTGGCACTGACGGCGGGCCGGATGAAGCAGGATCCGATCTTCCGCGATGCCGCGCATCATTTCCTGCGGCTCTTCGACAAGGCGGTGGCCCGCTTCGCACCCGTGGCCAGCGACACCGAGATATCCGAGCTGGCCAATACCCGCTCTTCGCGGGCCTTCATGCTGCTCGGACGGGTGGCCGGCACCTTCGACTGATGCAATTCCGGCTGTGCGCCCTGCGCGCACGGCCAGCGCGCCGGCCCCGCCCCGCCGGCAATTGCATCTGGCCCGGCGCTTGGATACGGCTGCTGCGACCCCTTCTTCGGAGCACGCCATGGCGGGACGCAATCTCAGGACACACTACTGGAAAGGCGTGCGCGACGCGGCCCCATTCCTGCTGGTGATCGTGCCCTTCGCCATGCTTTTCGGCGTGCTCGCCTCCGAGGCCGGGCTGAACGTCGCCGAGGCGCTCGCCTTTTCCGTTGCGGTCATCGCGGGGGCCTCGCAGTTCACCGCGCTGCAGCTCTTGCAGGACAACGTGCCGCTGGTGGTGGTGCTGGCCTCGTCGCTGGCCGTAAACCTGCGGATGGCGATGTACTCGGCCTCGCTCACGCCCTACCTCGGGCATTTGCCGCTGTGGAAGCGCGGCCTCGCCGCCTATTTCCTCGTCGACCAGACCTACGCGCTCTCGGTCGTCGAGTTCGAGAAGCGGCGCGACCTGAGCAACGCCGAGAAGTTCGCCTATTTCTTCGGGACGGTCACGCCGATCTGCCCGATGTGGTATGTCTTCACCATCGTCGGCGCCAGCCTCGGCGGCGCCATTCCGATCGAGATGGGCATCGACTTCGCCATGCCGATCGCCTTCATCGCGCTCATCGGCCCGGCGCTGCGCACCGGCGCGCACATCGCCGCCGCGCTCGTGGCATCGGTATCGGCGCTGCTGTTCGCCTTCCTGCCCTACAACCTCGGGCTGCTGATCGCCGCCGGCCTGGGCATGGCCGTGGGCGCCGAAATCGAACGCCGGAGGGGCACCGCATGATCGACCGCACGGATCTCTGGATCGTCATCATCGGGCTGGGGCTGGGCAGCTTCGGCCTGCGCTTCGTGTTCCTCGGGCTCGTCGGAGACCGTCCGATCCCGGGGTGGATCATGCGCCACCTGCGCTACACCGCCGTCGCGGTGCTGCCGGCGCTCATCGCGCCGCTGGTGATCTGGCCGAACGCGACCGACGGGCAGACCGATCCGGTCCGCCTTGCCGCCGCTGCGGTCACGCTTCTGGTGGGATATTTCGCCAAGAACCCGCTGGCCGCGATGGTTCTTGGCGGCATCGTGCTGTTCGGCGGGATTTACTGGACCGCCTGACCCTGCTGCACCTGAGCCTGGGTCTGCGCACCGGATTGCCCCTGGGAATCCATGGTGGCCTGTTCCGTCCCGAACTCCGAGATGGCGACGCTCTTGTCGTCGGCGTCGTTCTCGCGGACCACGCGCTCGGTCACCCCGGGCATCTCGGCAAGCTGTTCGGCGAGGTTCTTCGGGAACCACGTCCGGTTGATCTGCTCGAAGCCGCGAAGCTGTGACAGCACCCCCGAGGTCGCCACGGTGCACTGCGTCTGCGCGACGGCGCCGTAGTTCTCGACGATCTGCAATGCGCGCTCGGCCACGTCGGCCGGCACCTCGATTCGCTGGATGCGCACGCGATAGGTCTCGCGGGCGTGGGCGCGCTCGTAGAAATCCTCGATCCGGGGCGTGATGCCGTAGAGCACGTCATCGGACTCCACGAGATATTTCGCGCGCACCGAGCCGGCCGGATCGAAGATCACGCGCTGCGATGGCGCGTTGATCATGATGCTGGAATGCGCGCCTGCCTCGCTGTTGTTGTTGATCATCGTGTAGAGCGTGATCGCCGGCGGGCCGTCGTGGCGATAGGCCGCCGCCGCGACCTCTTGCGGGGTCGCGTTCGGCGCATGCGCACTCGGCGTGGTGCAGCCCGCGAGCGACAGGCCCGCCAGAAGGGCGGCGCAAACCGCGGCTCGGATAGTCATGGAGAGAAGCTCCTGCTGAGGAAGATGCCTCAGCCGTTCCACATCGCGAGAAGGACCACAAGAACGAGGATCACCACGACCGTGCGGATCGTGAAAGTGACGAAGCCGTTGAAGGTCTTCTCCTGCTCGGTGATGTCCATGCTGCCGTGCTTGTGTTCAGCCATCGTGTGTTCCGTCCCTGTGGAAAATGTCCTCCGGAAGACTGGTTAGCCGATTTCCGAGGCGCTGTCACCGCCCAAACAAATGGCATCCGGGTATCTTTTTGCCGCAGCCCCGCCAGCAGCTCAGGCCGCCTGCCAGAGCCAGGCGCCGTCGTCGCGCAGGCTGCGGGTGGCGCGCCCCTCGTGCCAGAGGTGCAGGCAGTGGGCCATCGCCTCGACCAGCGCGAGCCCGTATTCCCCGCCGCCGATGCTGCGCTTGAAGAGCACCGGGAAGCAGTCCCCCGCCGCCTTCGGCTCGCCAAGGAATCCGTGCAGCCGGTCGAGCGCCGAATGGTGGTTGTCGATGAGCTGCGCCATGCGGAAGGGCAGTCCGGTGAACGGCAGCTTGTGGCCGCCGAGCACCAGATGCTCCGGTCGTGCCAGCTCGGAGAGGCGCTCGCAGGCTTCGAGCCAGTCGCCCACCGGATCGGCCTCGGGCTCGGTGGCGTAGACGCCGATGTTCGAGCTGATGGTCGAGAGAATCTGGTCGCCCGAGATCACGAGGTCGTCGTCCCGCGACCAGAGCGTCGCGTGTTCCGGAGCGTGGCCGTTGCCGATGTGAACGTCCCATTCGCGCCCGCCCGCGCGGATACGGACGCCCTGCCGGATACGGGTGAACCCCAGCGGCATGGGCCAGACGCAGTCGGCGAAGTTGAAGGGTCGCTCGTTCGCCCGTTTCTCGAGGATATCCGGCGCCATTCCGCAGCGGCGCCAGTAGGTGAGCTGCGCCTCGGTCGGATGCTCCTGCGCATCGAGCAGCAGCATCCGCGCAAACAGCCAGGCCGTGCGCGTGGTGACAAGCTCGGCGCCGCGTTCCTGGAACCAGCCCGCCAGCCCGACATGGTCCGGATGGTGGTGGGTCAGCAGCACCCGATGCACCGGCTTGCCGCCCAACGGCCCCGCAAGCAATCGCTCCCAGATCGCCCGCGTCCGGCGCGAGGAAAACCCGGTGTCGACGATGGTCCAGCCCTCGCCGTCATCGAGCGCGTAGACGTTGACGTGATCCAGCGCCATCGGCAGCGGAAGGCGCATCCAGAGCACGCCCTCTGCCACTTCGATCGCCTCGCCCTCCTCGGGGGGCTGCGCGTGCGGGTAACGGATGCCGCGCGTCATCAGGCCGCGAGGTCGTCGGGGCTGATCTCCATGAGGCCCTCGCCGCCGGCGCGGACATGGGCAAGCAGCCCCGCGTGTTCGGGCAGCATCCGCGTGATGTAGAACCGCGCAAGGCGACCGTGGGCGCCCTCGGGGTCGGCCATCGCGGCGCGCAGGTGATAATGCCCGCCGAGGACACGGGCAAAGGCGCGCAGATAGGGCACGGCGGTGCCGAACCGGTCGGCCATCGGCTGCGCCACCAGCCAGTCGGTCGTCTCTCGCAGCGATTCAGCCGCATCCCAGACGGCCTCGGCCAGATCCGGCAGCGTGGTCTTGGCAGTGTCGGCAAAGGCCTCGATCTCGTCGAGCAGGCGGTTCGCGGCCTCGCCGCCGTCCATCAGCTTGCGGCCGACCATATCCATTGCCTGGATGCCGTTGGTGCCCTCGTAGATCGCCGTGACACGGACGTCGCGATAATACTGCGCCGCGCCGGTTTCCTCGACGTAGCCCATGCCGCCATGCACCTGCACGCCCATCTCCGAGACCGCGCAGCCCGTGTCGGTGCCGAAGGCCTTGGCGATGGGCGTCAGGAACGCCGCGCGCGCCTGCCACTCGGGCTCGCCGGTGGCGCGACCCATGTCGATGGCGACCGCGCAGTCGAGCGCGATGGCGCGCGCGGTGAAGACGTCGGCCTTCATCGTGGCGAGCATCCGGCGCACGTCGGCGTGGCCGATGATCGTGCCCTCGGGGGTCTTGCCCTGCTTGCGCTCACCCGCGAAGGCCAGCGCGAGCTGGTAGGCGCCCTCCGCCGCGCCCACGCCCTGACCGCCGACGCCGAGGCGGGCGTTGTTCATCATGGTGAACATCGCCTTCATGCCGCCGCCGGGCTCGCCCACGATCCAGCCGGTCGCGCCCTCGTAGGACATGACGCAGGTCGGCGAGCCGTGCAGGCCCATCTTGTGCTCGAGGCTGACGACCCGCAGGCTGTTCGCGACACCCGGGTTGCCATCGGCATCGGGGATGTATTTCGGCACCATGAAGAGGCTGATGCCCTTGGTCCCCGGTGCGGCGTCGGGCAGCCGCGCCAGCACGAGGTGGCACACGTTGTCGACGAAATCCGTGTCGCCCCACGAGATGTAGATCTTCTGCCCGGTGATGGCATAGGTGCCGTCGTCCTTCGGCTCCGCCTTCGACGACAGCGCGCCGACGTCCGAACCCGCCTGCGGCTCGGTGAGGTTCATCGTGCCCGACCATTCGCCCGAGATCAGCTTCGGCAGGTAGAGCGCGCGCATCGCGTCGTCGGCGTGATGCTCGAGCGCCTCGATCTGGCCCTGCGTGAGCAACGGGTTGAGCTGCAGCGAAAGGCAAGCGCCCGACATCATCTCGTTGACCGCGGTCGCCACCGTCAGGGGCAGACCCATGCCGCCGTGCTCGGGGTCGGCGGTAATCGCCACCCAGCCGCCCTCGGCAATCGCATTGTAGCCTTCGGCATAGCCCGGCGAGGCGCGCACGACGCCGTTTTCCAGAACCGCCGGATGCAGGTCGCCGTTGCGCTGCAGCGGGGCGAGCACCTCGTCGCACATCTTGCCGGCCTCGGTGAGCACCGCCAGCACGGTGTCGTCCGTCGCCTCGGCGAAACGCTCGGTCTGCTGCACGGCGGAGAACCCGACGACGTGGTCAAGAAGAAAGCCGAATTCTGAAACAGGGGCGCGATAAGGCATGAACAAATTCCAATCCCGGTTGGCAACAGCGCGACGCTCGGCTAGTCAGAACGCCAATTCTCGGGACGCGAGCCTACTGGGGCCGGCGCCCCTGTCCAACAGAAACGCGGCGTCACGACCATGAGCGAGATCGCAACCCAGCGCCTGAACGCTGACCCCGAGGGCATTGCCCGCGCCGCGCAGATCCTGCGCGAGGGCCAGCTTGTCGCGCTGCCGACGGAAACGGTCTACGGGCTTGGCGGCGACGCCACCAACGATCGCGCGGTGGCGCGCATCTACGAGGCCAAGGGCCGCCCCTCGTTCAACCCGCTGATCGTGCATCTGGCCGATCTCGACGCGGTCAAGCGGCTGGTGGTCTGGTCGGACCTCGCCGACACCGTGGCGGCGGCGTTCTGGCCCGGCCCCCTGACGCTGGTGCTGCCGCTGCGCGAGGGTGCGCCGGTCTCGAAACTGGTGACGGCGGGCATGGACACGCTCGCGGTGCGGATGCCGGCGAACCCGGTGGCGCGTGCGCTTCTGTCCGAGTTCGGCGGCCCGGTGGCGGCGCCCTCGGCGAACCGCTCGGGCCGGATCAGCCCGACCCGCCCCGAGCATGTGCTCGAAAGCCTCGACGGGCGGATCGCGGCGGTGCTCGACGGCGGACGCTGCGACGTGGGGCTCGAATCCACGATCCTCGGCCTTGCCGGAAAGCCGACGCTGCTGCGTCCGGGCCGCATCGGGCCCGACGAGCTTTCGCGCGCGCTCGGCCGCCCGGTGCTCGAACGCAAGGACCGCGACAAGATCTCGGCCCCCGGACAGCTCGCCTCGCATTACGCGCCGAGCGCCCGGGTGCGGCTGAACGCGGCGGAATGGCTGCCCGGCGACGCCCGGCTCGGCTTCGGCGCGACCGAGGGCGACTGCGATCTGAACCTCTCGCCCTCGGGCGACCTGGTCGAAGCGGCGGCGAACCTGTTCGAATACCTTCACCGGCTTGACGAGACCGGGGCGGAGACCATCGCGGTCATGCCGATCCCGCACGTCGGTCTCGGGGTCGCGATCAACGACCGGCTGAGCCGCGCCGCCGCCCCGCGCGACTGAGCGGCTCCGAACGCGCCGGTGCGCGCGGCATCCCGAGTCCGCAGTCGAAGCGATCCGCAAAGCGCGGATCCAGCCCGTCGGTCCGGCAACTGGCCATCAACGCCGCGCCCGCGGCTGCCGCCCCGGGGCGCCGCGCCTCGCACCAGAGCGCCGCAAGGCCGGCGACATGGGCGCAGGCCATGGTCGTGCCGTTGAGCGGTCGCAGTCCACCGCCGGCGGCGGCCGAAACCACGTTGACGCCCGGCGCCACCATGACCGGCGCGGCGTTTGAGAACGGGGCGGGCGCGAGTCCCGACGCCCCCTGCCCCAGCGCACCCACCGAGATCACGCCGGTCAGCGCGTCCGGCACGCTCACCTCGAACTCGGGCGCGATGGTGCGGCGGCTGTCGTTGCCGGCGGGCGCACAGATGACCGGGTCGGCGGCCAGTTGTCCCAGCATCGCCAGCAGCTCGTGCAGCAATCGCAGCGTCATCCGATGGCTTTCCAGCGCCACGGAGACCGCCAGCCCCATCGGCCAGCCCTCGGCCGCGAGCTCTTCGGCAAGCCCCGCCGTATCGAGCCGGGCCGCCAGCGCCACGACATGGGCCCCGCTCTCCGCCGCCCAGAGCAGCCCCCGCAGCAGCCCCTCGGACCTGCCGCGCCCGTCGTCGGCCAGAACCTTGCCGATCAGGGCGTCGGTCACGCCGGGCGCAACGCCGATCCGCGCGCCGTCGACCTCGCGGCCGAGAACGATGCCGGCGCAATGGGTGCCGTGCCCGTTTGCATCGTCGATCCCGGTGCCCGCGAAGTCCCGGCAGGTCAGCGCAACACCGAGAAACGCGGGGTGCGCCCGGTCGATGCCGGTGTCGAGCAGCGCCACGCGGACGCCCGCGCCGGTGCATGGGCTGGCGGACACGCCCGAGGCGACCAGCCCCCAACCGGGTGCCGCGTCTTCGGCACGCACGTCGTCGAGCGGCTCCGGGGCCACGAGCCGGGTCGGCATCGCCCGCGCGATGGCCCGGATCGAGGGATCGCGCACCGCGTCCCGCACCCCCCGCGCATCAAGCGCCGCCAGCTCGAGCACAGGCGCCGGAGGCGGCGCCACGGCGCGTCGCCTCGCGGCGGCCATGCTCGCATCGCGCAGGAGAAGGAACATTCAACGGCTCGCATCAGCGGTCAGGGACCAACGGACACGAGGTTACATACAAGCCACGCCGCCCCGAAGCGGGACCGCGTGAATGCAGCGTGAAATCGACCTCAGAGCAGGCCGTTGCGGCGGAACAGCGCCTTGAGGTCGGCCTCGGGGCGCGGCCCCATGTGGCCGATGACCTCGGTGGCGGCGACGGTGCCCATGCGGCCCGCCGTCTCCATGTCGGCGCCGGTGGCGAGACCGAAGAGGAAGCCCGCGGCGAACTGGTCGCCCGCGCCGGTGGCATCGACCGGCACGATCTTGGTCACCGGGATGTCGATGCGCGTGCCCTCGTGGATGATGCTCACGCCATCGCCCGAGCGGGTGCAGACCACCAGCGGGCAAAGCTCGGCCACCCGCGCAAGATCCTTGTCGAGGTTGTCGTCCTGGAACAGCGAGCGGATCTCGGCCTCGTTGCCGATGACGTAGTCCATCTCGTTGGCGATGAGCTTCACGAAGTCGTCGCGGTGACGCTCGACGCAGAACGGGTCCGAGATCGCGATGCCGGCCATGCCGCCCGCCGCGCGGCAGCTGCGGGCCATGCGGGTGAAGGCGTCCTTGCCCTTGGGCTTGTCGAAGAGATAGCCCTCGAGAAAGACGATCTCGGCCTGGTGCGCGACGTCGTCCGAGACATCCTCGGGGCCCAGCTCCGCAGAGATCCCGAGGTAGGTGTTCATCGACCGCTCGCCGTCGGGCGAGACGAAGATCATGCAGCGCGAGGTCGGCAGCTCGCCGCCCGGCACCGGCGGGTTGACGAAATCGGTGCCGCCCTTCTCCATCGCCTCGGCATAGAACTGGCCCAGCGCGTCGTCATGCACCCGCCCGATGAACCCGGTGCGCAGGCCAAGGCCCCCGATCCCGGCGATGGTGTTCGCCACCGAGCCGCCCGGCGCCTGCACCCGGTCGGACATGGCGCCGAAAAGCTGCTCGGAGCGGTCGCGCTCGACGAGCTGCATGATGCCCTTCTCGATCCCCATGTGATCGAGAAAGCTGTCGTCGCAGCGGGTGAGCACGTCGACGATGGCGTTGCCGATGCCGACGACCTGATACTTCTTGGTCGCGTGTTGCGGGTTGAGTGTCATGGTGTCTTGTCCTCGAACTGGCAGAGGTCGCGGATCAGGCAGGCCTGGCACTTGGGCTTGCGCGCGACGCAGGTGTAACGCCCGTGCAGGATCAGCCAGTGATGCGCGTGCATCTGGAAATCCACGGGGATGTTGTCTTCGATGGCGCGCTCGACGGCGACCACGTCCTTGCCCGGGCAGATGCCGGTGCGGTTGCCGACGCGGAAGATGTGGGTGTCGACGGCCTGCGCCGGGTAGCGCCACCACATGTTGAGCACGACGTTCGCCGTCTTGCGCCCGACGCCGGGCAGCGCCTGAAGCGCGGCGCGCGAACACGGCACCTCGCCGCCGTAGTCCTCGTGCAGGATGCGCGACAGCTTGATGACGTTCTTCGCCTTGTTGCGGTAGAGGCCGATCGTCTTGATATGCTCGATCACGCCTTCCTCGCCCAGCGCCAGCATCTTTTCCGGCGTGTCGGCGATCTTGAACAGCTCGCGCGTCGCCTTGTTAACCCCGGCGTCGGTCGCCTGCGCCGAAAGCGCCACGGCCACCACCAGCGTGTAGGCGTTGACGTGCTCGAGCTCGCCCTTGGGCTCGGGCTCGGCGTCTTGAAAGCGGGTGAAGATCTCCCGCAGGGTGTGATAATCGAGCTGCTTGGCCATCCCGCGTTTAATGCCCGCCGGTTGCGGGATGCGCAACATTCGGGTCGCCTGTCGCGCGCATTTGTCTAGAAAAAGGGACCACGGGCCGGAAACACCGGCAGAGCTGAGGGAATGCAGATGCCCGGAATTCGCGACGAGAGCGGCTATCACTACGACGTCATACGGCGCGCCATCGACGCGGTGGACACCGCCGGCCCGCAGGCGACGCTCGAGGATCTGGCCGCACGGATGGACATGAGCCCGGCGCATTTCCAGCGGCTGTTCTCGCGCTGGGCCGGGGTCTCGCCCAAGCGGTTCCAGCAGTACCTGACGCTCGGCCACGCCAAGGCACTGCTCGAAGAACGCTTCACCACGCTCGAAACCGCGCATGAGACCGGGCTTTCCGGCGGCGGCCGGCTGCACGACCTGTTCCTCCGCTGGGAGGCGATGAGCCCCGGAGCCTTCGCCCGGGGCGGCGCCGGGCTGACCATCCGCTGGGGCTGGTTCGACAGCCCCTTCGGCCCGGCGCTTGTGATGGGCACCGACCGCGGCATCTGCGGCATCGGCTTCGCTGCGGAAACCGGCGAGGCCGAGGCCATGGCCGACCTGAGCGGCCGCTGGCCCGACGCCACCTACATCGAGGACCCCGGCGCGCTCGCCGGCTGGGCGGCCCGCGCCTTCGGAGCGCAGCGGGGCGAGGTGCCGCTGTTCCTGATCGGCGCGCCGTTCCAGATCAAGGTCTGGGAGGCGCTCATGCGCATCCCCTCGGGCCATGTCACCACCTATTCCGAGATCGCGCAGGCGGTCGGCAACCCGAAAGCAGTGCGCGCCGTCGGCACCGCCGTGGGGCGCAACCCGATCTCGCTGCTCATTCCCTGCCACCGGGCGCTGCGCAAGTCCGGGGGACTCGGTGGCTACCATTGGGGCCTGCCGGTGAAGCGCGCCATCCTCGCGTGGGAGACGGCACGGCTCGAGGCGTGACCCGCCGGAGAGCAAGGTACGATCACGGCCTTACGCGACGGCCACCCCGCCCTTCGGCCCACAGACCCCGGACCGTGATCACGATGGGCAGACTCCCGCCGATTCCCGCGTGACACGGATGTTGGCGACAGGCATGGTCCCGCTATACATCAGGAGGAGACCCCGCCAGGGGCCAACACAGGAACGAGGCACACCATGATCCGGGCCAGGACCCCCCTTATTTTCTCGCTTGCCGCCGCAATGACGCTCAGCGCCTGCGCCGACAACCAGATGTTCAACGAGAACAACCCCAACAAGAACACCAACCAGGGCATCCTTCTCGGCGCGCTCGGCGGCGCCGTCGCCGGCCGTGCCATCGGCGGCAACAACGACGACCGCGTGAAGAACACCCTTGCCGGCGCCGCCGCGGGTGCCATCGCGGGCGGTGTCATCGGCAGCCAGCTCGACAAGCAGGAAGCGGAACTGCGCCAGCAGCTCGGCAACAACGTCTCGATCAACAACACCGGCGACCGGCTGATCGTGACCATGCCGCAGGACATCCTCTTCGCCACCGACAGCGCGACGCTGCGGTCGGACCTGCAGGGCGACATCCGCGCCGTCGGCCGGTCGCTGCTCGACTACCCGAACACCACCGTGCAGGTCGTCGGCCACACCGACAGCGACGGTGCCGCCGCCTACAACCAGAGCCTCTCGCTGCGCCGCGCGCAGGCCGTGTCGAGCCTGCTGCAGGCCGAGGGCGTGTCCTCCAGCCGCCTGCAGGCCATCGGCCGGGGCGAGGACCAGCCCGTCGCGTCGAACCTGACGCCCGAGGGCAAGCAGCAGAACCGCCGGGTCGAGATCGTCATCCTGCCCAACGCCTGATCCGCTTCGCCGGACCGGCACAAGGAACACGTCGAAGCGCCGCGGCCCGCCCGCGGCGCTTTCTCTTTGCAGCGGCTGGACCGGGCCCGCCCCCGGTGAGATAGATCACCGCCAAGGAGGACCGCCATGACAGATCGCCCCCTGCACGACATCCGCCAGACCGACGTGATGGACCCGGCGCGCGCCAACGCGCTGCTGATCGCCCTGGGGCGCCCCGAGCGCCTGTCCGAAGGCGACCCGCTGCCGCCGTTCTTCCACCAGCTGCACTTCTGGGACGCGCAGCCGCCCGAGGCGCTCGGACGCGATGGACACCCCAGGGTCGGCGGCCTCATCCCCGACCTCGGGCTGCCGCGCCGCATGTGGGCCGGCGGAGAGCTTCGGTTCCACGCGCCGCTGCGCGCCGGCATCGCGGCAGAGAAACGTTCGGTCTGCGAGAACGTGACACGCAAGACCGGGCGCAGCGGGCCACTCGGCTTCGTGACGCTGCGCCACGAAGTCCGGCAGGGCGGCACGCTCTGCGTCGTCGACCGGCAGGATCTCGTCTACCGCGAGGACCCGGCACCCGATGGCAGGCAGCCAGTGCCGCCCCGGGCACGCACCGACGAGGAGAAGGCCCGCCACGCCGCCTTCGACAGCACCCAGCTGTTCCGCTACTCGGCGCTGACCTTCAACGGCCACCGCATCCACTACGATGCCGACTACTGCCGCGAGGTCGAAGGCTACCCTGCCCCGGTCGTACACGGGCCGCTGCTCGCCCAGCTGCTGATGCTGATGGCCGAGGAGCGCGCGCCGCTGCGGGGCTTCACGTTCCGCGCGTCGGCACCCGTGGTGCTTGGCGAGACGGTGACGCTCTGCCTCAAGGGGTCCTCCGCCTGGATCCGCGGCGCGGACGGACGCCAGTGCATGAATGCAGAGCTGGTTTACTGATCCCCGCAAACGCGACGGCCCCGCCGAAGCGGGGCGCGCTTCCCTTCACAGGCGCCTTGCTCAGGCGGTGCCGCTCAGCAGCCGGTGCCGCGCATGACCACCCGGATCGTCTTGAGCAGCAGCACCACATCGGTCCGGAACGACAGCTTGCGAAGGTAGTCGGCGTCGAACCCGGCGCGTTCGGCAAAGCTCGACTCGTTGCGGACCGAGGTCTGCCACAGCCCGGTGATGCCGGGTCTGAGCGCGTAATAGGCGGTGCCGGGATAGATGTCGCGCTGCTCGACCATCATCGGGCGTGGTCCGACCAGCGACATGTCTCCGCGCAGCACGTTCCAGAGTTGGGGAAGTTCGTCGAGCGAGTTCTTCCGGATGATACGGCCGATCGGCGTGATCCGGGGATCCCGGCGCAATTTCTGGGTGCGGTTCCACTCCTTGCGCGCCTCCGGATCACTGGCAAGGTAAGCCTCGAGCCGTGCATCGGCATCGACCACCATCGACCGGAGCTTCCACATCCGGAAGACCCGACCGTCGCGACCGAGCCGCTGTTGCAGGTAGAACGGCGAATGTCCGTCGAGCGCCACAAGCGCCGCGAGCATCAGTGTCATGAGGCACACCGGCAGCGCGCCGATGACGACAAGCGCGACGTCGAGCACGCGCTTGGCAGCTTTGCGATAGAAGGCGGACCCGGGCGCACGTGACAGTGCGTCATCAATCAGCTTTTCAAATTCCGCCGTCGGCAGCGGCTGGCGAACATGTAGTGTCAAATGGACCTCCCAGAGGCGTGCATCGACGAAATATCGGGACAGGCAGCGCAGCACCGCCGAACGAAGAAACATGCAGCATCCGGGCGCTCTGCCGTTGAGCAGAACGGGACACGAATAATCCGTGCAATTCGGTCGGAATGTCAGGTTTTCAGAACCGTTCGGTTCGCAGCAGCCTTACCGTTACTCCCAGGTGGAAGCACCAACCCCCAAGTGCCATAGTGTGACGAAATTATGTTTTTCTGCTCGATACAACTTCATACGCACCGAAACTTTTAACCGTCAACAAAGCGTTTTGATCACATCTCTGGGTTGATCTTCTTTTCGGAGAACCGCTTTGAGGCAACCACACCCATAATGAGAATTAGGACCAGAAAATCTCTTTTTAAGAGAGACATGAACGCCCAGCGGAGAAGGCTCCTTATTCAGAAAAATGATTGAATCCATCAAGAAATCACCCGTAAACAATTCGAAAGACTTTCCCGCCTTGATTGTATTCAAAATGGGAACAATCCTTTCAAGATATTATATACTGTCTCCACTTCAGATCGGATTGAAAGTGCCCGCCGCTTATTGAATCAATCCATCTTCCGCTCTTCAGCAGGAACGGAAACAATGGTTGCCCCTCGTGTCCCGCCGTCAGGCCGGGCTCAACCATTTGCCTCGCCGGTCTGCGTCGGTTCCTCCGCTCCTTGGCCTGGACAGGAGCAACCGGCGCCGCTTCTCACGCCGGGCCTCATCGCGACACGCTAAGAGTGAGCGACGCTTGTAACGTAATATTTCAAATTGACACAATTTGCGACCAACAGGTCCAATTGAGGCCCGCCCCATGCCCTTGGCTGGCCACATTCGCCCCGAATCGAGCCACAATCCTTGCCACTGCGCTAAGAGCTGCGGCCCTTCCTCAGTTGCATGACGACCCTCGCTTGCCTATTCCCGGCATGACGTTTCGCGCGAAAGGAGCCTGCGCCATGGCGAACCATCTCTACCAGGGCGATCTGCCCGATGGCCTGGACCTCGGCCCGGAGGTGGCGATCGACTGCGAGACCATGGGCCTCAACCCGCACCGCGACCGGCTCTGCGTCGTGCAGCTGTCCGGCGGCGACGGAAACGCGCATCTCGTGCAGATCGCGCGCGGCCAGACCGAAGCCCCGAACCTCTGCCGGCTGCTGCGCGACGAAACCGTGTTGAAGCTCTTCCACTTCGGCCGTTTCGACATCGCCGCCATGTACAACACCTTCGGTGCGCTCGCGGCGCCGGTCTACTGCACCAAGATCGCCAGCCGCATGGTGCGCACCTATACTGACCGCCACGGACTCAAGACACTGACCCAGGAACTGCTTGGCGTCGACATCTCGAAGCAGCAACAGTCGAGCGACTGGGGCGCGGCCACGCTGAGCGACGCGCAGCTGGATTACGCGGCGTCGGACGTGCTGCACCTGCACCGGCTGCGCACCGCGCTCGACGCGATGCTCGCGCGCGAGGGGCGGACCGCGCTGGCGCAGGCCTGCTTCGACTTCCTGCCGACCCGCTCGCTGCTCGATCTCGAAGGCTGGCCCGACACAGACATCTTCGCGCATGCCTGACCCATGGCACCGCGCGGAGACACATATTCCCATGTCATCGGCTGGCTGAAGATCCTGCTGCCGCTCGCGGCGCTCATCATGCTGTCGACGCTGTTCCTGCTGCCGCGCACCAGCGAGCCGGTGAACCGCCTGCCCTATATCGAGGGCGAGTCCGGGGGCGACGGCGCCCGCGAACAGATCGTCGCGCCCTATTTCGCCGGCACCACTGCCGATGGCGACCGGCTGACGCTGACCGCCGAAAGTGCCGAACCGATCGAGGGCGCGCTCTCGCGGGTCAGGGCGCTCTCGCTCGACGCCTCCATGGACCTGACCGATGGCAGCCGCATCGGCCTGCGCTCGGACACCGCCGTGGTCGACGACGACGACAAGTCCGCCGACCTTCAGGGCCGCGTGCATATCACCAGCTCGACCGGCTACGAGATCGACACCGAGCGGCTTCTCACCGCCCTCGACAGGATCGAGGCCGAGACGCTCGCCCCGGTCAGCGGCACCGGCCCGGCCGGGCGGTTCACCGCCGGCAAGCTCACCATCACGGCGAACGACGCCGGCGACGACGTGCAACTGCTTTTCACGGACGGCGTAAAGCTGGTATACGACCCGAAAGATCCATGAAGGGTGCCTCATGTTCCGTAGTCTGACCGCCGCCGTCCTCCTCACCCTGCTCTCCGGACCGGCGCTGGCGCAGGGGGCCCAGGTGGCCTTTGGCGGCATGCAGCAGGACACCAGCGCGCCGGTCGAGGTCACCGCCGACCAGCTGCAGGTGAACCAGTCCGACGGCACCGCGCTCTACACCGGCAACGTCGTCATCGGCCAGGGCGAGATGCGGCTCGCGGCGCCGCGCGTCCTCATCGTCTACGCCGAGGGGCAGGACCGCATCGACCGGATGGAAGCGAGCGGCGGCGTCACGCTGGTGAACGGCGACGAGGCCGCCGAGGCCGAGAACGCCGACTACAGCATCGACACCGGCACCGTCGTGATGACCGGCAACGTGCTTCTGACGCAGGGCGACAACGCCCTCACCTCCGAGCGCATGGTCGTCAACCTCGAGGACGGGACCGCCCAGATGGAGGGGCGCGTCCGCACCGTGATCAACCAGGGCTCCGGCGGCCAGGACCAGTAAGAGCAGGATCCCGGATGACCCGCCCCGACCTGACCGTGACCGAAGGCGACAGCGGCCTGCGCGTGCGCCACCTGCGCAAGAGCTACCGCAAGCGCGTGGTGATCCGCGACGTCACGCTCGATCTCGACCGCGGCGAAGTGGTCGCGCTTCTCGGTCCCAACGGCTCGGGCAAGACCACGACCTTCTACGCGGTCGCGGGGCTCGTGAACCCCGAGGGCGGACAGGTCACCATCGACGGGCGCGACGCCACCTGGCTGCCGATGTATCGCCGCGCGCGCCTCGGGATCGGCTACCTGCCGCAGGAGATGTCGATCTTCCGCGGCCTCTCGGTCGAGGACAACATCGCCTCGGTGCTCGACATCGCCGAGACCGACCGCCACCGTCGTCGTGAACGGCTCGAGGAGCTGCTGGGCGAGTTCTCGATCGAACACCTGCGCCGCGCGCCCGCGCTGGCGCTCTCGGGCGGCGAACGCCGTCGCGTCGAGATCGCCCGCTGCCTTGCAGCGAATCCCCGCTACCTGCTGCTCGACGAACCCTTCGCCGGTGTCGACCCGATCAGCGTCGGCGACATCCGGCACCTTGTCGCCGACCTCAAGAAGCGCGGCATCGGCGTGCTCATCACCGATCACAACGTGCGCGAGACGCTCGAGATCGTCGACCGCGCCTACATCCTGCACGACGGCAAGGTGCTGATGTCCGGCACCCCCGCCGAGGTCGTGCAGAACGAAAACGTGCGCCGGGTTTACCTGGGCGAGAACTTCCGGATCGGGTGACACCGATGACGCGCGGCCTGCCCGCGTTTTCGATCCGGCGTTTGCGACAGATCATTGACAGAACCGCCGAGTCTCACGTCAAATAAGGACATGACGCAGCGCATCCATGCATGCCCGTTTTCAAGCGCCCCCGAGGAGAGGGAAGGACGGGCGTCAAGTGCATCTGCCTTGCGTCTCCCCTGATCCGCCACCACATCGAGCCTGCCGGCAAACGGCAGCAGGGGTGACGGGTCCAAAGAAGAGAAGGAATGACCATGCGCTACCAGATCACGGGAAAGCAGATCGATATCGGTGAAGCCCTCCAGACTCACGTCAAGACAGAGCTGGACGCGGTGATCGAGAAATACGCCTTCAGGCCGACCGATGCCCAGATCACCTTTTCCAAGAGCGCACACGAGTATATCTGCGAAGTAACCGTGCACCTGTCCACAGGCCTGACCTCTTCGGCCAAGGACAAGGCGACCGAGATCTACAGCTCCTTCGATGGTTGCTCCGAAAAGGTCGACAAGCAGCTGCGCCGCTACAAGCGCCGCCTGAAAGACCATCACAAGGAACGCGCACAGCCCGTTGAACTCTTCGGAGCGTCCTCGTATATCCTCGCCGGCGAATCCGAGTCCCATGACAACGAGCCGGACTCGCTGCAGCCGATCATCGTCGCCGAGATGGAGACGAAAATCCCGTCCCTGACGGTGGGCGAAGCCGTGATGCAGATGGAACTGGCCGGGGCGCCCGTGCTGGTCTTCCGCAACGAGAAGAAGGATGGCGTGAACGTCGTGTATCGCCGCGACGATGGCAACATCGGCTGGATCGATCCGTAAGAAGATCGTCGCCGCGACGGCCCGCGCCCTTGAGCAGACAGTGAAAGGCGGTCCATGACCTTTCTGGAACTTCTGAAACCGCAAGCGGTCAAGGTCGTTGCGGCGGCAAGCAGCAAGAAGCGCCTGATGCATGACATCGCGGAACTGGCCGAAAGCGCACATGGGCTTCCGGCCGCCGCGGTGGTCGAGGCGCTGATGGAACGCGAAAGCCTCGGACCGACCGGTGTCGGCCACGGGGTCGCGTTGCCGCATGCACGCATATCCGGCATCGACGAGGTCCGCGGGGTCTTCATCCTGCTGGAAAAGCCCGTCGAGTTCGAGTCGGTCGACCGCCAGCCGGTCGATGTGGTCCTCGCGCTCTTTGCGCCCGAGGACGCTGGCGTCGAACACCTCAAGGCACTGGCGCTGGTTTCGCGCACGCTGCGTGACGCAGCGCTCTGCAACAAGCTGCGCGCCAACCCCGACCCGGCGACACTGCACACCATCCTGACGGCCGACCGCTCCTCGCAAGCGGCCTGACCCCCGGACCACGAAAAGCGGACCGCCTCGGTCCGCTTGTCCACGTCGCGCGCAGTCCTCGCCGGCACTGCGCGGCGCCCGGTCCTTCTTCTCTTTCCAAATACCCTCGGGGGTGAATTGGCGCAGCGCGCCAAGAGGGGGCAGCGCCCCCTGCTCCGGCCGTCCAGTCAGCCGATGCCCATGTTTCGAAGCGCCGCCGCCGCAGGGTGGGTTTTCACCCCACCTCCCCTCACATCCAGTCGTCGAAGCCGAACATGACGTAGTCGCGCTGGTAGGCCTCGCGCGCCAGGCGCTCCAGTTCGTCGTCATAGATCTGCGCAAGCCCGAAGGGCGCGCGCACCGGCACATGCACCGGGTCGGGCGGCGCGTCGTGGCCGACCTGCACCGCCAGCGCCGGCAGGTAGCTCGCCATCTCGTCCTCGCGCACGATCATGTCGGGCAGCGTCAGCTCCGACATGCCCTGGATCACCTGCGCCTGGCTCGCCCAGTGCCCGTCGATGCGCACCGCAGTCTGGCCCGACAGGTTTGCCCGGAGAAACCCGAGGAACGCCGTGAAAGCCTCCCGGTGCGCCTCGAGCGTGTAATCCGCGCCGGGCTCGCCCTCGGGGATGGGCAGATTGTGCGCCCGGCGCAGGGTGTTTCGGATGCCGCGGTAGCTGCCCGGCCCGGTGGTCAGGATCCGGTTGCAGAAGGCATCGTGCGCCCGCGCGAGCGGATGCCGCAGCACGGTGAAGCTGCGGTGCCCCGGGCGCGCACGCTTCCACTGGCGCAGGCTCTTCTGGCTGAAATCCCGCAGCAGCGCGTCGTCCTCCACGCCGTCGAGCGCCCGCAGCCAGTCGAGCACCGCCGCTTCCGGCCCCGAGCGGATCGGCATGTAGAGCAACGGAGTCTTTGCCGCCGCCACGTAGCCCGGCACCGCCGGCCCGCGGCGTGGCTCGAAGGTCGGCGTGCGGCCCAGGTTGAAGCGATCGAGCCGGGCCAGCGCCCGCTCCATCTCCTCGAAATTCGCCACCTTCTCCGAGACCGGTTCGGGATTCTGACGCTTCAGCGCGGTGTTGAGGCTGTCGAGCTGCGACCGCGCGCCGAGCCAGCGGGCCAGCCCGTTCATCACCTGCACGTCCTGCAGGTCTTCGTAGGCCACGTAGAAGGCCGTCTGCCCGCTCACCTGCAAGGCGTTCATCAGCGTCACCTGGAAGTCTTGCAACGCCCCCAGATGCGCCTCGAATTCACGGGCGTCGAAGCGCACCCGGGCGTCCTTGCGCTTCCTGACGTTGGTGAGCTTCCACTGTCCCGTGGCCTGGGCGATCTTCCAGCTCACGTAGCTGTCGACCGGGTTTCGGGTCAGGATGATCTTGGCACAGCGCGGATCCTCGAGGACCGCGGGCAGGATGCGGGCGTCGTGATCGTGGAAGAACCGGAACCCGCCGATCCCGTCGGGCATGGCCTGCCGGATGCGGGCGAGCAGCCGCTCGGGATCGCGGTCCCGCTCGTCCTGCGTGATGCCCAGCACCTCTTCCGAATTCGGGTAGCCGATGAAATGCGGATTGAAGACCTCGCCGAGGCAGGTCAGCCCGTCGAAGGCATTGATGTTGGCCTCCAGGAAATTCGACCCGGTGCGCATCTCGGCAAAGACGACGAAGCAATCGAAGCGGTCGGACATGAACGGCCTTACTTATTCACGACATAGGGTCTGCGGCGGCGCGGCCGGGCGCTCCGCGCGGCGGGCTCGACGGGGAAATCCCCCATGAGATACGGATGCATCCCCTGGTTCTTGAGGTTCTGCAGGAACCGGCCGAAGCCGGCGAGCTCCTCCATCACCGGCGCCTCGGCGAGCCGGTGCGAGGATGACTGCCCGATCTCGTCGATCACCAGCTGCAGGGGCTCCATCGGGGCCTCTATGAACTCGGCCATGGTCCAGATACGGATGCGCGCCTTGGCATCGGGCGAGCGCATCTGGTCGAGCATCCTGCTCTCGATCTTCTGCAGCGCGGCCGCCTCGGCGCGCAGGTCGGCAAAGGTCGCGTTGGACTTGAACAGCGGCACCGCCCAGGCCCCCGAGATCACGCTGACCTGCGCGTTCGGATCGCGGCTGATGTGCCAGATGATCCCCGGCGTGTCATGGGGGCCATGCTGAAAGCACTGCCGCTCGCCGCGGGTGTTCCACAGAAGGTTCGTCAGGAACGCCTTCGGGTTGGCGTCGCGCAGCTTCGCGTTGTCCGGCAGCGCCCCGTTGATCACCGTCTGCCCGCCGGCGAACTCGGCACGCTCCGGCGCGTAGAGATGGCCATGCACCTGCGCCCCGGTCGCCCGACCGAGCCACCCCTCGAAGTCCTTGAAGAGCTCGGAGAACCCCTGGAAGACCGAGTATTTCCCGGCGGTCACGCCGTTCTCCCAACCAAGGTTGGGATAGCGCGACTGCATGTAGAGGCCCGGTCGTCCGCGTGTCCGGCGGTCGACGGCGCGGGCGAAGATCCGGTCGATCTTGCCGGGGTTGGGCTCCTGCCGGTTCTGCTCGGCCTCGGCGTCGGTCAGGAAGGCGCGGTAGAGCCGGTCGGCATACGGCCAGATCTTGCGCGCCACGAAACAGTCCGAGCGCCGGAGAAGCTGCAGGTGATCGTCGTAGAAGATGTGCGGCTTGCCCTGGAAATCGAACTTGGACAGCGTCAGAGAGCGGCTCTCGATGTTGGTCGAGTAGAGCCGCGCGAGGGTCTGGAAATAGCTCTCGTCGGGAATCCAGACCCGGCGGAAGTAGCGGTCGAACCGGCGTCGCTGCGGGTCCTGCAGGATCGCGGTCAGCGTCTGGCGGGTCAGGCACCACCACTGGCTGCCCATGTGCGGCACGATCCCGCGCGGCATGCGCCTGCGGAAGCCGATGCTGCGCTGGACCTCGACGAAGCGGTCGAAGAAGAAGCGGCTCTTGCGCCAGGAGAACGGGAACAGCAGCGTGAAGCGTTCCTCGTCGAGCCCGCCGACGGTCCATGGCACATCGGCCGTGGTGGCGCTTTCGATGAAGTCGGTGCCCGGCCGGGCGTCGAGGTAGCCGACCAGTTCCTCGACCGGGCGCAACGGCAGGCAGGAGCCCGATGTGAGGTAGACGTGGCGCACCTTCTCGAAGCGGGCCAGCATCAGCTCGGCCGCATCCTGACTTGCCGCCACGAGCCCCCAGGTCCCCCATTCGCAGCGGTGGCGTTTCGAGAACAGCACCTCCGGATCGTCCGCGAGGGACGCGACGAAGGCGTCGTAGGTCTTTTGCGGGACGTTGCTGTCGACGTGGATGACCACCGGGCAGCCGGCCCGCCGCCAGTGACGCGCCACCTGCTCGGCCCGGTCCAGCGCGGTGTGCACCAGCATGAGGATGCCGACGCTCATGCCCAGTTGCCCTTGGACATGAGGCCGAGGATCTCGAGCTGACGCCAGTTGATGTATTTCTCGGACCACTTGCACCAGAGATCCGGGTTGTCCCGGATCTTGTCGGCATAGGCGAGATACTCGGTCGACCCCGCGTAGTGCTCCCTGCGGGCGAGCTCCTCCTCGGCCTTGGCGCCGAAGGTGTCGAGGAACTTGGTGTGCAGCAGCAGGCCGCTGGCCTTTTCGCCGCCCCATTCGTCGTAGACGAGGTTCAGCCCGCGCGGCAGCAGCATGTGGGTCGAGCTGACGTAGGTGTAGCGCCGGTCCCATTTCACCAGCGGCACCTTGTTCAGCGCCGGGGCGCGTTCGGGCCTGTCCGCAAAGAACACGCGCGCCCGCGGCCCGCCCTGGATCCAGAGGTTGCCGAAACGGCGGTTGCGGCTCGTGCGGTAGTTGCCGGCATCGAACCACGAGGCGATCTCGAGCGGGTTCTGCCCGGCCCGGTAGGGCTGCGCGTCGATCCGGCCCTTGGGATACATGTCGAGCAGCATCGCCGAGAAGCTCTTGATCGACGACGCATCCAGCCAGTCGGTCAGCGCCCGCAGCGGGCGCGTGTCGCAGAACGGGTAGAGGAAGAACTCATCGGGATCGAGGGTCAGCGCCCAGTGGCCATGGGCATGCTTGCGCAGCAGGTGGTTGATCCAGTCCATCCCGAAGCGCGACCGCTTGTAGCTGCCCTGCGTCGACCAGACCGAGACGTCCTCCTGCCGGGACAGGTAGTCGAGCGAGCCGTCGGTGCTGCCGTTGTCGACGAAGAAGAAGTGGTTCACCCCCATGTCCCGGTAGTATTTCAGGAAATACGGCAGGCGGATCGCCTCGTTCCGCTGGGTGCAGAAGACGAACAGGTCGGAGGGGCGGATGCGGTCGGTGCGGTCCGAGACCGGCTTCAGCTCGCGCGACTTGCGCAGGGCGCGGACGCGCCAGCGCTTGCGCTGAAGCCTCAGCCTGTATGACTGCCATGCACCCAAACTCTACCCTTCGTGCGGACCGGAAGCGCGGCCCGGGCTCCGTGGCGGCTATCAGATCAGGGTTAATACGGTCTTGAAATGCATGCCCCAGCCCGGCGGGCACCACCCCTCCGCGCCGCTGCGCTCCCTGCCCGGATCAGCCCGACGCTCCTCGGCCATCCTTGTTATGTGACGGCGCCAAAGATAGCCGTCAGTTACCTGTGCGTAAACGGGAATATCTCCCAGCACCTCGCGCAGCACCGGCAGGTCGGCGGACAGCACCGGCACCCCCAGAGCCGCGGCCTCCATCGGCGGCAGGCCGTAGCCCTCGGCAAGGCTGGGGAACAGCAGCCCGGCACTGTCGCGCAGCAGGGCGGCGACCTGACCGTCGTCCAGCCCCGGCAGTTCGTGCACCCGGGCGATGCCCCGGTCGAGCCGGGCGAAGACCTCGGCGTTCCTCCAGCCCCGCGCCCCGCAGACGAGCAGCTCGGCATCGGGCGCGTCCCGCTCCCAGATGTCGAGCAGCAGCGCGTGGTTCTTGCGCGGCTCGATGGTGCCCAGCACGACGAAAAACGCCCTGCCGGTCCACGGGCCCCGCGGCGCGTCCCCCGGAGGCGACGGCTCGACGCCCAGATGCGCGACCACCGTGCGGGGCGCGTCGCCCTGCGGCGCTGCTTCCCCCCACCGGTCGCATCCCGCCATGTGCCTGCGGAAATCGGCCTCGGTCTGGTGCGAATTGCAGATCACGAGATCGGCATGGCGCCCCACCCGGTCAAGGAAGGCACTGAACCGCGCGGTGACTCCCTCGCGCGTGTAATCGGGGTAGTCGAGCGGAATGGTGTCGTGCAGCAGCACCGCGATCCGGCTGGCGGGGCGGGCGCGCACCGCGCGCACCACCCGCTCGGTCAGGTTGGTGTGGCCGGTGTTCAGGTAATGCGTCCACGCGGGAAGGTGCCGTTCCAGCATGCGGGTCAGCCCCCGGGGCAGACAGCGCGCCACGGCCAATCGGCGGACCGCCGTCTCGGCCTCCGCGCGCCCCGGCGGCAGGCGCCGGAGCCGCGACAGCAGGTCCGGCGCGGGCCAATCGCCCGCCGTGAACTGTCGCTTCAGCGCCGCGCAACCCTCGGGGTCCAGCAGAAGGTAGCCCATCGAGCTGCGCACCAGCCCCCAAAGGGGACCCGCGTCGAGCAGATGCACGAGATAGGCATATTCGACCCGGTCGATACCGGTGAAGGCGCGGCCGGCCCGCGAGACCAGCCGCGTGAGATCGAGGAGGCGCGTTGGCGCCTCAGCCCTCGTAGTGCCCATTCTGATGCCAGCGCCAGGCGTCGGCGATCATCTGCGGCATCGTCGAGCGACCCGGCGTCCATCCGAGTTCGGCGGCGGCGCGGGTCGAGCCCGAGACCAGCTTGGTCGCATCGCCGGCGCGGCGCGGCCCCTCGGAGTGCGGCACCTCGCGGTTGGTGACCGACCGCGACGCGTCGATGACCTCGCGCACCGAGAAGCCGTCTCCGGTGCCGAGGTTGAAGACGCGGCTATCCTTGCCGTCCTTGAGCCACTTGAGCCCCAGCACATGCGCATCGACAAGGTCCATGACGTGCACGTAGTCGCGGATGCAGGTGCCGTCCGGCGTGTCATAGTCGGTGCCGTGGATGGTCAGCGCCGGGCGCGTTCCGTCGATCGCCTCGAGCATCACCGGGATGAGGTGTGTCTCGGGACGGTGATGTTCGCCGACCTCGCCCTCGGGGTCCGCCCCCGCCACGTTGAAATAGCGGAAGATCACCGACTTCAGGCCATAGGCGGCCTCGAAGTCGCGCAGGATGTTCTCGACCGCGCGCTTCGACGCGCCGTAGGCGTTGAGAGGCTCCTGCGGGGTGCTCTCGTCCAGCACGACGTTGTCATGCTCGCCATAGGTCGCGCAGGTCGAGGAGAACACGAAGTTCAGGCAGCCCGCCGCGCAGGCGGCCTCGATCAGCGTCAGCGAGCCCTCGACGTTGTTGCGCCAGTAGCGGCCCGGCTCGGCCATCGCCTCGCCGACCTGGCTCAGTGCAGCGAAGTGCATCACCGCCACGGGCTCGTATTTCGCGAAGACCTCGTCGAGGCGGGCGCGGTCGGACAGCGCCCCCTCTTCGAAGGGTCCGAACTTCACCGCGTCCTTCCAGCCGGTGACGAGGTTGTCGTAGGTGACGGGCGTGTAGCCCGCCGCTTTCAGTGCCTTGCAGGCGTGCGAGCCGATATAGCCCGCACCGCCGGTGACCAGTACGTTTGTCATCGTTGCTTATTGCGCCGCTTTCCGGGCCGAGACGATCTCGTGCAGGTAGGCCTCGAGGTCGTCACGCAGATCGTCACGGTCGAGACCGAACGCCACGGTGGCCTGCAGGAAGCCGGCCTTGGAACCGCAATCGTAGCGCTGGCCGTTGAAGCGGTAGCCGTAGACGCCGTTGCTCTCGTCTCCGATCTGCCTCGCGATTGCGTCGGTCAGCTGGATCTCGCCACCCGCGCCGGTCTGCTTCTCGTCGAGGTTCTTGAGGATCTGAGGCGACAGGATGTAGCGGCCGATCACGGCCAGGTTCGAGGGCGCGGTGCCCGCCTTGGGCTTTTCGACCATACCCTTGACCGACACCATCGAGCCCATGTCTTCCTCGACGTCGAGAATGCCATAGGAGGACGCCTTGTCGGCAGGCACTTCCATCGCGGCGACCATGTTCCCGCCGGTTTCCTCGTAGGCTTCGACCATCTGCTGCAGGCATGGCTTGTCGGCGGCGATCACGTCGTCGGGAAGCATGACCGCAAAGGGCTCGTCACCGATCAGACGGCGGGCGCACCACACGGCGTGACCGAGGCCCAGCGCCTTGTGCTGGCGGATGTAGGCAATCTCGCCCGAGTCCATGTTGGTCTGGTTCAGCACGTCGAGCAGCTTGTCCTTGCCCTTGGCCTTGAGGTCGGCCTCGAGGTGGGGCGCGACGTCGAAGTAATCTTCGAGCGCGCTCTTGCCGCGCGAGGTGACGAAAATGAACTCGGTGATGCCCGCCGCGCGCGCCTCGTCGATGGCGTATTGCACCAGCGGACGGTCCACGAGGGTCATGATCTCCTTCGGAACGGATTTTGTCGCGGGAAGAAATCGAGTGCCAAGCCCTGCCACCGGAAAGATGGCTTTCGTGACTTTATTACGCATTGTCTGCTCCTTGCATTCGCCCAAGGCAGTAAAAAAATTAGCCTATGCAGGCGTCTCACTAGCACGTTACCCGGTAGCGTGAAACTGCGCAAAAGCTGTCGGCGGGAAACCCCGCGAAAGTTTCGTGACAGCTGCCGAAAGCTTCATCGGGTTGGAGAACTCGCCCATAGAGAGAGCAGATATAAAACCCCTCAACCCCTTTCGCGCACCTGCGAAACCCGCGCGCACTCGGCCTCGAGACGGCGACGGAAGAGCCATGGCCATACGATGGGATCGCCACGATCGGAGCGCCCCCAAAGTCCGCCGATCTGCTCCCAGAACCCTTCCGGATGGAACCTCACACGGTGAAAAAGCGCCGTGTGAGAGAATCGGTAGAGGCTGACGATTCGCCCCTCGCGGACGAGTCGCTGCGCCTCGCGACGCAGCCCCGCGCGACGCCAGGGGCGGCCCGCCAGAACCGTGCGCGGGGCGCCCGGCCGGCCGGGGAACGCAAGGAACGGTGACGGTGCATCCGGCATCGGCTTCAACGTCGACAGCGGACGTGCCCGCCCCTCGCGCCAGCCATGGTCGAGCCCCCGCAGGAGTCGAAGCACGTCGTCGGGGCCGAGCGGTCCGCGCTCCATGTGGCGCAGAAGTCGGCGCCGCTGCTCGGCGCGAATCCGTTTCCAGGCAGCCGCATGCCCGGCCTTGTCGCAATGCCGCCGCAGGAACACCGCGACCGAGGCACCGATCTCGGTAAGATCGCGCGGGGTGCGGTCCGCCGCGCGACGCAAGCTTTCAGCGTATCCGTGGTGCACCTGCGCCAGCGGCACGACGACGACACGGTGCCCGGCTTCCGCGTGGCGCAGGTCGAGGTCGGTCTCGTCGAGGAAGAACCGGTAAGCCGGATCGAAGCCCCCCATCCGCATAAGCACCGAGCGCCGATGCGCCATGTTCGTGCCCTGCAGCTTGATCGCCCGGCCTGCGCGAGGCTCGGGCGCGACCGGGTCCTCGCCGTCGAGCGTGAGCTCCGACTCTTCGAGGCCCGCCGTCACGGTGCGTGCCCGCCACTGGAAGTCGATGCCGTTGCGTCCGCGGACGAAACCACCGGCCGCGGCGACGTCGGGGTTGATGAAGGGGGCGGAGAGACGGGCCAGCCATGTCGGCTCTGGCACCGCGTCGTCATCGAGAAAGGCGACCACCTCGCCCGCTGCCTGCGCGATCCCGAGATTGCGTGCGGCCGAGATATTGGGCTCGTCGAAAGGCACGAGCTTGATCCGGTCGGCATCGGACCGGTCGGCGACCACGGCGGCTCCCTGCGGGCAGGCCACCACGATCACCTCGAAGACCGGATGGTCGAGCTGCGCCACGCCGGTCAGGCAGAGGCGCAGCGCATCGGGACGCCCGCGGCTGACGATCACCACGCTGACCGACGGGGCGTCCATGGGCCCGCTCAGGCCTCCTTGAGGTCCACGCCCGGGGAATAGGCGATGAAGAACGGGTTGGCGAAGCCGGCCTTGCCGTAGGCGAGCGGCGTGTGATCGTCGAAACGGACGACCCGGCCGCCAGCGCCGTTCAGCACCGCGTGCCCGGCTGCGGTGTCCCACTCCATCGTGCGGCCAAGACGGGGGTAGAGGTCGGCCTCGCCGGTCGCCACGAGGCAGAACTTCAGCGACGAGCCGGCGCTCTTGGAGTCTTTCACCGAGTACTTGTTGATGTAGGCATCTGTGGCCTCGTCGCGGTGCGACTTGGAGGCCACGACCATCAGCGCGTCATTGTTCGCCTCGGAGACCGAAAGCTGCGTCAGCTCGCCCGCGGTCTCCTTGTCGAAGGGGCCAGCCTCTTCGACCGAGTGCCCGAGCGAGTCGGTGTAGAACATCCGCCCCTTGGCCGGCGCGTAGACCACGCCACGGGTCGGAACGCCCTCTTCGACCAGCGCGATGTTCACGGTGAAATCGCCGCGGCGCTTGACGAATTCCTTGGTGCCGTCGAGCGGGTCGACGATCAGGAAGGTCATCACGTCCTGCTCGTGGCTGTCCGCCTGCTCTTCGGTCACCAGCGCCATGTCGGGAAAGGCTTCGCGCAGGCCGGCCGAGATCAGCGCGTCGGCGGCCTCGTCGGCTTCGGTCACCGGGCTCTCGTCGGACTTGGTCTTCACCTCGAAATCGGGGGAGTCGTAGATCTCCATGATCTTGTCGCCCGCCTCGAGCGCCAGACGCCGCATGACCTGCACAAGTGTTTCGTAATTCAAAGCCTGTCTCCTAGCTCCCGCCATTCGCGGGTTCATTGATCTGAAAGCCTCCTCCCCTTATGCTGACGCCGATCTGGATGGGCAAGAAGATCGGCTGAAAGTTCCGGCATCCCCCACCCGGCGTGACGAGGATCGGAGCAGTTTGCCATGTTTCAGACCACGAAGCCGCGTTCCCGGCTGGGCTCCGCGATCTACATCTCCGAGTTGATCTACCACAATTCGGTTCGCGCTGTCCGAAAGACTCATGGCAATGCCTTCATGGCGCTGTTCATGAACATGCTGCAGACGGTCATCTTCGTGCTCGCCTTCTACTTCATGTTCCAGATCCTCGGCATGCGCAGCACCGCGATCCGCGGCGACTTCATGATCTACATCATGACCGGCGTCTTCCTCTACATGACCCACACAAAGACGCTTGGCGCGGTGGTATCGTCCGAGGGGCCGGCGAGCCCGATGATGCAACATGCGCCGATGAACACGGCCATCGCCATCGCCTCGGCGATGCTGTCGACGCTCTACATCCAGATCCTGTCGCTGGTGGTGATCCTGTTCGTCTACGACGTCGCCTTCAACCCGTTCGTCATGCAGGAAATCCACGACCCGATCGGCTGTCTCGCGATGATCCTGCTGGCGTGGTTCTCGGGCGCGGCCATCGGGATGTTGTTGCTTGCCGCGAAGCCGTGGTTCCCGACCCCGGTGCAGATCGTCTCGACCGTCTACCAGCGGGCCAACATGATCGCCTCGGGCAAGATGTTCGTGGCCAACTCGCTGCCCCCGCACATGCTGGCGATGTTCAGCTGGAACCCGCTGTTCCACACCATCGACCAGTCGCGGGGCCACGCCTTCGTCGACTACAACCCGCGCAACTCCGACTGGGAATACGCCCTGTATCTCTCGCTGATCCTCATCATGATCGGCCTGATGGGCGAATTCTACACCCGCAAGCATGCCTCGGCGAGCTGGAGCGCCCGACGCTAGGCAGGGATTCCGGACTAGGGGGCCGGCCGTCTTCGGGCTACGCTACTTCCTCTCAATTGGTCGAAGAGGAGCCCGAGATGTTTCGCGTCCTGTCCGTTTTGCTTGCCGCCAGTTCCTTTGGTCTCGCGCCTGGGGCGCCGGTCTTGGCCGCAGAGCCCGGCGCGCTCCCGGCGCTCTACGCCGTGAGCGGCGTCGCCTCCGATGACCAGCTCAACGTGCGCGCCGCGCCCGACGCCGGGGCAGAGATCATCGGCGCGCTTTCGCACGCGCAGACCCATGTCGAGATCACCGCGACGAACGACGACCAAAGCTGGGGCCGGGTGAACACGGGCGAGCGCGCCGGCTGGGTCTCGCTCGCCTACATGGACCGGCAGGAGGGCAGCGCCCTGCCCGACGCCGGCGCGCTGCGCTGCTTCGGGACCGAGCCGTTCTGGTCGCTCGACGCGGTCCCCGGCGAAGACGTCGGCTGGTCCGAGCCCGAGACCACGCTGCCCCGCCTTCGGGCCGACGCCCTGCGCACGGCGGAGGGCCGTTTCGAGCCCTACGTGCTGACCTTCGGCGGCCCGGGTCAGGACGGCACACTGGTCATTCACCCTGTCGAGGCCTGCTCCGACGGCATGTCCGAGCAGCTTTACGGGCTGTCCGGTGACGTGGTGCTTACCGGCCGGACCGAACGCGCCGTGTCGGGCTGCTGTTCGATCCAGCCGCAGTAAAGGCCTCACCGGGGGCGCGGTGGGTTGCAAACCCACCCTACGGCGTCGCGCGCCGGATCATCCGACGCGCGGCTCCGCCGGGGCGGCACCGTCCCGCGCCGAGCTCAGGTCACCACGCGCAACGTAAGGTTGATCCGCCCCCCCTGCGGCAGCAGCGTCGACGAGCCGAAACGGATGCGGTCGACGCCGTGATGCTTCAGCCGCGCCTCGCCGCCCATCACCACGACATCGCCCGAGCGCAGCCAGACCGACTCGGTCCTGCCGCCGCGCTCCTCGTTGCCCATGCGGAACAGCCCCTCGTCGCCGAGCGAAACCGAGACCACGGGCATCCCGAAATCCGCCTCGTCCTTGTCCTGGTGCAGCCCCATGCGGGCGCCCTCGCCATACCAGTTGATGAGGCAGCATTCCGGCGCCCGGTCGACCCCCGAGACGCTGTCCCAGATGTCCAGCACCTCGCGGGGAATCGGCGGCCAGTCCATGCCCTCGGGATGGCGCGGCTCGTAGCGGTAGCCGCGCCGGTCGGTCACCCACCCGAAACGCCCCGCCGCCGACATTCGCACCGACATCTCGCGGCCGCGCGGGGTCACCGGCTGGTAGAGCGGGGCCACGCGCAGGCAGCCGCGCAGCGCCTCGACCAATCGCTCCTGCGCCGGCCGGTCGAGAAAACCCGCGTGGATGCGGAAGCCGCGACGTTCGATCACTTCGGTCATGGCCTCTTTGTTCCGGATTCCCCCGGCGGGCGCAAAGAAAATCCAGTCATTTGCCGGAATCTCGCCCTTTGCGGCGCTTGCAGCGCTGAAACCCCCTCCTTATATACCCTCCGAACGCCGCGAGGCCCCGGCCAGACGGCATCACCATCAGCGGGGCAGGATGCCGTAAACGGGTCCGGACGCCTCGTGTCATCGCCTTGAATCAGAAAGGGATCGAAACATGGGTAAAGTCATTGGTATCGACCTTGGCACCACGAACTCCTGCGTCGCCATCATGGACGGCAGCCAGGCACGGGTGATCGAGAACGCAGAAGGTGCCCGCACCACGCCCTCGATCGTCGCCTTCGCCGAAGAAGAGCGCCTGGTCGGTCAGCCTGCGAAGCGTCAGGCCGTCACCAACCCCGAGAACACCATCTTTGCCGTCAAGCGCCTGATCGGCCGCCGCACCACCGATGCGGAGGTGACGAAGGACCAGAAGATCGTGCCCTACAAGATCATCGACGGCGGCAACGGCGACGCGTGGGTCGAGGCTCGCGGCGACAAGTATTCGCCCTCCCAGATTTCCGCCTTCATCCTCGGCAAGATGAAGGAAACCGCCGAGAGCTACCTCGGCGAAGAGGTGACGCAGGCCGTCATCACCGTTCCCGCCTACTTCAACGACGCCCAGCGTCAGGCCACCAAGGACGCCGGCAAGATCGCGGGCCTCGAGGTGCTGCGCATCATCAACGAGCCGACCGCGGCCGCGCTCGCCTATGGCCTCGACAAGAAGGACAGCAAGACCATCGCGGTCTATGACCTCGGCGGCGGCACCTTCGACGTCACGATCCTCGAGATCGACGACGGCCTGTTCGAAGTGAAGTCCACCAACGGCGACACGTTCCTCGGTGGCGAAGACTTCGACATGCGGATCGTCAACTACCTTGCCGACGAGTTCAAGAAAGAGCACGGCATCGACCTGACGCAGGACAAGATGGCCCTGCAGCGTCTCAAGGAAGCTGCCGAGAAGGCGAAGATCGAGCTTTCGAGCGCGACCCAGACCGAGATCAACCAGCCGTTCATCTCGATGGGCTCGAACGGTCAGCCGCTGCACATGGTGATGAAGCTGACCCGCGCCAAGCTGGAAAGCCTCGTCAACGACCTGATCAAGAACTCGATCAAGCCGTGCCAGGCCGCTCTCAAGGACGCCGGCATCTCGAAGGACGAGATCGACGAAGTCGTGCTCGTCGGTGGTCAGACCCGGATGCCCAAGGTGTTCGAAGAGGTCACCAAGTTCTTCGGCAAGGAGCCGCACAAGGGCGTGAACCCCGACGAGGTGGTCGCCATGGGTGCTGCCATCCAGGCCGGCGTTCTGCAGGGTGACGTGAAGGACGTGGTCCTGCTCGACGTGACGCCGCTGTCGCTCGGCATCGAGACGCTGGGTGGCGTGTTCACCCGCCTGATCGACCGCAACACCACGATCCCGACCAAGAAGTCGCAGATCTTCTCCACCGCCGAGGACAACCAGTCGGCCGTGACGATCCGCGTCTTCCAGGGTGAGCGCGAGATGGCGTCCGACAACAAGCTGCTCGGCCAGTTCAACCTCGAGGACATCCCGCCGGCACCGCGCGGCATGCCCCAGATCGAGGTGACCTTCGACATCGACGCCAACGGCATCGTCTCCGTTTCGGCCAAGGACAAGGGCACGAACAAGGAGCAGAAGATCACCATCCAGGCCTCGGGTGGCCTCAGCGACGACGACATCGAGAAGATGGTCAAGGAAGCCGAGGAGAACTCCGAGAAGGACAAGGAGCGTCGCGAGCTCGTCGAGGCGCGCAATCAGGCCGAAAGCCTCATCCACTCGACCGAGAAGTCGATGGAAGAGCACAGCGACAAGGTCGACCCGTCGACCATCGAGGCGATCGAGCTGGCCCTGTCCGCGCTGAAGGAAGACCTCGAGAAGGACGACGTCTCGGCCGAGAAGATCAAGGCCGGCATCCAGAACGTCACCGAAGCGGCGATGAAGCTGGGCGAGGCGATCTACAAGTCGCAGGCCGACGCTGGTGAGGGCGCCGACGAGCCCGAGGCGGCGGACAACTCCGGCAACTCGGGTGACGACGACATCGTCGACGCCGACTTCGAGGACCTGGGCGACGACAACAAGCGGAGCTGAGCCAGGCTCTCGGAACATAAGAGGGGCCGGTCCGGACGCCGGACCGGCCCTTTCCGTTCCGGGCAAAAGGAGGGCATGAATGTCCAAGCGTGACTATTACGACGTGCTCGGTGTCAGCAAAGGTGCCTCCGCGGACGAAATCAAGAAGGGCTATCGCAAGAAGGCGAAGGAACTTCATCCCGACCGCAACGCCGACAATCCCGATGCCGAAGCGCAGTTCAAGGAAGCGAACGAGGCTTACGAGGTTCTGAAGGACCCCGAGAAGAAGGCGGCCTACGACCGCTTCGGCCATGCGGCCTTCGAGGGCGGCATGGGCGGTGGCGGCGGACCGCGCCCCGGTGGCGGTGGTTTCCATGGCCAGGGCGATTTCGCCAGCGCCTTCTCGGATGTCTTCGACGATCTCTTCGGCGACTTCATGGGCGGCCGCCAGGGCGGTGGACGTCAGCGCGCGGCGCGCGGGGCAGACCTGCGCTACAACCTGCGCGTGACGCTGGAAGAGGCCTACAACGGCCTCCAGAAGATGATCAACGTGCCGACCTCGGTGCAATGCGACGAGTGTGACGGCTCCGGCGCCGAAGGTGGTGCCGAGCCCGTGACCTGCCCGACCTGTTCGGGCATGGGCAAGGTCCGTGCGACCCAGGGCTTCTTCACGGTCGAGCGCACCTGTCCCACCTGTTCGGGGCTGGGCCAGATCATCAAGAATCCCTGTGGCAAGTGCGGTGGCACCGGTCGCATGCAGAAAGAGCGCGCGCTCTCGGTCAACATCCCGGCAGGGGTCGAGACCGGCACCCGCATCCGGCTTGCCGGAGAGGGCGAAGCCGGCATGCGCGGCGGGCCTCCGGGCGACCTCTACATCTTCATCGAGGTGAGGCCGCACGAGATCTTCGAACGCGAAGGCGTCGAGCTGCATTGCCGCGTGCCGGTGTCGATGACAACGGCCGCACTCGGTGGCGACATCGAGGTGCCGACGATCGACGGTGGCCGCAGCCGGGTAAAGATCCCCGCGGGCAGCCAGTCCGGTCGCCAGATGCGCCTTCGGGGCAAGGGAATGCCGGCGCTGCGCGGCGGCGGCTCGGGTGACATGTTCATCGAGCTCGCGGTCGAGACGCCGGTCAACCTGACGTCGCGCCAGAAGGAGCTCCTGCGCGAGTTCGAGGAGCTGAGCGAGGACAACAATCCGGAATCGCACAGCTTCTTCTCGTCGGTGAAAAACTTCTGGGATTCGATGAAGGGCTGACCCCGGCCTTGCGCGAATGCGGCTCCTGGTCGGCGCCTTTCGGCCCCCCCAAGCACCGGCGGCCGCCACGGCCTCGCGCAACTATCGGTGGAACCGATCAGAGAGGGCCCGGGTTGATCCCCGGGCCCTGTTTCATTCGGGAGAGACACCTTCGCATGTTCGACTGGATCACGAACCTCATCGACAGCATGGGCGCGTTCGGCGTCGCTCTCCTGATGTTTCTCGAGAATGTCTTTCCCCCCATTCCCTCCGAGCTGATCATGCCGCTGGCGGGCTTCAACGCGGCGCGGAACACCATGTCCCTGCCGCTGGTCATCGCCGCAGGCAGCATCGGCTCGCTGGCCGGCGCCTACCTCTGGTACTGGATCGGGCGACGGATCGGGTTCGAGCGGCTGTGCAAGCTGTCGCGGAAACACGGTCGCTGGCTCTCGGTGTCGCCCGAGGAGTTCGACCGCGCCAATGACTGGTTCGACCGGCATGGCGGCGGCGCGGTGCTCATCGGGCGCCTGATCCCCACCGTCCGCACCTTCATCTCGGTCCCGGCGGGCGTTCGCCGGATGCCGCGCGCCTTTTTCCTCGGGCTGAGCGCGATCGGAACCGTGGCATGGACCGCGTTCCTCACACTCGCGGGTTACTGGCTCGAAGGCGGCTACGAGGCCGTCAGCGCTTGGCTCGACCCGGTCTCGACCATCGTCGTCGTCGGGCTGATCGGCACCTACCTGTGGCGCGTCGCGACCTACAACCGCCGCGTCAGTGATTACGACGAAGAGAAGCAGGGCGCAGAGCAATCTTAACGCTTCGCTAAGGTCTGCACGCGACGCTCCGGGCATGGCCCGTGCGACGCAATTCTCCGCTTCCCAGCCCGCGCTCTTCGATCGTGACGAGGCGCCCGAGGCGCCGCTTCCCGCCGGGCGCGCCCTGCCCTCCTACATCCGCGACCATCGCGCGCGGCTGCGCGAACGGTTCATGACAGGCGGGGCCGATGCGCTGCCCGACTACGAGCTGCTCGAACTGGTGCTCTTCCGGGCGATCCCGCGACGCGACGTGAAACCGCTCGCACGGGCGCTGCTCGAGGCGTTCACCGACTTCAACGGCGTGCTCTCGGCGCCCGCCGCACGGCTGGGCGACATCCCCGGCGTCGGTGACGCGGTTGTCGCCGAGCTCAAGATCGTCGAAGCCGCCGCGCATCGGCTCGCCCGCTCCCGCGTCTTGCAAAAGCAGGTCGTCAGTTCGTGGGATGCGCTTCTCGACTACTGCCAGACCGCCATGGCCCACCGCGAGACCGAGCAGTTCCGCGTGCTGTTCCTCGACCGCAAGAACGTGCTGATCGCCGACGAGCCACAGGCGCGCGGGACGGTCGACCACGTGCCGGTCTACCCCCGCGAAGTGGTGAAACGGGCGCTCGAGCTGAACGCCAGCGCGCTGATCCTCGTGCACAATCATCCCTCCGGCGACCCGACGCCCAGCCAGGCCGACATCGACATGACGGCGCAGATCCAGAGCGCGGCGGATGTGCTGGGCATCACCTTGCACGACCATCTCGTCATCGGACGCTCGCGCGAGCTGAGCTTCCGCAGCGAAGGCCTGCTCTAGTGCCGGCTCAGCGCAGCCAGACCTCGACCCGGCGATTCACCCGTCTTCCCCAGACGGTATCGTCGCAGGCCATCGGCATTGCCTCGCCGAAAGCCACTGTCTCGAGCGTCAGCCGGTCGAGGTCCGCCGTCTCCGCGGTGCCGATCACCGCATCGCGCACGGCCTCTGCCCGGGCCCGCGCGATCTCGAGGTTGTCGTCGGCCGGGCCCTGCCCATCGGAGAAGCCGACGAACACCATCCTGCGCCCGTCATACTCTCCAAGCTCCAGCGAACGCGCGAGTTGCTGCACGTTCGATCGTGATTGCGCATCGAGCCGCACCGACCCGGTCTCGAAGCGGAAGGAGGTGGTCAGCCGCCGCATCGGGGCAAGCATGGTGACCATCGACTGCAACGCCCCGAGCCCCTCCTGCCCCTGCGCCACGGCAATCGCGTTGGCGAGCCGGTTGCCCTGCGCGTTGATCTCGATCTCTTCCGGCGCCTGGTCGACAAAGCCCGCGCGGCGGATCACGATCTGGGCCGGCGGGCTGCGCGTGTAGGCGAGGAACTCGCGGGCCAGCGCCGGCAGGCGGCGCGCCGGCATGTAGAGGAATATCGGCGCAGTGAGCGGATAGTCCTCGGTCTTGATCGCGGTGCGCCGACCGCGAAGCTGGAAACCGCAGCTGCCCGTGAGGGAAAGCGGCTTGGTGTTGCCGATCTCGGAGTAGCTTGCGAGACCGATGCCGAAGGGATCGTCCGCGACCGCCTCGGACAGCACGGCGTTGCTCTCGTGTCGTACGATCTCGCCGTTCAGCTCAAGTCCGGAGGGGCGCAACAGGCGGTCCTCGAGCCCCTGCGCGAGGCCGGAGCCCGCGTTGCGCAGATGCAGGACGACCGGCGCGTCGGGTCCGCCGAGCGCCCGCCAGTTCACCAGCCGCCCCGAGAGCATCCGCGCCAGCGCCGACAACGAGATCGCGTCCACCGGATTTCCGTGGGCGACCACGGGGATCATCGCATCGAGGGCGAGAACGCGGCTGCGATTGGGGTGCGACAGGTCGCCGAGGCCCGCCGCTTCGGCCTGCTCCCGCTCCTGCGGTCGAACCTCTCGCAGCGCCATGACCACGTCGGCCTCGTCGGAGAGCAGGTCGGCGAAACCGCCGTTCGTGGTGTGCGACCGAAAGGAGAACCGGCCGACCACGCGGTCCTCGGAAGGGTCGGTCAGCAGGTATCGAAAGCGGCCGTCCGCGCTGTCTTCCCGCGCCGCTTCCAGCCCGTTGCGCAGCGCGAAGCCCTCGACCAGCGCCGGCATGAGCACGTCACCGATGGCGGCAGAGCCGGACACGCGCATCTCGGCCACGAAGTCGGTCAGGGACGGGCACCCGACGCCCTCGCAAAGCACGCCCGAGCTGTCCACGGTCAGCTCGCCGTAGCGGGTTTCCATGCGGTAGAATTCGCCGTCGAAGCCGAGCAGCGTTCCGGACAGTTCGATGCCGCCGTCGCGCGAGCGCAGCGTGATGTCCTGCGCGCGAAGCGGCCCCCCGAAAAGGCAAAGTGCGGCGAGGACCGCCGCACAGATCGTCTTCATGGAATTCCCCGGTTCCCTGTCACCTTGCAGCGATCTTCAGGTCTTCCACGAGGTTTTTCAACACCAGAAAATCTCCGACACCGTCGCAGGCCGGGATCGACAGCGACAGGTCGCGGACCCGCAGCGGGGCATCGCCATGGCGTTCGAGCGTCTGCGCCTCGACCGCGCGGTCGCAGTTGGCATCGGTGACCTCGGCCTCGACCGAGATGCTCACGGTGCCCTCCTGCCGGGCGGTGCCCGCGGGGAAGCTGTAGATCTCTGCGACCAGCGGATCGCGCCCCGACGCGTCACCGAGACGGGTGAGGAAGCCGCTTTCGCCTTGCGCGCTGCGGGTCATGTCGCCGGCGTGGGCGCTCCAGATGTGTCCGTCGGTGAAGTAGTCGGCGCCGAACTCGCGGGCGTGAAGCTGCAGCCCGCTCGCACCGCGCCATTGCAGGACGACCCGGTCGTAGAAGGGCAGCGCCGGCACGTCGACCACTGCGGTCGCCCCGTCACCGCCGTCGAAGGCCGCAACGAAGAGCGCCCGCTCGGTCAGTGCAGGCACGGACAGGCGCAGGCTGCCGTCGGGCGCGGTATGCTCGGTGAACATCAGCCCGTGATGGTGGATGGTGACCCGCTCGGAGGCGTAGCAGGGCGCCGAGAGCTCAAGCGCGACCATGGCGCCGGCGTTCACCTCTGCCGACATCTCGATGGCACAGTCGAAGCCCTCGGAGCGGGCGGTGTCCGGGGTGGGAATCGTCGCAACCGGCGCCTCGGCCCGGACCCGCTGCACCGGCAGGTCGGGAAGCGTGGACGCTGTTTCGAGGGCTGCCGGAACCGGCAGGCGCGGAGCCACCCCGGACGCCGAGGACATGTCAGTGATGTCGCTCACGACCAGATCGCCCTTCTGGTTCAGCGCGACGGGCGTGGCAGCGTCGCCCTGCTGCATGAAGTAGCCGATGGCGAGCGCCATGAGCACCGTGGCCACCGCCAGAAGATATGTCTTGAGTCGCGCCATCCCGGCCTCCACTCGCATCCTGCGTTCTCATTCATAAACAATTTATGAGTGAAAAGCGGCACTGTTGCGGCAGAGGCGGGGTGTCATTCTGACAAGAAGGGGCGCCGAAGCGCCCCTGTCCAATCAAGCTCGCATCGAGTTGCGGCCCAACTCAGGCGAGGCGTCCGTGACAATGCTTGAACTTCTTGCCCGACCCGCAAGGGCAGGCATCGTTGCGGCTGGGGTTGCCCCAGGTCGTCGGATCGCCCTCATCGAAGCCTTCGACCAGCGGCGTGGTCGCGGCGTCCGGGGTGCCCGAGCCCGGCTCGGGCGCGGCTGCGGTGTCGCCCTCGCCCGGCGCCGGCGGATGACCGGCGGCGGCGTTCTCGGTCTGGCGACGCAGCGCAGCCTGCTGCTGCGACAGCTGCTGCATCATCGCCTTCTGCTCGTCCTCGGTCATCGGGCGGATCCGGGCGAGCTGCTCGGTGACCGTCTCGCGCAGCGACTCGAGCATCGACTCGAACAGCTGGAAGGCCTCGGTCTTGTACTCGTTCAGCGGATCGCGCTGCGCGTAGCCCCGGAAGCCCACGACAGAGCGCAGGTGTTCCAGAGTCAGCAGGTGATCGCGCCATTTCTGGTCGATGGTCTGCAGCACGACCTGCTTCTCGATCTGGCGCATGGTGTCCGAACCGAAGGCTTCGGCCTTCTCGGTCATCATCTTGTCCGACGCCTCGACCATCCGCTCGCGGATCACCTCTGCGTCGACGCCCTCTTCCTCGCCCCACTTGATGACGGGCACGTCGATGCCGAGCTTCTCGAGCGCGGCGGCGTAGAGCCCTTCGGTGTCCCACTGGTCGGCATAGGTCTTGGGGGGGATGTGGACGTCGATCAGCTCCTCGATCACCTCGTGACGCATGTCGTCGGTGATCTCCGACACGTCCTCGGCTTCCATGATCTCGCGACGCTGCGCGAAGATCACCTTCCGCTGGTCGTTCATCACGTCGTCGAATTTCAGCAGCTGCTTGCGGATGTCGAAGTTGCGGCCTTCGACCTTCGCCTGCGCCCGCTCGAGCGACTTGTTGACCCAAGGGTGAACGATGGCCTCGCCATCCTTCATCCCGAGCTTCGACAGCATCTTGTCGAGCCGCTCGGACCCGAAGATCCGCATGAGGTCATCCTCGAGCGACAGGTAGAACGAGCTGCGGCCCGGGTCACCCTGGCGGCCCGAACGGCCCCGCAGCTGGTTGTCGATGCGGCGGCTCTCGTGGCGCTCGGTGGCAAGAACGAACAGGCCGCCCGCCTCCTTTACCGCGGCCTCGGCCTCGGCGTGCTCGGCCTCGATCCGCCGACGGATCTCCTCGGGGTCACCGTCGGGCTCGGCGTCCAGCGCCTCCATCACCTTGAAGTCGACGTTGCCGCCCAGCTTGATGTCGGTGCCACGGCCGGCCATGTTGGTCGCGATGGTGATCGCCCCCAGCTTGCCGGCGTCGGCGACGATCTGCGCTTCCTTCTCGTGCTGGCGCGCGTTCAGCACGTTGTGCGGCAGCTTCGCCTGCGTGAGAAGCTGCGACAGCATCTCGGATTTCTCGATCGAGGTCGTGCCCACGAGCACCGGCTGGCCCTTCTCATGCGCCAGCTTGATCTCGTCAGCGATGGCCTGGTATTTTTCCTGCGCGGTGCGGAACACCTGGTCGTCGTCGTCCTGGCGCGCGATCGGCCGGTTGGTGGGCACCTCGACCACGCCCAGCCCGTAGATCTCCATGAATTCCTCGGCCTCGGTCGAGGCCGTGCCGGTCATGCCGGCGAGCTTGTCGTAGAGACGGAAGTAGTTCTGGAAGGTCACCTGCGCCAGCGTGACGTTCTCGGGCTGGATCTGGCAGCCCTCCTTGGCCTCGATGGCCTGGTGCAGACCGTCCGACAGGCGCCGCCCGGCCATCATGCGGCCGGTGAACTCGTCGATGAGCACGACCTGCCCGTCGCGGACGATGTAATCCTTGTCCCGCGTGTAGAGCTTGTGTGCGCGCAGGCCCTGGTTCACGTGGTGCACCACCGTGGTGCTTTCCGGATCGTAGAGCGTCTGCCCCTCGGGAAGGATGCCGCGGGCGTGCAGGATCTCTTCGAGCGCCTCGTTGCCCTCGTCGGTGAAGGTGACGTTGCGGGTCTTCTCGTCGATCGTGTAGGCGTCGTCGGAAAGCTCGGGGATCAGCCGGTCGATCGACATGTAGAGATCGGAGCGGTCCTGCGATGGCCCCGAGATGATCAGCGGCGTCCGCGCCTCGTCGATCAGGATGCTGTCCACCTCGTCGACGATGGCGAAGTAGTGGTCCCGCTGCATCATCTGGTTCAGCTCGGACTTCATGTTGTCGCGCAGGTAGTCGAAGCCAAGCTCGTTGTTGGTGGCGTAAGTGATGTCGGCGGCATATGCCGTCTTCTTCTCGTCCTCGGGCTGCTGCGGGTAGACGACGCCGGTCGACAGGCCAAGCGCCCCGTAGACCTTGCTCATCCACTCGGCGTCGCGCCGGGCGAGGTAGTCGTTGACCGTGACGATGTGCACGCCGCGCCCGGTCAGCGCGTTCAGGTAGGCCGGGAAGGTCGCGACGAGCGTCTTGCCCTCGCCGGTCTTCATCTCGGAAATGTTACCCTGGTGCATGAAGATGCCGCCCATGAGCTGCACGTCGAAGGCGCGCAGGCCGATGGCGCGGCGGGCGCCCTCGCGGCAGTTGGCAAAGGCTTCGGGCAGGAGCGAGTCGAGGCTCTCGCCGTCCGCGATCCGCGTCTTGAACTCTTCGGTCTTGGCGATCAGGCCTGCGTCATCGAGCTTTTCGAACTCCGGCTCCAGCACGTTGATCTTGTCGACCAGCGGGCGTGTCGCCTTGATCTTGCGGTCATTCGGCGTTCCGAACACCTTCCGCGCGATAGTCCCGATACCCAGCATACCTGCCCGTTCCTGTTTGACAATGTCGTGTTCGCGTCGCGGCATCTGCTTGCCCGCCTCGAACACAGCCCATATGACACAGGGGAACGACCGGCTTTGCAGAGCCTTTTGGCGATGTAAGGAACGGCTCTGAAAGTGTCAACGCCGCCTGCCCCGGGCGGAGAAGTCAAGGACCCGGAAAGGACCTTACCAGATGCGCAAGACTCTCACCAAACTGACCGCAGCCGCCTTCGCCGTCACGCTGGCGCTCCCGGTTCACGCGCAGGAAGAGATGGACCTCGATTCCGTGGTGGCCACCGTCAACGGTTCCGACATCACGCTCGGCCACATGCTGGCGATCCGCGCCACGCTGCCCGAGCAGTACCAGCAGCTCGGCGACGAGGTTCTGTGGAACGGCATCCTCGACCAGATCGTGCAGCAGAGCGTGCTCGCGCAGGACGAGAAGGCCGAGGAAAGCAAGCTGGTGACCCTGTCGCTCGACAACGAGCGCCGCTCGCTGATGGCTGCCACGGCCATCAAGCAGGTCGCCGACGAGGCCGTGACCGACGAGGCGGTCCAGGCCGCCTATGACGCCAACTACGCCGATGCCGAGCAGGGCCAGGAGTTCAACGCCTCGCACATCCTCGTCGAGACCGAGGAAGAAGCGCAGTCGCTCGTCGAAGAACTGAACGGCGGCGCCGATTTCGCGGAGCTCGCCAAGGAGCACTCCACCGGCCCCTCCGGCCCCAACGGCGGCGAGCTCGGCTGGTTCGGCCCCGGCATGATGGTCGAGCCCTTCGAGAAGGCCGTCGAGCAACTCGAGGCCGGCGAGATCTCCGAGCCGGTCGAGACCCAGTTCGGCTGGCACGTGGTGAAGCTCAACGAAACCCGCAGCAAATCCGCCCCGGCCCTCGACGAGGTGCGCGACGAGATCGAGCAGACGCTCCAGCAGGAGGCCGTCAAAAACTATATTGACGAAAAGGTCGCGGCGGCCGATGTCACCCGCAAGGACAGCGCCGACGTCGATACCTCGGTCCTGTCGCAGGTCGAGCTTCTGGAGGAATAATTGGCCAAGATCACGTCCGTTTCGCCCCTCGCCCCCGCCGCCTTCCCGGACCTTCCGGTGATCGACGGGGTCCGCTTCGCCTCTGCCGCCGCGGGGGTCCGATACGAGGGCCGAACCGACGTGATGCTGGCGCTCCTCGCACCGGGCAGCACCGTGGCGGGCGTGTTCACGCGCTCCGCCACCCGCTCTGCCAGCGTGCTGGACTGCCAGGCCAAGATCGGCGCCGACAGCGACGACGGCGCCGCGATCCTCGTCAACTCCGGCAACTCCAACGCCTTCACCGGCAAGGCCGGGGACGGCTCTGTCGCCGCCATCTGCGATGCTGTCGCGGCGGCCACCGGCCTTCCCGCCGCGCGCGTCTTCACCAGCTCCACCGGGGTGATCGGCGAGCGTCTGCCGCACGACCGCATCACCGCGAAGATCGACGCGCTGGTCGCGGATCTTGACGCGGCAAAGGCCCCCGAGGCCGCCCGCGCCATCATGACCACCGACACCTTCCCCAAGGGCGCCTGCACCACCGTGTCGCTGCCCGGCGGCGGGGTGAAGATCGCGGGCTTCGCCAAGGGCTCCGGCATGATCGCGCCGGATATGGCAACGATGCTGGTCTACGTCTTCACCGACGCGAAGATCGCCCGTGCCGACCTGCAGACGCTCGTCGGCGGCATCAACGACCGCACCTTCAACTGCATCACCGTCGACAGCGACACCTCGACATCCGACACGCTGTTGATGGGCGCCACCGGCACCTCGGGCGTCGAGGTCACCGCGGAAGACGGCGCCTTCGCCGACGCGCTCGAGGGCCTCTTCCGCGACCTCGCCCATCAGGTCGTCCGCGACGGCGAGGGTGCCACCAAGTTCGTCACCGTCAAGGTGACCGGCGCCGCCAGCGACGCCGATGCCCGCACCCATGCGCTCGCCATCGCCAACTCGCCGCTGGTCAAGACCGCCGTCGCCGGCGAGGATCCGAACTGGGGCCGCATCGTCATGGCGATCGGCAAGTCCGGCGCCGCCGCCGACCGCGACAGCCTGTCGATCCGCTTCGGAGACCTGCTGGTCGCCGAGAACGGCTGGGTCGCCCCCGGCTACCGCGAGGAAGACGGCGCCGCGCTGATGAAACGCCCCGAGATCGACATCTCCGTCGACATCGGCCTCGGCACCGGCAGCGCCACCGTCTGGACCTGCGACCTCACACACGGCTACATCTCGATCAACGCCGATTACCGGTCCTGACCCCGCCCCTTCTCCGGTTTTCAAATACCCTCGGGGAGCGCGAGGGGCAGAGCCCCTCGTTCCCGCCCGCGCCGCCAGGAGCCCCGCCATGAAAAAGATCGTTCTCGTCTCCGCCGTCGCCCTGATCGACGTCGACGGCCGTATCCTCCTGGCGCAGCGCCCCGAGGGCAAGTCCATGGCCGGCCTCTGGGAATTCCCCGGCGGCAAGGTCGAGCCCGACGAGACGCCCGAGGTCGCGCTGATCCGCGAGCTGCAGGAAGAGCTCGGCATCGACACCTGGGAAAGCTGCCTGGCGCCGCTCACCTTCGCCTCGCACGGCTACGACAGCTTTCACCTGCTGATGCCGCTCTTCGCCTGCCGCAAGTGGCAGGGCACGCCGCGCGCGAAGGAGGGCCAGACGCTCAAGTGGGTCCATGCCCGCGATCTGCGCGACTATCCGATGCCTCCCGCCGATGTTCCGCTCATCCCGATCCTGCGCGACTGGCTCTGAGTCGGGGCTCGTCCAGCCTTTTCTGCGGTGCGGCGTAAAAAAACGGGTAAATCCCGCCTTTTGCATATATCTTAATCGCTATTGACAGATTTTAATCTGGTTATGTTAACGATTCGACCTTATTCATTGAATCGTCACACTCGATAGGGGAACACAGAAATGCTGCGTACGATCATTCTTGGCACTTGCGTTTCCGTCCAGGGCACTCTCGAAAAGAAGCTGCCCGACGGTCGCATCGCCGTGCGTGTCGGTACTCAGGTCTACACCGGCACGCCGGTCGCAGCCTGATCATCGCCCGCAACACTTCGAATACACCTTGAGAAAGCCCGGACGCAGATCGCGCCCGGGCTTTCTTCTGTCCGGCAGGCACGACCCGTCTCGCGCGCGCAGCTCGCCAACATCCCACGAAAAAGGGCGGCTCCGTCGGAGCCGCCCTTTTCAGTGTTCGTCAGCACGGGATCAGAGCGAACGCTCGATCTCCTCGCGCTCGAAGATCTCGATGACATCGCCGGGGCGGATGTCTTCGTAGTTCTCGAAGGCCATGCCGCATTCCTGGCCCGACTGGACCTCGGCAACCTCGTCCTTGAAGCGCTTGAGCGTCTTCAGCGTGCCCTCGTGGATCACCACGTCGTCGCGCAGCAGGCGGACCCCTGCGGACCGGCGGGCGATACCCTCGGTGACGAGACAGCCGGCAACCTTGCCCACGTTCGAGACCTTGAAGACTTCCTTGATCGACGCGTAGCCGATGAAGTTCTCGCGGATCTCGTTCGACAGCAGACCAGAGGCCGCCGCTTTCACGTCGTCGACGAGGTCGTAGATCACCGAGTAGTAGCGGATCTCCACGCCCTTCTGGTTCGCGGCGTTCCGCGCCGGTGCGTTGGCACGGACGTTGAAGCCGATGACCGGGCAGCCCGAGGCTTCGGCAAGGCCGATGTCGGTCTCGGTGATGGCGCCCACACCGTAGTGGATCACCCGCACGCGGACCTCGTCGTTGCCGACCTTCTCGAGCGCCTGGACGATGGCCTCGGCCGAGCCCTGCACGTCGGCCTTCACGACCACCGGCAGCTCGGAGACGCTCTCGTCGTCCTTGGCCTTCTTCATCAGCTGCTCAAGGGTCGTCGCGGCGCCTGCGGCGGCGCGCTTCTCCTTGGCCGCGTGCTCGCGGTATTCGGCGATCTCGCGGGCCTGTGCCTCGGTCTCGGTGACGTTCAGAACGTCGCCCGCTTCCGGGGTGCCGTTGAGACCAAGCACCTCGACGGGCACCGACGGTCCGGCTTCCTTGACGCGCTCGCCCTTGTCGTTGATGAGCGCGCGCACCTTGCCGTACTGCTCGCCGACGACGAAGATGTCGCCCTGCTTGAGCGTGCCGTTCTGCACGAGCACCGTCGCGACCGGGCCGCGGCCCACGTCGAGCTGTGCCTCGATCACCGCACCCTCGGCGGCCCGATCCGGGTTCGCCTTGAGTTCGAGAACCTCGGCCTGCAGCGCGATCGCCTCGAGCAGGTCGTCGAGACCTTGGCCGCTGTGCGCGGAAACTTCGACGTCCTGCACCTCACCGGACATCTCTTCCACGATCACCTCGTGCTGGAGAAGGTCGGTGCGCACCTTGGTCGGGTTGGCCTCGGGCTTGTCGATCTTGTTGATCGCCACGATCATCGGGACACCCGCCGCCTTGGCGTGGTTGATGGCCTCGACGGTCTGCGGCATCACCGCGTCGTCCGCCGCAACCACCAGCACCACGATGTCCGTCACCTGAGCGCCGCGCGAGCGCATCGAGGTAAAGGCCGCGTGGCCGGGCGTATCGAGGAAGGTCAGCACGTCGCCGCCCTTCGTCGTCACCTGGTAGGCGCCGATGTGCTGCGTGATGCCGCCGGCCTCGCCGGAGGTCACGTTGGCTTCGCGGATCTTGTCGAGCAGCGAGGTCTTGCCGTGGTCGACGTGGCCCATGATCGTGATGACCGGGGGACGCGACACGAGATCCTCGGGCTTGTCCTGCTCGAGCTTGATCACGTCCTCGACGTCGGCATCGGACACGCGGGTCACGCGGTGGCCGAATTCCTCGATGATCAGTTCCGCGGTGTCGGCGTCGATCGACTGGTTCTGCGTCGCCATGATGCCGTTCTGCATCAGCGACTTGACCACATCTGCCACGCGCTCGGCCATACGGTTGGCGAGTTCCGCCACCGTGATCGCCTCGGGAAGCTGCACATCGCGCACGACCTTCTCGCGCTGCTGGCTGCCACCCATGGCCTTCTGACGCGCCCGCTCCTGCTTGCGCTTCATCGCCGCCATGGATTTCTGCCGGCCGCCCTCGCCGCCGAGCGCCTGGTTCAGCGTCAGCTTGCCGGACCGCCGTCCACCGTCGCGGCCCTTGCCGCTACGGCCACGCTCTTCACGCTCGCGGTCGGCCTTGCGCTGCGGCTGCGCCGTCTTGGGTGCAGCACGTGCGGGTGCGGCCGCCTGGCCGGGCTCCGCGGTCTTGGGTGCGGCAGCGTCGGCCTCGGCCTTCTTGGCGGCCTCGGCCGCCTCCTTGGCCTTGCGCGCCTCTTCCTCGGCTTTCGCCTTGGCCCGCTCTTCGGCTTCGCGCTGCTCGCGCTCTTTCTGTTCCTTTTCCGCGCGGAGACGTTCACGCTCTTCGGCGCGGGCCTTTTCCTCGGCCTCGCGCTTGGCCTGCTCATCGGCTTCGCGGGCCTTGGCGGCCTGCAATGCCTTCAGGCGGCGTTCCATCTCGGCATCGGAAATCCCAGCCGGGCGCTTGCCACCAGAGCCGCCGGGGGCGCTGCCACCCTTGGAACCGCCACCGGCTCCGGGTTTGGGCACCACCACGCGCTTGCGCTTGGTTTCCACCACGACATTCTTGGTACGCCCATGGCTGAAGCTCTGCTTCACGGATCCCGAACGGGGACCTCCACCACGAACACCCAGAGTCTTTTTGCCGTCGTTATCGCTCATTCAGCTCTCATATCCTTTCCGGCGGCCCCTGCCGCCACCGGCGGCCTTCGCCGCCCCGGCAGCCCCTGCTGCCGTGTCCGCGTCGGCCCTTCCGACGCGCAGGCCCTTCAGTCGTTGGGCCTCCTCTACAACACGTTGCGTGAGTCCGCCAGCGCCAAGCGCCGCGTGTATCACCTTTTCCCGTCCGAAGGCCAGCCCCAGCTCGTCCGCCGTGAGCCAACCGATGTACGATCCCCAGCCGGGGGTCGACAATTTCGTCTTGCCGCGCGCCGATCCGTCCTCGGCCTGGATCAGCACATCGGCCTCTTCCTTGCCCAACCAGTCCTTCACCTTCTCGTATCCGGCGACGGCGCCGCCGGACTTGCGCGCGAGGCTGATCAACTCGACCACCCGCCGCGCCAGCATCTGCTCGACAAGCTCGGGAAGCGCGTCGGGGACCTTGACCGGCGCCCGTGCGGCGCGGGCAAAAAGCCCTTTCGCCGCCGCCTTCTCGAGTGCCGACCGGGTCGAAGAGACCCAGATTCCGCGACCGGGCAGCTTGCCGGCGATGTCCGGCGCCAGCTGCCCCTCGGGCCCGACCACGAAGCGGATCAGTCCGGATGCGGGCTGCGACTCGCCGGTGGCGATGCAGCGACGCTCCGGGCCGTCGGCCCGGTCCTTATCCCGTCCGCCCCGGCTCACGTTCAGGCCTCTTCCCCGGTCTCGGCGCCTGCCTCGACCTCGGTGTCATCGGCCTCTTCGTCCTCGTCGACCTCGGGTTCGAGCTCGGCGGGATCGACCCAGCCCAGAAGGACCCGGGCGGTCATGATGAGGTTCTGCGCCTCGGCAAGGTCCACGTCGAAGGGTTCGAGAAGGCCGTCATCCTTGACGCGCTCGCCGTCGCTGATCGTCCAGCCACCGGCCAGTTCCCAGTCGGCACAGGTGGCGAAGTCTTCCAGCGTCTTGATGCCGTCTTCCGCCAATGCCTCTACCATTTGGGGTGTGAGGCCGTCGAAGTCAATGAGGCTGTCCTCGGCACCCAGTTCGCGCGCCTTCTCGAGCGCCTTGCGGGCCTGCTCTTCGAGGAATTCGCGGGCACGGGTCTGAAGCTCCTGCGCGGTGTCCTCGTCGACGCCGTCGATGACCAGAAGCTCGTCGAGCTCGACATAGGCCACTTCCTCGAGGTTGGTGAAGCCCTCGGCCACGAGCAGCTGCGCGAAGAACTCGTCGAGATCGAGCGTGTCCATGAACAGCTGGGTGCGCTCCTCGAATTCCTTCTGGCGGCGCTGGCTTTCCTCTTCCTCGGTCATGATGTCGATGTCGAGGCCGGTCAGCTGCGACGCGAGGCGCACGTTCTGACCGCGGCGGCCGATGGCCAGCGAGAGCTGCTCGTCGGGCACCACGACCTCGATGCGCTCGGCGTCCTCGTCGAGAACCACCTTGCTCACCTCGGCGGGCTGCAGCGCGTTCACGAGGAAGGTCGGCATGTCCTCGTTCCACGGGATGATGTCGATCTTCTCGCCCTGCAGCTCGTTCACCACGGCCTGCACGCGGCTGCCGCGCATACCGACGCAGGCGCCCACGGGGTCGATGGAGCCGTCATAGGAGATGACGCCGATCTTGGCGCGCGAACCGGGGTCGCGGGCCACGGCCTTGATCTCGATGATGCCGTCGTAGATCTCGGGCACTTCCATCTTGAACAGCTCGGCCATGAATTCCGGCGCGGTGCGCGACAGGAAGATCTGCGGCCCACGCGCTTCGCGGCGCACGTCCTTGATGTAGCAGCGGATGCGGTCGCCGGGGCGATACGCCTCGCGGCCGATCTTCTCGTTACGGCGCAGGATGCCTTCGCCACGGCCGATGTCGACGATGACGTTGCCGTATTCCTCACGCTTGACGGTGCCGTTGATGATGGTGCCGGCGCGGTCCTTGAACTCGTCGTACTGGCGGTCACGCTCGGCTTCGCGGACCTTCTGCAGAATGACCTGCTTGGCCGACTGCGCCGCGATCCGGCCCATGTCGACCGGCGGCACTTCCTCGACGTACTGGTCGCCCACCTTGGGGTCGGCCATGTACTGCTTGGCCTGCGCGACCGTCATCTCGGCCTGGTAGTTCTCGAGTTCCTCGTCCTCGACCACGGTGCGGACGCGGGTAAAGGTCGCGCGGCCGGTCTTGCGGTCGATGCTGACGCGGATGTCCATCTCGGAGCCGTAACGGCTCTTGGCGGCCCGCGAGAGGCTTTCTTCCATCGCCTCGATCACGAGCGTGGGGTCGATCATCTTCTCGCGCGCCACGGCCTCGGCGGTCTGCAGAAGCTCAAGCTGGTTGGCAGAGGTGATTGCCATTTTCTTCTTACTCCTCCTGAGCGGCCGCGTCGTCGGCCTGGATATCGTCGAATTGGGTTTCGTCCACGGCCTGGGCCTTGCGGGCGCGCAGCATGTCGCGGACGAGGTCATCTGTCATCACGAGCTTGGCATCGCTCAGCCAGTCGAACTGCAGGCCGATGGTCTGGTCCTCGCCGTTCTCCTCGATGTTGAGCAGCACCTCGCCACCTTCGACACCGGCGAGCATGCCACGCCAGCGCTTGCGGCCGTCGATCATCTCGTGGGTCTCGATCTTGGCCTCGTAGCCCTCGTAGGTGTCGAAATCCTTGAGCCGCGTGAGCGGCCGGTCGATGCCGGGGCTCGACACTTCGAGCGTGTAGGCGTCGAGAATCGGGTCTTCGACGTCGAGCACCGCCGAGACGGCGGTCGAGATGTCGGCGCACTCGTCGACCTCGATGCCGCCCTCGGGGCGTTCGGCCATGATCTGCAGGGTGGATGTCTTGCCGCTCATCAGGCGAATGCGCACGAGCTCGAACCCCATGTCCTCGATGACGGGGGTGATGATCTCGGCGATGCGCCGGTCGATGGCGGATTTGGCGATCAGGTCGGTCATTCTCCGGGTCCGATGCATGAAACAAAAAAACGGGCGCGCGGCCCGTCGATCTTTCCCGGTGGAGCTTCGGAGGAGGCCCCGACGCGCCGCTGTTGATGGGCCATATACGCGCCACGATTCGATTCCGCAAGGGGCGCGTGCAACGCAAGCCCCGCGCCGGCCGCCCCGCGGGCCAAGACGAAGGCAGGCCCGGCCCGGGCGGTTTGCCCCGGGCCGGGCCCGGTGTCAGGCGAAGCGGCCCTCGCGCGCCAGCACCTCGATCTGGTAGCCGTCCGGGTCGGCGACGAAGAAGAACTTCGCGACGACCTCGCCCGCGGGAGCGAATTCCACCAGCTTGCGCGGATTCAGCCCCTCGGCCTCGAACCTTGCGTGCTCGGCCTCGAGGTCGTCGACCGACACGGCAAGGTGGCCATAGCCGTCGCCGAGATCGTAGGGCTCGGTGCGGTCCTTGTTCACCGTCAGCTCGAGCTCGAAGCCGCTTTCGGCATTGCTGAGGTAGACCAGCGTGAACTCCGGGAAGTCGAGCCGGTCGGCCACGGTCAGGCCGAATGCCTTTTCGTAGAACGCCAGCGAGCGCGCCTCGTCGAGCACGCGGATCATGCTGTGAATGGCCTTCGCCATGGTCATGTCTCCTTTTCTTGCGGGAAGCCGCCCGCTATAGGGCTGGAAAACCGGATCGCACGAGGAGACGAAGATGTCCAACGCACAGCTCGAAGCCGCCATCGAAGCCGCCTGGGAGGCGCGCGACACCATCACGCCGTCGACCGGGGGCGAAACCCGCGAGGCCATCGAGGACACGCTGAACGCGCTCGACAGCGGCAAGCTGCGCGTCGCCGAGAAGCCCGAGGGCGGCGACTGGGTCGTGAACCAGTGGGCCAAGAAGGCCGTGCTTCTGGGCTTCCGGCTCAAGGACATGGAGCAGCAGGACGGCGGCCCGCAGGGCGGCCACTGGTGGGACAAGGTCGACAGCAAGTTCAAGGGCTGGGGCGACAACGAGTGGGGCGCCGCCGGCTTCCGCGCGGTGCCGAACTGCATCGTCCGCAAGTCCGCCTACATCGCGCCGGGCGTGGTGCTGATGCCGTCCTTCGTGAACCTCGGCGCCTATGTCGACGAGGGCACCATGGTCGACACATGGGCGACCGTCGGCTCCTGCGCACAGATCGGCAAGGGTGTGCACCTGTCGGGCGGCGTCGGCATCGGCGGCGTGCTGGAGCCCATGCAGGCCGGCCCGACCATCATCGAGGACAACTGCTTCATCGGCGCCCGCTCCGAGGTCGTCGAGGGCGTCATCGTGCGCGAAGGCTCGGTGCTGGGCATGGGCGTCTTCCTCGGCCAGTCGACCAAGATCGTCGACCGCGAGACCGGCGAAGTGATGTACGGCGAAGTGCCGCCCTACTCGGTGGTGGTCTCGGGCTCGATGCCGTCGAAGAACGGCGTGAACCTCTACTGCGCCGTCATCGTCAAGCGCGTCGACGAGAAGACCCGCTCGAAGACCGGCATCAACGAACTGCTGCGCGACTGATCCGTGCCGGGAACAGGGCGCCCATGCCGCGATGCGGCGCGCCCGACGGCACGATAAATCCAGAAGGCGGGGGAACTTCCCCGCCTTTTTGCTTGTTATGACCTGCATGAGCCGGCGCAGTCCGGCACGACATTTGAAAAGAGGTTAGGTCATGACCGGAATCGGTTGGTTTGCGGCAATCATCGTCGGCGGTATCGCCGGCTGGCTCGCGGAAAAGTTCATGAACTCGAACATGGGCATCATCATGAACATCATTCTCGGCATCGTGGGCGCGATCCTGCTGAACGCCGTCCTGATGTTCATCGTCGGCTCGACGCTGGGCGGCTGGATCGGTCAGCTCATCATCGGCTTCATCGGTGCCTGTATCCTGATCGCCATCGCCCGCGCCGTCCGCGGCCGGGCCTGACGTCCGGAAGGTTTCCCTACGCGACAGAGGCCGCGCGCTCATTTGAACGCGCGGCCTTTTTGTTGCTCTGTCTTTAACAATCCAAGGAACTGGCCGGCCCATGTTCGCAGACCTGTCGCTCACGCTTCTGCTCGTCGTTTTCGCCATCGCGGGCGCCATCGTCGTCGCCGCCTCCATCCGCGCGACGGGGCTGGCGGATGTCATCGCCGACCGCACGCGCATGGGCGAGGCCATGGCCGGCGGCATCATCCTCGGCGGCGCGACCTCGCTTTCGGGCGTCGTCGTCTCGATCACGGCTGCGGCCGGTGGCGACGCAAGCCTCGCGGTCTCGAACGCGGTCGGCGGCATCGCCGCGCAGACGCTGTTCCTTGCCATCGCCGACCTGCTGCACAAGCGCGCCAACCTCGAACACGCGGCCGCCGAGCCCGCGAACCTGTTCCAGGCTGTGATGCTGATCGTCCTGCTCAGCCTGCCCATCGCCGCCATGGCTGGCCCGGACATCGCCTATTTCGGCGTCCACCCGGTTTCGGTCGTGATGTTTCTGGCCTATCTAGCAGGCGTGAAGCTGTCCTCGGCGGTCAGCGAGAAACCGATGTGGCGGCCGGTGGAGACCCGCGAGACCCGGCACGACGAACCCGAGGAAGACACCGACCCCAACGCCTCGGCCAAGGGACCGGCAATCACCTTCGCAACACTCGTTGCCGTCATGGGGTGCGCGGGCTGGGTCATCAGCCAGATCGGCGGCGAGTTCATCACCCGCTTCGGGCTGGCCTCGAGCCTAGTGGGGGCGCTCATCACGGCGGTCATCACGTCGCTGCCGGAACTGGTCACCACGCTCGTGGCGGTGCGGCGCGGCGCCCTGCAGCTTGCGGTCGGCGGCATCATCGGCGGCAACACCTTCGACACGCTGTTCCTGGTGTTCTCGGACGTGGCCTATCGCGACGGCGGCATCTTCCAGGCCGTGGGCTCGACCGACCTCTACTGGCTCGCCACCGGCATGCTGATGACCGCGATCCTGCTGGGCGGGCTCATCCTGCGCCAGCGCGAGGGTCCGGCCCGCATCGGCATCGAAAGCGTGCTGCTCATGGGGATCTACGCCTGTGCCGTGGCCGTCGAGCTCTTTTCCCACTGAGCCCGGGGCGGGCTTGACAGTCGCCCGCCCCTGCCGCATCCCGCGCCAAACTGCGGGAGTCCTCAGGATGGCGAACAGCAAGAAACCCTCGAAGCAGCAGGTCTACACGCTTCTGGTCGAGGTCGGCCGCAAAGCCGGCGACGGACTTCCCGAAGGGGCCACCGGGGCGGCATTGATGTGCTACGCTTCCGGCGTCGACGAGGCCGAAGCGGTGCGCGAGACCGTGGCCATCCTCAAGCAGGCCGACATGGCGCCGCTCGACGTGACCGGCTACGGCACCGAAGAGGAACGCCGCGCACAAGGCCACGAGATCGGCGAGGACGAGCAGGCGCTGATGCAGCGCGCACTCGAGGAGAACTCGGTGATCGTGTCGCAAGTCAGCCCCTTCTTCGGCGACGAGGACCGGGACGACCGCCCGCCGCTGCACTGAGCCCCCGGCCGACGGGCCTTCCAGACAGGCCGCCGTTCGTCGGAAGCGCTCCCGTGTCGGCAGGAACATGGCGCCTTCGCGCCCCTTCATCAGACCGCGTGGCGCCCGGCATCGGGACCAAAGCGACGCTGGTGGAGGAAACGCACGTGGCAGGCGTTGGAAACGCCCGAGCTGCGGCTTCGGTCCTCCCCACGCCCTAGGCGAAAACAGGATTCGAAGACCACGCGCCGCTCTTGATGGTGTGGACGCCCCCTCACGGCATC
>NZ_RAPJ01000040.1:0-55951 GCF_003703915.1 Salipiger sp. D13
GGTCTTCGGACCGCTGGGGCTCGTGGTGCGGGTCGCGGGCGCCGACGACATGGAGCGCCTGGCGCGCGGCTTCGAGGGCCAGCTGACGGTGACGCTGCACATGGACGAGGGCGACACGGCGCAGGCGCAGCGGCTGATGCCGGTGCTCGAGCGCAAGGCCGGCCGGATCCTCGTCAACGGCTTCCCCACCGGCGTCGAGGTCTGCGACTCCATGGTCCACGGCGGCCCGTTCCCGGCCTCGACCAACTTCGGCGCGACATCCGTCGGCACGCTGGCCATCCGCCGCTTCCTGCGCCCGGTCTGCTACCAGAACATGCCCGACGCGCTGCTGCCCGAAGATCTCGGGTGAGCGATGGCCGGGCCTCGGGCCCGGTCCTTTTCCGCCGCGCGGGTCGCGCGGCGGCGCGGGAGGGGGCGCTGCCCCCTCTTGGCGCGTGCCGCGCCAATTCACCCCCGAGGGTATTTGGAAAGAGAAGAAGCCGGGGCGTGGTACCTCGGTGCGCGGCTTGGGGTCAGGCGGTCGGCGGGATCTCGAGGCCGGTCCGCACCGCGGGGCGCTCGAGGAAGCGCTCGAGGTAGGCGACGCAGTTGGGGTGGTCGTGCCATCCCGTGACCTCGCGGGCGCCGTAGAAGTCGAGGGCGCGCAGCCAGGGCGCCAACGCCATGTCGGCGACGGAGTAGCTGCCGGCGATCCAGTCGCGACCGTCGAGCGCGGTCTCGACCACGCCGAGCAGGCGCCTGGCCTCGTTGATGTAGCGGTTGCGGGGGCGCGGGTCCTCGATCTCGGCGCCGCCCAGCTTGTAGAAGAACCCGAGCTGGCCGAACATCGGGCCCGTCCCGCCCATCTGGAACATCAGCCATTGCTGGATCTCGTGGCGCTCGCGCGCGGTCTCGCCTAGGAAGCGGCCGGACTTCTCGGCGAGGTAGAGCAGGATCGCGCCGCTTTCGAAAAGGCCGAAGGGCGTGCCGTCGGGGCCGTCGGGGTCGATGATCGCGGGGATCTTGCCGTTGGGGTTGAGCGAGGTGAAGGCCGCGCTTTTCACGTATTCGTCGCCGAGCGGCACGGTGTGGGCCTCGTAGGGCAGGGCCATCTCCTCGAGCGCGATGGCCGCCTTCACGCCGTTCGGCGTGGGATAGGAATAAAGCTGGATGCGGTCGGGATGGGCCGCAGGCCAGCGGGCAGTGATCGGGAATTGCGACAGGTCGGTCACGTTTCTTTCTCCGGATATGGTGGTGTCGGGCCCGCGATCGGCCATCTTGCCCGTTCCATCGGCGCCCGGCTTGTGGAACACATGAGAGCAAGCTGTGGCGTTCGCCGATCCGGTCAATCGCCGCGGTCGGGCGCAGCGGGAGAGGGAACGCAGACGTGATCAACGAATTCCGGGACTTCATCGCCAAGGGCAATGTCATGGACATGGCCGTGGGCATCATCGTGGGTGCGGCCTTTACCGGGATCGTGCAGTCGCTGGTGGGCGACATCCTCAACCCGATCATCGCGCTGTTTACCGGTGGCATCGACTTCTCGGGATGGTTCTACGCGCTCGACGGCGGCGACTACGTCTCGATCGACGCGGCGAAGGAGGCGGGGGCGCCGGTCTTCGCGGTGGGGCGCTTCCTGATGGCGGTGATCAACTTCTTCATCATCGCCTTCGTGGTCTTCGTTCTGGTGAAGATGGTGAACCGGGTGAAGGCGGCGGCAGAGAAGCCCGACGAGGTTGCCCCCGAGGTGAAGACCGGGCCCTCGCAGCTCGACATCCTCATCGAGATCCGCGACGCCCTCAGGAAGTGACGCCCCGCCGCCCGTGCCGGGCTTTCGCCGGAGCGGGAGGCGGGCTTGCGCCTCCGGCGATGCCGGCTCGGTTGCGCGGCGGGGGAGGCTTCGCTATCAGGCCCGCAGACGCGCAGAGGGTGCGCAGGGGATGCCATGAGCAAAGCCATGAAAATCGCCTACGGCAGCGTGCTGGTGGGCCTCGCGGTGCTCGCGATCAAGGCGTTGGCCTGGTGGTTGACGGGCTCCGTCGCGCTGCTGTCGGACGCGCTGGAAAGCATCGTCAACGTGGCCACGGCGCTGGCGGCGCTGATCGCGCTGCGGATCGCGCAGCAGCCGCCCGACGCCGACCATCCCTTCGGCCACCACAAGGCGGAGTATTTCAGTGCGGTGCTCGAGGGCGCCCTGATCGTCATCGCGGCCGTTCTCATCCTGCACGAGGCCTGGGGGGCCTTTCGCGATCCGCGTGTGATCGAGGCACCTTGGACGGGGCTCGCGATCAACCTTGGGGCGGGGGTGCTCAACGGCATCTGGTGCTGGGTGCTGCTGCGCGAGGGGCGGGCGCTGCGCTCGCCGGCGCTTTTGGCCGATGGCAAGCACCTGCTCACGGACGTGGTGTCCTCGATCGGGGTGACCGTGGGCGTGGTGCTGGCGGTGCTCACCGGATGGTACTGGCTCGACCCGGCGCTCGCCGCGCTGGTGGCGGTCAACATCCTCTGGTCGGGCTGGCAGGTGATGCGCGGCTCGGTCGGCGGGCTCATGGACGAGGCCGCTCCCGACGACGAGGTCGAACAGATGCGGGTGCTGATCTCGGACAACGCCGAGGGCGCGGTCGAGGCGCACGACCTGCGGTCGCGGCGCGCGGGGCGGGTGCTCTTCGTCGAGTTCCACCTGGTGGTTCCGGGCGACATGAGCGTGGATTCGGCGCATGACATCTGCGACCGGATCGAGGGGGCGTTGCATCATGCCTTCGAGGGCAGCCGCGTGACGATCCACGTCGAGCCAGAGCACAAGGCCAAGCACAGCGGCATCGTCGTTCTCTGAGCGATGCGGCGGCGGGCGGGCCCGCCACCGCCAGCCGGTTCAGCCGTTTTTCAGCGCCTCTTCGGGGGTGATCGCGTCGCGTCCGAGCGCCTCGCCCACCGCGAGGTTGGTCAGCCGTCCGGCGTGCACGTTGAGCCCGGCCCGCAGGTGCGGATCCTCCGCGCAGGCCGTCCGCCAGCCCTTGTCGGCCAGTGCGAGGATGAACGGCAGCGTGGCGTTGCCGAGCGCGATGGTCGAGGTGCGCGGCACGGCGCCGGGCATGTTTGCGACGCAGTAGTGCTGGATGCCGTCGACCTCGTAGACGGGGTCGTCATGGGTGGTCGCGTGCGAGGTCTCGAAGCAGCCGCCCTGGTCGATGGCCACGTCCACGAGCACGGCGCCGGGCTTCATGTCGGCGAGCATCGCGCGGCTGACGAGCTTGGGCGCGGCGGCACCGGGGATCAGCACCGCGCCGATCACCATGTCAGCCTCGGCCAGCAGTTCGGCCAGCGCACCCTCGGTGCTGTAGCGGTTGCGGAAGGTCGTGCCGAAGACGTCGTCGAGGTAGCGCAGGCGCGGCAGGGAACGGTCGAGCACAGTGACCTCGGCGCCCATTCCGGCCGCGATGCGGGCCGCGTGGGTGCCGACGTTGCCGCCGCCGACCACGACCACGTTGGCCGGCCCGACGCCGGGCACGCCGCCCATCAGCACGCCGCGACCGCCGTTGGCCTTCTGCAGCGCCCAGGCGCCCATCTGCGGTGCGAGCCTGCCTGCGACCTCGGACATCGGCGCCAGCAGCGGAAGGCCGCCGCGCGCGTCGGTGACCGTCTCGTAGGCGATGCAGGTCGCGCCCGAACGCAGCAGGTCCTCGGTCTGGCCGGGATCGGGGGCGAGGTGCAGGTAGGTGAAGAGCAGCTGGCCCTCGCGCAGCATCGCGCGCTCCGCCGGCTGCGGCTCCTTCACCTTGACGATCATCTCCGCCTCGGCAAAGACCTCTTCCGCACCCGGCACGATCCGGGCGCCGGCGGCGGTGTAGTCCGCATCCTCGAAGCCGGCGCCAAGCCCGGCGCCGCTCTGGATCAGCACGTCGTGACCCTGTGCCACGGCTTCGCGCGCAGCGTTGGGCGTGAGACCGACCCGGAATTCCTGCGCTTTGACTTCCGTGGGGCAACCGATTTGCATGAGCCTATCCTCCCGTCTGTTTTCACGGTAATCGTCGCATGCGCCGCTTGCAATTTCCGCGCGGATTTGGTGCGTTGCGCGGCATCTCATGCGCAGGACCTTCGACAAATGCCCGCTTCGACGAAAGAATCCACCATGGAACCGGACGAGATCGACCGCCGCATCCTGCGCGTCCTGCAGAAGCAGGGGCGGATGTCTAACGCCGAGTTGTCGGAACAGGTAAACCTGTCGCCCTCGGCCTGTCACCGGCGGGTGCAGCGGCTCGAGGCCGAGGGGTTCATCCGTGGCTACGTCGCGCTGCTCGATGCGCGCCGGATGAACATGCCCACCACCGTCTTCGTCGAGATCACCCTGAGCGCGCAGGCCGACGAGGTGCTCGAGGCCTTCGAAAAGGCCGTGGCGCTGGTGCCGGACGTGCTCGAATGCCACCTCATGGCGGGCAACGCCGACTACATCCTCAAGGTCGTCGCCGAGGATACCGAGGATTTCGCGCGCATCCACCGCCAGTATCTCACCCGGTTGCCGGGGGTGGCGCAGATGCAGTCGAGCTTTGCCCTGCGCACCGTCTTCAAGACCACCGCGCTGCCGGTCTGAACTGCCCCGGCACACCCGTTCTGCGCCGTGCTGTCGCGGCGTAAAGGGTCCGCTTGCGCCGGTTTCAAATGTCTGACATATCAAATGTCAGACATTTGAAATCGGGTTGCCGGAGGGGGGAGTCATGTCCTGGGATCACGTCATCATCGGTGCGGGCAGCGCGGGCTGCGTGCTGGCCAAGCGGCTGGCCGAGGGAGGCCGCCGCGTGCTGCTGCTCGAGGCCGGCGGGCGCGACACCTACCACTGGATCCATGTGCCCATGGGGTATCTCTACTGCATCGACAACCCGCGGACCGACTGGTGCTACCGCACCGCGCCCGACGCGGGGCTCAACGGCCGCTCGCTGATCTACCCGCGCGGCAAGGTGCTGGGCGGATGCTCCTCGATCAACGGCATGCTCTACCTGCGCGGGCAGGCGGCGGATTACGACGGCTGGAGGCAGATGGGCCTCGCCGGCTGGGGCTGGGACGACGTGCTGCCGTATTTCCGGAAGTCCGAGGATTTCGTCGAGGGCGAAAGCGAACACCATGGCGCGGGCGGCGAGTGGCGGGTCGAGAACCAGCGCCTGCACTGGCCGGTGCTCGACGACTGGCGCGATGCCGCCGCCGAGGCCGGCATCCCCAAGGTCGATGACTTCAACACCGGCGACAACGAGGGCGTCAGCTACTTCCGGGTCAACCAGCGCAACGGCTGGCGGATGAACACCGCAAAGGCCTTCCTGCGCACCACCGACAGCGAGAACCTGCGCGTCGAGACCCACGCGCATGTGCTGGGCCTGATCTTCGAGGGCCGCAAGGTTGTCGGCGTGCGCTACGAGCAGGGCGGGCAGACCCGCGAGGCCCGCTCGGGCGGCGATGTCATCCTGTCGGCGGGCGCGGTGAACTCGCCGCATCTGCTCCAGCTGTCGGGCATCGGCCCGGCAGAGATCCTGCGCGAGCAGGGCATCGAGGTGGCGCATGACGCGCCCGGTGTCGGCGGCAACCTGCAGGACCACCTGCAACTGCGCTGCTCGTGGCGGCTCACCGGCGCGAAAACGCTGAACCAGCTCGCCAACTCGCTGCTGGGGAAGATGGCGATCGGGCTGGAATACGTGGCGCGGCGCTCGGGCCCGATGTCGATGGCGCCCTCGCAGCTCGGCGCCTTCGCCAAGTCGCGCGAGGGGCTCGAGACCGCGGACGTGGAATTCCACGTGCAACCGCTGTCGCTCGACGCCTTCGGCTCGCCGCTGCACAAGTATCCGGCCATCACCGCGAGTGTCTGCAACCTGCGCCCGGAAAGCCGCGGCACCGTGCGCCTTGCCTCGAACGACCCGAAAGAGGCCCCGGTGATCGCGCCGAACTACCTCTCGACGGAAGGCGACCGGCGCGTGGCGGTGGACAGCATCAAGCTTTCGCGCCGGGTCATGGCGCAGCAGGCGATGGCGAAATACGCGCCCGAAGAGATCAAGCCGGGCCCGGCGTATCAGAGCGACGAGGAGCTCGCGCAGGCGGCCGGTGACGTCGGCACGACGATCTTCCACCCGGTCGGCACGGTCCGCATGGGCGCCGACGACGCGGCGCCGCTCGACGCGGAACTCCGGATGCGCGGCATCGGCGGCCTGCGGGTGGTGGATGCAAGCGTGATGCCGCGGATCGTCAGCGGCAACACCAACTCGCCCACGATCATGATCGCCGAAAAGGCCGCCGACATGATCCTCCGCGCCTGAGGCGTCCGCAACCGGACACCCTCCGCCCTTCTTCTCTTTCCAAATACCCTCGGGGGGAGCCGAAGGCGGGGGGCAGAGCCCCCTCACACCCTCGCGGCCAGCCGCGCCTCAGTCCTGCTTCGGCGCGTCGTCGTACTGCCCCGAGAGAATGCGCTGCGCGTTGCCCTCGGGATCGTCGTATTGCTTCGTCTTCACCGTCAGGATGAAGAACACCAGTCCCATACCGCCGAGAAACAGCGAGATCGGGATCAGGTAGAGCAGGATATTCATCGGATCACCTCAGTCTCAGCGCGTTCAGCGAAACGGTAATCGACGAGGCCGACATGGCCAATGCGGCGATCAGCGGCGAGCACAATCCCGCGATGGCGAGCGGCACGGCGATGACGTTGTACCACGTCGCGATACCGAAGTTCTCGCGGATGCGCTTCGTTGCGCGGCGCGCGGTGGCGATGGCCTCCGGCAGCGGTGCGAGCGCGTTGCCCAGAAGCACGATGTCCGACGCGACCCGCGCCGCGTCGAGCGCCGAGGCGGGCGAGATCGACACATGCGCTGCCGCCAGCGCGGCGGTATCGTTGAGCCCGTCGCCGACCATCAGCACCTTTGCACCATCGTCGGACAGGGCCCTGATCCGTGTCGCCTTGTCCTGCGGCAGCGCCTCGGCGATCCATTGCGGAATGGCCAGCCGCCGCGCCAGCGCCTCGACCGCCGCCGTGGTGTCGCCCGACATCAGGATCACCCGCTTGCCGGCTTCGACGAGACCGCGCACGGCCTCTTCAGCGCCGTCGCGCAGGCTGTCGGTGAAGGTGAACGCCTGCGCCGGGCCGTCGCCGACCTGCAGCCAGGCCGACGTCAGCTCGGACTGGCCGCCGCCGGTCCAGGCGGCACGGCCCAGCCGCACGGTGCGGTCGCGCCACCTGCCTTGCGTGCCATGGCCGGGCACCTCGGTGATGTCCTCGACCTCGGCGCGCGCGAGGCCGGCCTCGCGCAGCGCGGCGGTCAGCGCCACCGAGAGCGGGTGCGCCGAGCCCTCGGCAAGCGCCAGCGCGATCTGCAGGTCGGCACGGGTGAAATCGTCGATGTTGGTGACCTGCGGCGTGCCCGAGGTGAGCGTGCCGGTCTTGTCGAAGACCACGGTGTCGACCTCGGCGAGCCGTTCGAGCGCGGTCGCGTCCTTGATCAGCAGGCCCTTCCGGAACAGCCGCCCCGAGGCGGCGGTGGTCACCGCCGGCACCGCGAGGCCGAGCGCGCAGGGGCAGGTGATGATGAGCACGGCCGCCGCGATGTTCAGCGCGACGCGGAAGTCGGCGGTGTAGAGAAACCAGCCGATGAAGGCGAGCGCCGACAGGATGTGGACGCCGGGCGCGTAGAGCTTCGCGGCCTTGTCGGCGAGCGGTGTGTAGTTGGCGCGGCCCGATTCCGCCACGGCCACGAGATCGGCCATGCGATGCAGCGAGGTCTCACGGCCGACGGCGGTGGCGCGGACCACGAGCGGCCCGGTCAGGTTGACCTCGCCGGCGCTCACGCGGGTGCCGGGGGCGGCGTAGACGGGCAGCGTCTCGCCGGTCAGCAGCGAGCGGTCGAGTTCGGAGTGTCCTTCGGTGATCTCGCCATCGACCGGCATCCGGCCGCCGGGGCGAACACGGAGCAGGTCGCCGACGGCAAGTTCCGCGACCGAGACCTGCTCTTCGCCCTCGGCGGTCAGGCGCCAGGCGCGCGGCACCTCGAGCGCGGCCAGTTCCTCGGCGGCCGAGCGCGCGATGGAACGGGTGCGATGGTCGAGGTAGCGCCCGGTCAGCAGGAAGAAGGTCAGCGCGATGGCGGCATCGAAATAGGCGTGTTCGCCCGACAGCGCGGTTTCCCACAGCGAGGTCACGACCGCGAGCAGGATCGCGAGCGAGATCGGCACGTCCATGTTGAGCCGCCCGGCCTTGAGCGCCGACCAGGCGTTGCGGAAGAAGATCTGCCCCGAGAAGGCGATGGTCGGCAGGGTGATCGCCGCCGAGATCCAGTGGAACATGTCGCGGGTCGGCCCCTCGGCGCCGGACCAGACCGAGATCGACAGCAGCATGACGTTCATCATGGCGAAGCCCGCCACGGCGAGCCGCATCAGCAGGTCGCGGCCCGCCTTGTCGGTCTGCGTGGCCGACAGCGCGCCGGTGTCGAGCTCATGCGCCTCGTAGCCCGCGCCGGTGACCACCGGGATCAGATCCGCCGCCGTGAGGCCGGCGTCGGCCTCGATGCTCACCCGCTTCATGGTCAGGTTCACCCGCGCGGACTGCACGCCGGGCGTGCCGGCCAGCGCCTCTTCCACCGCGCGGATGCAGTTCGCGCAGTGGATGGTGGGCAGCGAGAGCACGACGGTGCTGTCGGTGGGCTCCTGCGCCGCGGCCAGTGCCTCGGCGGCGGGGGCGGCGGAGCAGGCGGGGCAGGCCGAGGCCGGCGGACGCAGGGCGGCGGTCATCGGGTCATCCCTTGACGTAGAGTTCCAGGCGCTGCTGGAACGTCGTGCCGTCGAAGGCCTCGGCCTCGAGCCAGATGTTCCAGTAACCGGGGGCGAGATCGTCGGCGGCAAGATAGGCGCGCCCGTCGAACCGGAAATCCGGTGTGCGGTCGTCGCGCACGGTGGTGGTGCGCCCGACCTTGGCGGTCAGCATCTTCGGCTGGACAGGGTAGCCCTTGGCGTCGGTGATCGCGAGCACGAGGCGCTCGCCGTCGTGGCTGGCCTCCACCGTCCAGCCAAGCGCCTCCTGCGCCTCGCGGCGGTCGTCGAAGGTCTGGCTTGCGATGTATGAGTTGTCGACCTCGAGCCCGGGGAAGGTGGCGACGGCGTTCCACGCCAGCGCGACGTTCACCCCGATGATGACGCCGAAGGCGCCGACGAAGATGGCCAGGACGTGCCAGCCGGTGAGCTTGAATTCGCGTGTCATCAGTTGTCCCGTCCGTTGAAGACCGTTTCCTTTTCGGCGCTGTCGCCGGTCGTGGTGTCCTCGAGCCGCAGCGTGAAGTCGGTGCGCTCGGCCTGCGCCTCGGGGGTGCCGCCGGGGGCGGTCACGTAGACGCGTTGAAGATACGTTTCGTTGGCCGGCACGTCGACGACAAGGTCGTCTTCGCCTTCGAGCGAGATCAGCAGTGCCGGGTTGTCGGTGATCGACAGCGCGTAGGGCCGGTCCTCGCCGTGCTTGTTGCGCAGCCGCACGTCGTAGGTGTTGCGGATCGAACCGTCGGAGAGCACCACGAAGGTGGGGTTACGCACCGGCGCCACGGTCATCTCGACCTCGGGGCGCAGGAACAGGGCGACGAGCAGGCCGACGCCCACCAGCGACCACAGCGCCGTGTAGAGGATCACGCGCGGGCGGAAGACGTGCTTCCAGACCGGACGGGGCGCGTGGCCCTCGCGTTCGCGGGTCTCGTCGGACAGTGCGAGGTAGTCGATCAGCCCGCGCGGCTTGCCGATCTTGTCCATGACATCGTCACAGGCGTCGATGCAGAGCGCGCAGGTGATGCAGGCCATCTGCTGGCCGTCACGGATGTCGATGCCGGTGGGGCAGACGTTGACGCAGGCGCGGCAGTCGATGCAGTCGCCGAGGTTCTCGGCACCGGGGCCCTTGCGGTGCTTGCCACGCGGCTCGCCGCGCCATTCGCGGTAGCCGACCGTCAGCGTGTCCTCGTCCATCATTGCCGCCTGGATCCGCGGCCACGGGCAGGCGTAGATGCAGATCTGTTCGCGTGCGAAGCCGCCGAAGGCAAAGGTCGTGCCGGTCAGCACGAGGATGGTGGTATAGGCCACCGGGTGCGCCTGCCCGGTCACGAGGTTGACCAGCAGGGTCGGGGCGTCGGTGAAGTAGAACACCCAGGCGCCGCCGGTGAACAGCGCGATCAGGAACCACGCCACCCACTTGGTGATCCGCAGGCGGATCTTGCGGGCGTCGAGCTTCTTCTGGCGGTGCAGGCGGAGGCGGGCGTTGCGGTCGCCCTCGATCCAGCGCTCGACGAGGATGAAGAGATCGGTCCAGACGGTCTGCGGGCAGGCATAACCGCACCAGACCCGTCCGAGCGCCGAGGTGAAGAGGAACAGCCCGAGCCCCGCCATCACGAGCAGGCCAGCGACGAAGTAGAACTCGTGCGGCCAGATCTCGATCCAGAAGAAGAAGAACCGGCGGTCGGCAAGGTCGAGCAGCACCGCCTGGTCGGGCAGGGCCGGCCCGCGATCCCAGCGCAGCCACGGCGTGATGTAGTAGATGCCCAGCATGACCGCCATCAGCACCCACTTGAGATTGCGGAATTTCCCGCTCACGCGGCGCGGAAAGATCGGCTCGCGCGCTTCATAGAGGGAAGGGGCGGAAGGTTGGGTATCGGCCACGGGGAATCGCTCCGGTCTCGGTTTGCCTGTTTGGGCTCCTTTTCGCGCCGCGGCCGGGTCGGAACCTTGACCTGCATCAATAATTACATCCCCGATGAAGCTTTTGCCGCCTCCCGCCGAAGCCATGAAACGAAGTGTCGCAGGGGCGGACGCATCACGCCGGGCCGGGTCACGAGGTAGTAGCCTTTCTTGCGGCGGTCCTCGAACAGCAGCCGCACCCGGCCGGCTGCGATGTCGGGTTCGACGAAGAGCCTCGCGGTGATCGCCACGCCCTGACCCTGCCGCGCGGCCTCGATCATCAGGTTGCCCGGCATCGCGGTCAGTCCGTGCTTGCGGTCCTGGCTGACACCATGTTCGGCGAACCACTCGGTCGCCTCGTTGGTCCCGAGTTCCTGCAGCCACGGGAAAGGCCGCAGGTCGGCGGGCGAGCGGATCTCGTGCTCTCCGACAAGCGTGGTCGCGGCGACCACGACGATCGGCGACTCCACGAGCAGGGCGCTCTCGACCCCCGTCCAGTCGCCGTTGCCGTAGCGGATCGCCACGTCGAGCCCGCCGGGTTCGAGCTGTCGCACCGCCGCCGAGGGATCGAGCGTCAGGCTCACGTCGGGGTGGCGTGCGCGAAAGCTCGGAAGCCGTGGCATGAGCCATGTCGCGGCGAAGCCCGGCGTGGCCGAGATTTCGAGCGGACGGTCGGCATCGCGCCCGGTCAGCTCGTCGGTCATGTGGAGGATCGTGCCGAAACCCTCGGCCAGCGACGCCGCCAGCCGCTCGCCCTCGGGTGTGAGGCGCATCCGGCGGCCGCTCCGGTCGAGCAGGCTCACGCCCAGCCATGTCTCGAGGTTGCGGATCTGCTGGCTGATCGCCGCGTGGCTCACGTTGAGCGCCTGCCCGGCCTCGGCCACCGAGCCGCGATCGGCATAGGCGGCAAAGGCGCGCAGCGCCGAGAGGGGAGGGAGTGCGGACCAATCCATGTCAGGTGAGCTTACATGTCGTCAGATTTCCTGACTCGCAGGAAAGGGGCCCGAAAGCGATATTGCAAGGGCAGAAGCGAACAGGAAGGAGATGACCCATGCTCGGTATCTACGCGAAAACTTTCATGACGGCGAGCCTTATGGAAAACACCCCCGCGCGCCGCGAGCGTCCCGTGGTGCCCGAGACCCGGATCGCCGGCACCCGCCGCAGGCCTGCCGGGCAGAAGTCGGAGCGGCGCGACTGACGCCGGTGCCGGGTTTCGCCGCGTCCCCGAGCGAAAGATGCATGTTCCGTGATGTTTGGAGCGGTGCGGGCTTGATCGGCGTGCGCGGCGGCTCATATGCTGGCGCACCCTCATGTGATCCGGCTTTGGCCGGCACAGACAAAAAGACGCCGGTGCCCCTGGAAACGCGCGAACAGGATGGGGCACCGGCGCCGGCCTCCGGGCCTTGCGGCCCGAAGGTGTCTCTTGCGAGGGCTTACTCTTCCGAGGCTTCGCCCCCGCCCAGCCCGTGGACGTAGGTGACCACGGCGCGGATCTCGGCTTCGCTCAACTCGGCGCCGCCCATCGGGGGCATGACCCCGTAACGGGCGTTGTAGACGGTCTCGTGCAGCGTGTCGTAGTCGCCGCCGTAGAGCCAGATCGCGTCGGTCAGGTTCGGCGCGCCCTGGAAGCGGTCACCGGTACCGTCGGCGCCGTGGCAGGCCGAGCAGTTGAAGTCGAAGACCTCGGCCCCCGCCTCGGCCATGTCCGGCGACGGCGGTGTCTGCCCCGAGAGGCTCATCACGTAGTTCACGACCTGCTCGATCTCCTCGTTGCTGAGCAGACCGTCACGACCGAAGGCCGGCATCTGCGAGAAGCGGGCGTCGGGATCGTCCTCGTTCCGGATGCCGTGCGACACCGTGTAGTGGATGTCCTCCATCGTGCCGCCCCACAGCCAGTTGTCGTCGAGCAGGTTGGGGTAGCCCTTGGCCCCCGCGGCGCCCGAGCCGTGGCATTGCGCGCACCAGGTGCGGAAGACCGCGGCGCCGGCGTTGTTGGCATAGGTGCCGAGCTCGGGGTCGTCGTTGATCGCGGTCAGCTCCACCGAGGCGAGCTGCTCGTTGATCGGCGCGAGGTCGGCCTCGTGCTGCTGGATGGCCTCTTCCACGTTGCCGCGGGTGGACCAGCCGAGCAGGCCGGCGGTGGCGGTCTTCACGCCCGGCCACGCCGGGTAGGCGATCGAGTAGCCGATGCCCCAGACGATGCAGGCGTAGAAGATCATCAGCCACCACTTGGGCAGGGGCTTGTTGTATTCCTCGATTCCGTCCCAGGAGTGGCCCGTGGTCTCGTATTCTTGGTGGTCGTTTTTCTTGTCGTCACTCATGTCCCGTGTCCTCAGTGCCTTGCCCGGTGGTCCGAAGCGGCCGTGGCGGGTTTGTCCTCGTTGCGGAAGAGGACGTTGGCGGCATCCGCGTGCTTCTTGCGGCTGCCCGGGCGCAGGGCCCAGACGATCACGCCGACGAAGAAGACGAACATGGCCAGCAGACCCCAGCTGTCCGCGAAATGCCGAAGGGCGTTATAGGTTTCGTGTCCCATCGGTCCCTCCTCAGCGGCTCGCGTCGGGCTCGAAGGTCGAGAAGTCGACCAGCGTTCCCAGCATCTGCAGGTAGGCGATCAGGGCGTCCATCTCGGTGATGCCCGGCGCGCCGTCGAAGTTGCTCACAGTCACGTCCTCGCCGTAGCGCTCGAGCAGACCGTCCCAGTCGCTGTCGGGATCGGCCTGGACCATGAAGTCCTGCATGCCGTTCTCGATCATCTCGTCGGTGTAGGGCACGCCGACGAAGCGGTGGGTGCGCATCAGGTCCTCGATGTGCTCGCCCTCGATCAGGCTGGCCGAGAGGAACCCGTATTTCGGCATCACCGATTCAGGCACCACCGACTGCGGATCGGTCAGGTGATCGACGTGCCACGCGTCCGAGTAGCGTCCGCCGACGCGGGCGAGGTCGGGCCCCGTCCGCTTCGAGCCCCACTGGAACGGGTGGTCGTACTGCGATTCAGCCGCAAGGCTGTAGTGGCCGTAGCGTTCGACCTCGTCCCGCATGGGGCGGATCATCTGGCTGTGGCAGACGTAGCAGCCCTCGCGGATGTAGATGTCGCGCCCCGCCAGCTCGAGCGGCGTGTAGGGGCGCATGCCTTCGACTTCCTCGATGGTGTTTTCGAGGTAGAAGAGCGGCACGATCTGCACCAGGCCACCGATGGTCACCACGATGAACGAGAAGATCGCCAGCAGCGTGATGTTCTTCTCGAGGATCCCGTGTTTGTCGAGAATTCCCATGATCTCGGCCCTCCTTATTCGGCCGGGGTGGCATGAGCCGCGGCGGCATCGGCTTCGACAGCCGGGCTCCGTTTCACGGTCATCCAGAGGTTGTAGCACATGATGATCGCGCCGGTGATGTAGAGGCCACCGCCAAGGGCGCGGACCACGTACATCGGGAACTTGGCGGACACGGTGTCGGCGAAGCTGTTGACCAGGAAGCCGTTGGCGTCGACTTCACGCCACATCAGGCCTTCCATGATACCGGTCACCCACATCGAGGCGGCGTAGAGCACGATGCCGATGGTGGCGAGCCAGAAGTGCCAGCTGACGAGCGACAGCGAGTACAGCCGTTCGCGGTTCCACAGGCGCGGGGTCAGGAAGTAGAGCGCGCCGAAGGTGATCATGCCGTTCCAGCCAAGCGCGCCGGAGTGGACGTGACCGATGGTCCAGTCGGTGTAGTGCGACAGCGAGTTGACCGCGCGGATCGACATCATCGGGCCTTCGAAGGTGGACATGCCGTAGAAGCCCACGGAGATCACCAGCATCCGCATGATGGGGTCGGTGCGCAGCTTGTCCCAAGCGCCGCTGAGGGTCATCAGGCCGTTGATCATGCCGCCCCAGGAGGGCATCCACAGCACGATCGAGAACACCATGCCGAGAGTCGATGCCCAGTCGGGCAGGGCGGTGTAATGCAGGTGGTGCGGACCGGCCCAGATGTAGATGAAGATCAGCGCCCAGAAGTGCACGATCGACAGCTTGTAGGAGAACACCGGACGCTCGGCCTGCTTCGGCACGAAGTAGTACATCATGCCCAGGAAGCCTGCGGTCAGGAAGAAGCCCACGGCGTTGTGGCCGTACCACCACTGGGTCATGGCGTCCTGCACGCCCGAGAACACCTGCACCGACTTGGAGCCCCAGATCGAGACGGGAATGCTCAGGTTGTTGAACACGTGCAGCATCGCGACGGTGATGATGAAGCTCAGGTAGAACCAGTTGGCCACGTAGATGTGCGGCTCCTTGCGCTTCACGATCGTGCCGACGAAGACGGCGAGGTAGGCGAGCCAGACGATGGTGAGCCACAGGTCGACGTACCACTCGGGCTCGGCGTATTCCTTGGACTGGGTGCCGCCGAGGACGTAGCCGGTTGCGGCCAGGACGATGAACAGGTTGTAGCCCCAGAAGACGAACCATGCCGTGTTGCCGCCCCAGAGCCGCGCCGCACTGGTCCGCTGCACCACGTAGAACGAGGTGGCGATCAGCGCGTTGCCACCGAAGGCGAAGATCACCGCCGAGGTGTGCAGCGGCCGCAGGCGACCGAAGTTCATGTAGCCCTGCGCCCAGTCGAAGTTCAGCGCCGGAAAGGCGAGCTGGGCGGCGATGAAGGTGCCGGCGGCGAAGCCCACGACGCCCCAGAAGGCGGTGGCAATGACGCCGTAGCGAACCACGCCGTCCATGTACGAGGTTTCGAGCACCCGGGCGGGCACGGGTTCGTCGGTGCGGCGCAGGGTCCACAGGAAAAGCCCTGCCGCCACCAGGAAGATGATGATGGCATGGACCATGTAAGCCACGTCTCGTGCGTAGTTGGCCGCGATCAGCGCGAAGACCGCGACCACACCCAGCACGAGGAGCTTGATGTAATTGAGCATTGTTCGTCCCTTCGTCTGACTCGCACGATTCGGATGCCGCACGAGCGGTTTTAGACTGTCCGGTTAATGCGGATTCCGATCCGGTCGCTCCTTGATCTGTATCAAGGCTTTCCCTTCCGGCGATTGAGCATGGTCAAAGTGTGTCCATTCGCGCAGGCGTAGAGTGGGCACGTAAGCCGGAGAAATCTGAGGAGACGAAAGACATGGGCTACAAGACGATACTGACGGTCGTGACGGATGACGCGCTGGCCCAGTCGACGGTCGAACACGCAGCCGCGGTTGCGGCGGGCTGGGATGCGCACCTCGATGTGCTGTGCTTCGGCGTCGACCGGACACAGACCGGCTACTACTACGCCGGTGCCAACGCGATGGTCCTGCAAGAGACCATCACCCGCGCCACGGCGGATGCCGAAGCGCTTGCCGTCAAGGTGCGCGGCCTGCTCGCCCGGACCGACGCCCGCTGGGCGGTCGAGGAGGGCGTGGCCCAGCTTGCCGACATCGGACGCCACGTGGCCAGCCGTGCCCGCTTCGCGGATCTCGTGGTGCTGCCGAAGCCCTATGGCAAGGACCATGGCGTCGAGCTGGAACCGGTGACCGAGGGGGCGCTCTTCGAGGGACAGACCCCGGTGCTGGTGGTCCCGGACAAGGTGAGCCCGGTGGCGAAGCCGTCACGGGTCGTGATCGGCTGGAACGAGAGCAACGAGGCGTTGCGCTCAGTGCGGGCTGCGATGCCGCTGCTTCAGTCCGCCGACAACGTGCACGTGGTGGTCATCGATCCGCCGCAGCACGGGCCGAACCGCTCGGACCCCGGCGGCGCGCTGTCGCAATATCTCGCGCGGCACGGCGTGAAGCCCGAGATCGACGTGCTGTCGAAGACCATGCCGCGGGTGTCGGACGTGCTCTGCCGCCACGTGCAGGACCTCGATGCCGATCTCGTGGTGATGGGGGCCTACGGCCATTCGCGCTTCCGCGAGGCGATCCTTGGCGGTGCCACCCGGAACATGCTCGAAAACGCCGAGGTGCCGGTGCTGCTGGCGCACTGAGCCTGCCGGAAGAGGGACAGATGGAGGGGGCGGCGCCTGCAGGGGCGCCGCCCTTCATCGTATCGCGTCGATCATCGCCTTCAGCGTGGCGGGATCGGCGTCGAGGTCGGCATCAAGCGCGTCATGTGCCGCCCGCCAGGCCGGGAGGGCCTGCTTGAGCAGCCCGCGCCCCTCCTCGGTAAGCGACAGCCGCCGTGTGCGCTTGTCGGCGGGGTCCGCCGCGGTGACGACCAGCCCGCGCCGCTCGAGCACCTTGAGGGCGGCTGTCAGCGTCGTGCGGTCTAGGGCGAGGAAAGGTGCAAGATCCGAGATTCGTGGCGGCTCGGGTCGGTTCAAGGACATCAGGATCGAGAACTGGCCGTTGGTGAGACCGTAGGGCTTGAGCGCCGCGTCGAACCGGCGCGCAAGCGCCCGCGCTGCCCGCTGCACCGACAGGCAAAGGCAACGGTCCCGCACATTCAGGGTGGTTTCGATCGGAAGGTCTGGGTCCATCACGTCAATAATGTTGATATCAACCTAGTATCGTGTCTATCCTCTTGAGATGCAACAGGAGGTATGCATCATGACCTATGTATCCGGCTTTCTGGCCGCCGTGCCCGAAGAGAACAAGTCCGCCTATCTCGAAAGCGCCCGCAAGAGCTGGCCTTTGTTCCGCGACTACGGCGCCACCGAAATGCGTGAATGCTGGGAGGACCTGGTGCCCGACGGCGAGGTGACGTCCTTTCCGATGGCGGTGAAGCGGCAGGACGGGGAAAAGGTCGTCTTCTCGTGGATCCTCTGGCCGGACAGGGAAAGCGCCGAGCGCTGCTGGCAGTCGATGGAGACAGACCCGCGCTGGAAGGAAATGGAGATGCCCTTCGACGGAAAGCGCATGATGTGGGGCAGCTTCGAGACCCTGTTCAAGGTCTGAAGGGGCAGGGGAGCGGACCGGGCAGGGATCGTTCCCTGCCGGGGGTCCGGGTGCCGGCGCCCTGAGGGGATCTCAGGCGAAGACCCCGCCGTCGGCATCGTCGCCGGCTTCTTCCAGCAGGCGGGTCATGTCCGGCACGGTGACGTGGCGCTTGCCCTCGAGAGAGATCACGCCGTCCTTGCGCAGCGCCGAGATCTGCCGGCTGACCGTCTCGAGCGTGAGACCGAGATAGTCCGCCATCGCCTCGCGCGTCAGCGGCAGGTCGAAGACCAGCGTGCCGGTGGTGACGCGCATGTTGATCGAGGCATCGCGGCGCGCGATGATCGACAGCAGCGATGCGATCTTTTCGCGCGCGGTCTTGCGCCCGAGCACCAGCATCCACTCGCGCGCCGCGTCGAGTTCGTCGAGGGTCATCTCAAGAAGGCGCTGGGCGATGTGCGGCGTCTCGCGCATCATCTCCTCGAACGGGCTTTTGCGGAAGCAGCACATCACCAGGTCGGTCGTCGCCACCACGTCGTAGGCGGCACTGCTGCGGCCGGGGCGGCCGACGAAATCGCTGGGCAGAAGCAGGCCGACCATCTGGGTGCGCCCGTCTTCCATGGTCTGCGTCAGGGTGGCGATTCCCGACACCACCGAGCCCACGAAATCCATTCGGTCACCGGACCAGATCACGGTCTGGCCGGCCTCGAACTTGCGGTAGTACTTGATCTCTTCCAGCCGTTCGAGCTCGTCGCTCTCGCAGCGCGCGCAGACAGCCCTATGACGGATCGGGCATTCCTCGCAGTGGGGTGACAAAGAAAGGCTGCGGTCGTTCAGCATGGCGGTCACAGTCCTGTTATCGGGCCATTCGGTCGGCTTGATCTGGGTCAAGGTTCGGCCCCTCGCGCAACTCTAAGTGTAAGCGCATGACCACGCGAACACAACTCTCGCGCCTTGGACTTTTCGATGCCAAAGTCCCGCGCTACACCAGTTATCCCACGGCGCCGCATTTCTCGGATGCGGTGAGTCCGGGCGATTTCGCCTCGTGGATCGAGGCGGTGCCGGAAAATGGCACGGTTTCGCTCTATCTGCACGTGCCGTTCTGTCGCAGGCTCTGCTGGTTCTGTGCGTGCCGGACGCAGGGCACCGCGACCCTGTCTCCCGTGGCCGCCTACGTCGAGACGCTCAAGGCCGAGCTTGAAATGCTCAAGGCGCATCTGCCGCGCGGGATCAGGCTGTCGCGTCTGCACTGGGGCGGAGGCACGCCGACGCTGTTGTCGCCGGAGATGATGCGCGACCTGATCGGCAAGGTGCAGGAGGTCGCGGATTTCGCCGATCACTACGAGTTCTCGGTCGAGATAGATCCGAACGAGATCGACGGCGAGCGACTCGACGTGCTGGCCGAAGGCGGGATGAACCGCGCCTCGATCGGCGTGCAGGATTTCGACGCGCAGATCCAGGAGACCATCGGCCGGCCGCAGGGTTACGAGCTGACCCGGCAGGCGGTCGAAATGATCCGCGCGCGGGGGGTGGCGAGCCTGAACGCCGACATCCTCTACGGTCTGCCGCACCAGAGCCGCGCCCGGATCACCGAGACCGTGCAGAAGCTGTTGTCCTTCGCGCCGGACCGCGTTGCGCTCTACGGCTATGCGCATGTGCCGTGGATGGCGAAGCGGCAACAGATGATCCCCTCGGACGCGCTGCCGACGCCCTCGGAGCGGCTCGATCTCTTCGAGACCGCGCGCAGGCTCTTCGTGTGGGACGGCTACGCCGAGATCGGTATCGACCACTTCGCGGCGCCCGACGACGGGCTGGCAATCGCCCAGAAGACCGGCAAGCTGCGCCGCAACTTCCAGGGCTACACCGACGACACCTCCGAGGTGCTGATCGGTCTGGGGGCGTCGTCGATCTCGAGGTTTCCGCAGGGCTACGCGCAGAACGCCCCGGCAACCTCGGCCTACACGGCCGCGGTGCGCGAGGGACGTTTCGCAACCTCACGTGGCCATGCCTTTCAGGGCGAGGACAAGCTGCGCGCCCGGATGATCGAGATGCTGATGTGCAATTTCCGGATCGACTCCGCCGAGCTGACGGCGCGCTACGGGGCCGATGCGGACGCGCTGTCGGCGATGTTCCGGCGCGCGAACGAGGCCTTCGACGACATGCTCGAGATCACCGAGGAGGGGCTGTTCATCCCACCGGAGGCACGACCGCTGACCCGGATGATCGCGCGCAGCTTCGATGCCTACGATCTGTCGAAGGCCGGACACAGCTCCGCAATCTGATCCAAAGAATTTTCGTCCGAAAATTCTTCCTCCCGCGCGATTGCCATCGCGCGGGTAAAAATCTTCGGACGAAGATTTTTGTCCGCCCCGCCCAGCCTTACCCGTCCAGCCTTACCCGGCGAGGTCGAAGGCTGCGGCAAAAAGCTTGCGGGTGTAGTCGGTTTCGGGGCGGGCAAAGACCTGCTCGGCCTCGCCCATCTCGACCACGTCGCCCTGTTTCATAACGATGATCTTGTGGCTCATCGCCCGCACGACCTTGAGGTCGTGGCTGATGAACAGGTAGGCGAGATCGTATTTCCGCTGCAGCTCGCGGAGCAGGTTCACGATCTGCACCTGCACCGTCATGTCGAGCGCCGAGGTCGGCTCGTCCAGCACCACCAGCCGAGGCCGCAGCACCATGGCCCGCGCGATGGCGATGCGCTGGCGCTGGCCGCCCGAGAACTCGTGCGGGTAGCGGTGCATCGTGGCCGGGTCCATGCCGACCTCGCGCATGACCTCTTCCACCGCCTGCCGCGCCGGCTTGCCGTCCGGCGAGCCATGCACGCCGAGACCCTCGGCGATGATCTGCTCGCAGGTCATGCGCGGGCTCAGCGAGCCGAACGGGTCCTGGAAGACGATCTGGATTTCCGAGCGCAGCTTGCGCAGCCGCCGTGTCGACCAGCCCCGCACATCCTCGCCGCGATAGGTGATGCCGCCCTCGGACTGGATGAGCCGCATCATCGCCAGCGCCAGCGTCGTCTTGCCCGAGCCGCTCTCGCCCACGACTCCCACTGTCTCGCCTGCGCGGACCGAGAAGCTCGCGTCGTTCACCGCCTTCACGTGGCCGACGGTCTTTTTCATGAAACCCTTCTGGATCGGGAACCAGATCTTGAGATGGTCGGCGCGGGCGACTTCCTCCGATTGCGGCGCTACCGGGTCCGGGGTGCCGGTGCTCTCGGCCGAGATCAGCATCCTGGTGTAGTCGTGCTGCGGGTTGCCGAAGATCTCCTCGGTGCGGCCCTGCTCGACGATCTCGCCGTTCTTCATCACGCAGACCCGGTCGGCGAAGCGCCGCACGATGTTCAGGTCGTGGGTGATGAACAGCATGCTCATGTGCTCGGCCTGCTTGAGCTCGGCCAGAAGCTCGAGGATCTGCGCCTGGATGGTCACGTCGAGCGCCGTGGTCGGCTCGTCGGCGATCAGCAGGTCGGGCCCGTTGGCAAGGGCCATGGCGATCATCACCCGCTGCCGCTGGCCACCGGACAGCTGGTGCGGATAGGCCGAGAGTCGGCTTTCCGGGTCGCGGATGCCGACCTTGTCGAGCAGGTCGAGAATGCGCGCCCGCGCCTTGTCCCCGGTCAGCCCCTGGTGCAGCGCGAGGCTTTCGCCGAGCTGCTTTTCCAGCGTGTGGAGCGGGTTGAGCGAGGTCATCGGCTCCTGGAAGATGAAGCTGATGTCGTTGCCGCGCACTTCCCGCAGGAGCTTGCCGGGGGCGCCGATCATCTCGCGGTCCTTGTAGAGCACCGAGCCCTCGACCCGCGCCGCGTCGCCTAGGAGCGACACGGTCGACAGCGCGGTGACCGACTTGCCCGAGCCGGATTCGCCCACCAGCGCCAGCGTCTCGCCCTTTTGCAGGTCGAAGGACACGCCCTTGACCGCGCGGCTTTCGACACCGTCCTGGCGGAAGGTGACGGCGAGGTCGCGAACCTGCAGAAGCGTGCTCATGAGAAGGTCTTTCTGGGGTCGAAGGCATCGCGCACGCCTTCGAAGATGAAGACGAGAAGCGACAGCATCAGCGCGAAGACGGTGAAGGCGGTGAAGCCCAGCCATGGCGCCTGGAGGTTCTGCTTGGCCTGCAGGGTCAGCTCGCCCAGCGACGGCGCCGAGGACGGCAGGCCGAAGCCGAGGAAGTCGAGCCCCGCCAGCGTCGAGATCGTGCCGGTGACGATGAACGGCAGCATGGTCAGCGTGGCGACCATGGCGTTGGGCAGCATGTGGCGGAACATGATGGTCATGTTCGACACGCCGAGCGCCTTTGCCGCACGCACGTATTCCAGGTTGCGGGCGCGCAGGAACTCGGCCCGCACCACGCCCACCAGCGCGGTCCAGCCGAAGAGCACGGTGAGGATCACCAGCAGCCAGAAACTTCGCCCGAGGATCGCGAAGAGGATGATGATGACGTAGAGCGACGGCGTTGCCGACCAGATCTCGATCACCCGCTGGAAGATGAGGTCGAGCCAGCCGCCGAAGTAACCCTGCAGCGCGCCGGCGACGATGCCGATGAGCGAGGCGCAGACCGTGACGATCAGGGTGAACAGGATCGACAGGCGGAAGCCGTAGATCACCCTGGCTGCCACGTCGCGCTTGGTGTCGTCGGTGCCAAGCCAGTTCTGGCCGTTCGGGGGGAGGGGGGCCGCGCCGGGCCGGTCGACGGGCGTGTTGAAGCTGTAGGGAATGGGCGGCCAGATGGTCCAGCCCTTCTGGAAGTCGCCCTCCTGCATCGTGCCTTCGTCGACCTGCTGCATCAGCCCCTCGGGGTCGTCGAAACAGGCATCCAGCCCGCCGGTGCGGATCAGGCACTGCACCTCGGGGTCGCGGTAGGCGGCCTCGGTGCGGAAGTCGCCGCCAAAGGCCGTCTCGGGGTAGAACTGGAAGATCGGCATCCGCAGCTCGCCGCGGTAGCTCACGAGGATCGGCTTGTCGTTGGCGATGAACTCGGCGAACAGCGACAGGGTGAAGAGGATCAGGAAGATCACCAGCGACCAGAAGGCGCGGCCGTTCTTTCGGAAGTTGCGCCAGCGCCGCTTGTTCAACGGCGAGAGCGCGAAACGGCCCGGCTTCGGTTGCGGCTCGACGGCGACGCCGGGCTCGGGCTGGGGGCGCAGGCCGCCGCCCATCTCGTAGCCGTCGTCGCGGCGCGCGGGATCGGTCTCGTAGCTCACGTCAGCCCTCCCGCTTCTCGAAGTCGATGCGCGGATCGACCAGAACGTAGGTGAGGTCCGAGATGATGCCGACCACGAGGCCGATCAGGCCGAAGATGAAGAGCGTGCCGAAGATCACCGGGTAATCGCGCGCCACCGCGGCCTCGAAGCCGAGCCGGCCCAGCCCGTCGAGCGAGAAGATCGTTTCGATGATCAGGCTGCCCGAGAAGAACACGCCGATGAACACCGCCGGGAAGCCCGCGATGACGATCAGCATGGCGTTGCGGAAGACGTGCCCGTAGAGCACGCGCCGCTCGGTCAGGCCCTTGGCGCGGGCGGTGATGACGTAGTGCTTCTTGATTTCGTCGAGGAAGCTGTTCTTGGTCAGCAGCGTCAGGGTGGCGAAGGCGGCGATGGTCGAGGCCAGCACCGGCAGCGCGATGTGCCAGAAGTAGTCGGCGATCTTCATCGGCCAGCTGAGAGCCTCCCAGTTGTCCGAGGTCAGACCCCGCAGCGGGAAGATCTGCCAGTAGGAGCCGCCGGCGAAGAGCACCAGCAGCAGGATCGCGAAAAGGAAGCCCGGGATGGCATAGGCCACGATGATGGCGCCGGAGGTCCAGGTGTCGAAGGAGGTGCCGTCTTTCACCGCCTTGCGGATGCCCAGCGGGATCGAGATGACATAGGCGATGAGCGTGGACCAGAGCCCCAGCGAGATCGACACCGGCATCTTCTCGAGCACGAGGTCGATCACGCTGATCGAGCGGAAGTAGCTCTCGCCGAAATCGAGCCGCATGTAGTTCCAGAGCATGGTGAAGAACCGCTCGAGGGGCGGCTTGTCGAAGCCGAATTCCTTTTCCAGCTCGGCGATGAAATCCGGCGGCAGGCCGCGCGCGCCGGCGTATTCATCCGATCCACCGCCGCCAGAGGCGACCTCGCCTCCGCCGCCGGCGAAGCCCTCGAAGACATCGCCCTGGCCTTCGACCTGGGCGATGATCTGCTCGATGGGGCCGCCGGGCACGAATTGCACGAGCGTGAAGTTGATGATCATGATCCCCAGCAGCGTGGGGATGATGAGCAGGAGTCGTCTTAGGATATAGGCGCCCATATGGGGTTACAGCGCTCCCTCGGCGCGCAGCTCGGCGGCCTTTTCCTCGTCCCACCACCACAGCGACATCACACCCAGCCCGTAGGGCGGCGGCGTGTCGGCGTAGGGGCGGTCATATACGTCGAGATAGGCGATGTTGTGCACGCCCTTGTACCACTGCGGCACCCAGATGTGCATCGCCCGCAGCACCCGGTCGAGCGCGTGAACGGCGGTGGTCAGTTCCTCGCGGCTCTCGGCGTCGGCGATGGCGCGGATCAGCTGGTCGACGCCTTCGTTCGACACGCCCGCGATATTGGCCGAGCCCGGCACGTCGGCGGTTTCAGATCCGAAGACCGAACGCAGCTCGTCGCCCGGGGTCTGGCTCATGGCGAAACGCTGGGTGACCACGTCGTATTCGAAATTCTTCTCGCGTTCCTGAGCCTCGGCGGCGTCGACGCGGTTGGCGTTGGCCTCGATCCCGAGCCGCTTCAGGTTCTCGATGTAGGGGTTGATGATCCGCTCGAACGAGGGGCTGTCGTTCAGCACCTCGACGGTCAGCCGTTGGCCGTCCTTGTAGCGAAAGCCGTCGTCCCCGACCTCCCAGCCAGCCTCGGACAGCAGCCGCCCGGCCTGCCGCAGGGTGCGGCGGTCGGCGAGATCGTCGGCGCTGGCCACGTGCGGGGTAAAGGCCTCTTCGGTGAAGACCGTCTCGGGGATGTATTCGCGGATGGGCTCGAGCAGCTCGAGCTCGGCCTCCGACGGCATGCCGGTGGCCTGCAACGTCGCGGAGTTCTCCCAGAAGCTGTCGGTGCGTTCGTAGAGGCCGTAGAACAGGCTTTCGTTCGACCACTCGAAGTTGAAGGCCATGCCGATGGCCTCGCGCACCCGCGGATCCTGGAACTTGTCGCGGCGCAGGTTGAAGAAGAAGCCCTGCGTGCCGGCGGGGCGCCCGTCGGGCAGGGTCTCGACCTCCACCGTGCCTTCCTGCACGGCGGGAAACTCGTAGCCGGTGGCCCAGATTTTCGACTGGAATTCCTCGCGGTACGTATAGGCGCCGCCCTTGAACGCTTCGAAGGCGGTCGTGTAATCGGCGAAATACTCCACGCGCAGAACGTCGAAATTGTTCTGCCCGCGGTTCACCGGCAGATCCCTGGCCCAGTCGTCGTCGCGGCGCTTGTAGGCGACCGAGCGGCCGGGCTCGACCGACAGCAGCTCGTAGGCACCCGATCCCATCGGCGGCTCGAGGCTGCTTTCGGCGAAATCGCGGTCCTCGTAGTAGGCCTTGGAGAAGATCGGCAGGCCGCCGGCGGTCATCAGGAGCTCGCGCAGCGGGCCGTCGGGGTTGAAGGTGAACTTCACCCGGTGCTCGTCGAGCGCCTCGGCTTCGAGGATGTCCTTGAACTGCACCCGGAAGCTCGGCAGGCCGTCCTCTACGAGGATGTTGAAGGAGAACACCACGTCTTCGGCCGTGACCGGCGTGCCGTCCCGGAACCGGGCCTCGGGGCGCATGTTGAAGACGATCCACTCGCGGTTCTCGGGGTACTCGACGCTTTCGGCGACAAGCCCGTACATCGCGTCGGGTTCGTCGAGCGTGCCGGTCAGCAGGCTGTCGTAGAACACCGAGGACATCGCCGCCGCGTTGCCCTTGAGGATGTAGGGGGTGAGGCTGTCGAAGGTGCCGAAGGCCCAAGTCGACATCTCCCCGCCCTTGGGCGCGTCGACGTTGACGTAGTCGAAATGGTCGAAGTCGGCCGGGTACTTGAGCTCGCCGAAGGACGAGACGCCGTGCGCCGTGATGATGTCGCTGTCGTCCTGCGCAAGGGCGGGGGCCGCAAAGGCAAGTCCGAGCGCGAGGATCGTTGATCCGATGAGGCGGGCGGGTCGGGTGGTGGCGGCGCGCGGCGTCGTCCGGATCATGTGCTCTCCCCTGTCTGGCGGCGGATGTCTCGCCGGTAGACGTAAGCTAGGCGCGCGCGGCGGCCATGTTCAAGCGGTCATTGCTAGAGAATACGTGAACAGCGCGCGACCGCTTTCGCGGCAGGCACCGCCGGACACGAAAAGGGCCACGGTTTCCCGTGGCCCGCAACCGGTCAAGCTCTGTGCGATCAGCCGTCGAGGCTGTCGAGGTAGGCGATCAGGTTCACCCGGTCTTCCGCGCTCTTGAGGCCCGCGAAGCTCATCGCGGTGCCCGGAGCACTCTCGCGCGGGTTCTCGAGGAAGTGGAAGAGGTTTTCCGGCGACCATACGTCGCCGACCTGCTCGAGTGCGCCCGAGTAGTTGAACCCGTCGACCGCGTCGATCTCGCGGCCCACGACGCCGTCGAGGTGCGGACCGGTGGCGTTGCTGCCGTCGATCTTGTGGCAGGCGCGGCACTTGCCGAAGACGCGCTCGCCGGCACCGGCGTCGGCCGAGGCCATCAGCGTCTCGAAGTCCTGGGGCTCTTCTTCCTCGGCGCTGCCGCCACCGCTGTCGGTCTCGATCACGTAGGCTGCGGCGTGCTCCTCGCCGTGACCGCCACCCACGCTGTAGAGGCTTTCGGCGACCCAATTGCCGAGCAGAAAGATCAGAAGAGCGCCGCAAACGCCGCCCACCGCCTTGGTAATCGTCATCGTGTCAAGCATGTGTAGCGTGTCCCAATTTTTCCCTCGCGGGTGTCTACGGCTTCCAATGGCTTCTGGCAAGGTATAGAAGCCGCGACCAAACGCGCAATAGGCGTTTTCCGTATCCAAAAGAAGAACAACCGGATGAGACGATGACAGACCGTATCGCCTTTCAGGGGGAGCTGGGCGCCTATTCCCACCAGGCCTGCCGCGACGCGCGGCCCGACATGGAGGCGCTGCCCTGCCACACCTTCGAGGAGGTGATCGAGGCGGTTCGCAGCGGCGCGGCGAAACTCGCCATGCTTCCGGTCGAGAACACCACCTACGGGCGTGTGGCCGACATTCACCGGTTGCTGCCGGAAAGCGGGCTGCGGATCATCGACGAGGCCTTCGTGCGGGTGCACATCAGCCTCATGGCGCTGCCGGGCACGCGCCTCGATGAACTCGAGAAGGTGCGTGCGCATCTCGTGCTGATCCCGCAGGCGGCAAGCTTCCTCGAGAAATACGGCATCAAGGGCGAGGCCTACGCCGACAGTGCCGGTGCCGCCGCCGAGCTGTCACGCACGCGGGACCGCACGACCGGGGTGCTGGCCTCGGACCTCGCGGCCGAGATCTACGGGCTCGAGATCCTCGCGCGGCACATCGAAGATCACGCCCATAACACCACCCGTTTCCTCATCATGGCGCCGCAGGCGGACCTTACGCGCCGGGGCGAGCATGGCATGATGACCACCTTCATCTTTCAGGTGCGCAACATTCCGGCGGCGCTCTACAAGGCGATGGGCGGATTCGCGACGAACGGCGTCAACATGACCAAGCTTGAAAGCTACATGGTCGGCGGCTCGTTCACGGCGACGCAGTTCTACGCCGACATCGAGGGCCACCCGGACGATCCGGCGGTTCAGCGGGCGCTCGACGAGCTGGGCTATTTCACCGAGAAACTCGAGATCCTCGGGGTCTATCCCCGCGATCCCCGGCGCGACTGAGCCGGCGGCAGGGAGGACACCGAAATGGACGAAAGCACGATCATCGCGCGGGTCAGGGCGACCGCCGCACGCCGGGTCTTCGGGGTGGGCACGCTTGCCGCGCTCGGGCTGATGCTGCTCTGGCTGGTGGTGGCGCAGCCGCCGTCCGGCCTCGTATGGCAGATTTTCCTCGTGGTGATGGGCGTGGGGGCGCTGTGGCTCGCGCAGCTGATGTGGCGGGCCACCGGGCGCGAGCTCTGGCTCACCGAGGAGGGGCTCGTCGACAGCACCGGGGCCGAGGTGGCGCGGGTGGACGACATCGAAAAGGTCGACCGGTCGATGTTCGCGATGAAGCCCTCGAACGGGTTTCTCATCCGTCTGCGCACGCCCGGGCCGCGGGCCTGGCAGCCCGGTCTGTGGTGGCGCATGGGCCGCCGGGTGGCGGTCGGCGGCGTGACCGCCGGGCGCGACACCAAGCCGATGGCCGATGCGCTGTCGATGCTGGTGGCCCGGCGCGACGGCCAGCTGCCCGAATAAGCGCGACGGGATCGGGATGCGGCCCCGCCTCCGGACGAGGGGCGCGGCCGCGTTTTCGTTCAGCCTCTCTTCAGCCTCCGTGACTGCGATTCTTCTTGTTTGGCTCGACGTTGTTCGTGCCGTCCTCGTTGGTGCAGTCGGTCGCGTTCTCGGCGTTGTTGTTGCACAGCGAGTTGCCGGGCGCGTCCTGGTCGCCGTTGCCCCAGCCGTTGTTCTGACCTTCCCACAGCACCTGCGACGCGTAGCGCGGATGGGTGAAGCTGTAGGTGCGGATCTCGAAGGCATCGAGACCCACGCGGAAGATCGGGTGGTAATCCTCCCAGGTCTCGACGATCACCAGCTGCGCCTTGTTCATCAGCACCGGAAGGCGTGACAGGTAGTCGTCCATGTCGCCGTTCGTCAGTTCGGGATAGTCGCCGCGCGCCGCCGACCAGATCAGTTTGTATGTCTGGTTGTTGGCGTTGTATTCGGCGACGCTGACGCGCAGGTCGGAACTGTGCAGGCCAGTCGCCGGATCCGGTGTCACCACGTTGCGGGTCAGCAGGCCAAGCAGCCGGTAGGCGTTGTCCATGTAGGTGCTGTTCACCGGGTCCGTCTCGCGAGAGATCATGTCACCGATGGCGTAGTTTGCCTTCTGGTTGATCGCCTGCTGGCGGATCACGTCGAAATAGACCCAGGCCGCCGCGAACAGCACGAACAGCGCCGGGATCATGATCGCCACCTCGAGGGTGACATAGCCTTCGGTTTCCTGAGCGAAGCGGCGAAGGCGGGATTTCAGTCTTGCAGGACGCATGTCATCGGCCTCCATCACATCGGTTCGTGAACGAAGCTGGCGGTCGAGACCAGCGCGGTATAGCCCTGAGCGTCCTTCGGCAGCTCGGCGGCAAGGTAGGAGGTCGGGCTGATCGGCCGGTACTTGTAGCAGGCCCGCAGCATCATGGTCTCGTGCTCCTGGCCGTGCTCGAAGGTGCGCTGCGGCGTGACTTCGCCGGTCGAGGTGTCGACGCAGTCGGCGTTCGCCTCCGGTTCCCGCCAGCTGCGCATGTTCAGCGTCACCATCTCGAGCTGCAGCGTTTCCTGGCAGTTCACCAGCACGCTGGCGCGGTCGCAGATCTTCGTCTTCAACTGGTCGTGGGTGTAGTTGCGGCCGGTGCCCAGCTTGACCTCTCGCACGGTCTGGTCCAGCGCGCGCTCGAGCGCGACATGGCGCATGGTGAGTGCCCCGAGCTCGATCGTGGACAGCGCGATGCCGACCATGAGCGGGGTCCACATGGCGAACGGGACGACCGCCGAGCCCTCGTCCGCGTCGAGAAAGCGACGCAGGCCTTTTCTGATGACGCCGATCATTGGGTAAGCCTCAGCTGGTTGAGCGTGTGGGCGATGGTCGAGAACGCATCCGCGATCTCGACCCCTTCCACGCGGAAGAAATGCGACGGGGACGACGCGCAGTTTTCCATCACGCCGGCGCCGTGGTCGGTCACCTCGAAACCGATGGACCAGATCAGGATGCCGTTGTCCTTGGCGGCGGTGCAGATGTTGGAGAGCAGCGTGTCGCCGGTCCCGGCGTCATACTTCTGGTAGTAGAAGTCGCCCCGGTCCCAGGAATTCACGTAGCGCGAGAGGTAATACCAGAGGTTGTAGCGGTCCCAGTGGGCGTATTCCGACTCGGAATTGTAGGCCCAGTCGCGAATGCGGAACGAGCGGTCGTGCTGGCCGTCGGTCATCAGCACGATGGTCTTGAGCACGTCCTCGTCATCGTAGTCGACGGGTCGCCCCTCGAACACGTTCGCCACGCTGCCGTTGGCGATCATGCCGCTGGCGATGGGGCGGGTCGACGGGTCGAGCAGGGCGGTGCCCCACTTCATGCCCATGAAGATCGAGGTCCCGGCCCGCGGCTGCAGGCTGTTGATCTGGCTTTTCAGCGCCGTTGTGTCGCGGCTCCAGGCCTGGATGCGCTCGTAGTCGTAGCGGGGGCAGATCGTGTCGCTGAGCGCGTTCGATCCGTTGTAGTTCCACTGGAAGTGCTGCATCTGCTCGTAGGTGCGGGTCAGGTCCAGCGCGGCCTCGCCGAAAGTCGCGGCGGGAAACTCGATGCAGTGCGAGTAGCCGTGCTTCCAGTCGACATCGAGATAGCTCAGGATCTCGGGCCCGGCGTTGACGTGCTCGGAGTAGGGCACCAGCGAGATCGAGACGAGATCCTCGTTGCCCTCGGCGAGCAGGGTGTCGACGAAATCGCCGGCGGCTCCCTGCAGCTGGGCCATCTTGTCATTGTCGTCCATCGACCCGGAAATATCGAGTACCATGGAAATCTCGACCTTGTTGATCCGCTCCATGGCCTGCGAGACGCCGTAAGCCTGCATGGTGTCGACGCCCAGGAGCCGCATGAAGTTCGACGGCATCGTCTTGTAGCCCTCGGCGGTGACGGTGCGGTAGTTCAGCCCCTCGTCGATCTCGACGTCGATGAGCGCGTCGCCCATCGCCATCTTGCCCATGTAGTCCTCGACCACGCCCTCGGCGTCGAGCTCGTTGTCGAGGTCGGCGGCGGCCAGCACCGAGCGGTCGAGCGTGTTCTGGATCTTGTTGCGCTGCAACTCGGCGTAGACGATGTCGATTCCGACCCCGCCGAAGACCATCATCAGCAGCGACAGGGCGACGGCCATGTAGGTCATGCTGCCCCGCTCGTCCCGACCGAATGCGCGCGCCCCTTGAAGCAGCGCGGCCACGGCTGTCGCGGTTCGCGGAACGCCGCTCCTTCTGGATGCTGAACGATTCATGTCAAACCCGTTTCCTTCCTGACGACCGGGACGGAAAATGCCTCGCGGCCGCAAATGCCCCCACAAGACACCCTTTGCGATGCGCATGTTATCGGCGGCCAAGATGGCCAAATTGGGGCGCATTTGACCGGAAATAATGGTGTTTCCTTCCGGTTCGCGGAACAAAAGCAGGAGCGTGCGCGCGGCTGTTTCGGGCGGGGCCACAATGCCCACCGCGCGGGTTAACCCGGTCATAAGGAGAGTCGGACAATCTGGCGAAAAAGGGATTTGCCCGTCGCCGCCCGGCCCCTACAGTTAACGACAGCGCCCCGGAGGACCGGCCCGCGCGATCTGCGGACGACGGGCGCATAAGGAGGAAACGCGATGTGTGCCGCACCGGCCAATGAGCCGACGTTCCGCGAGAGTGTCGACCTGATGTTCAACCGGGCTGCGGCCCTCATGGATCTGCCGCCCGGGCTCGAGGAAAAGATCCGGGTCTGCAACGGCACCTACACCGTGCGCTTCGGTGTCCGGCTGCGGGGCCAGATCCACACTTTCACCGGCTACCGCGCCGTGCATTCCGAGCACATGGAACCGGTCAAGGGTGGCATCCGCTTCGCCTCGGCGGTGGATCAGGACGAGGTCGAGGCGCTGGCGGCGCTGATGACCTACAAGTGCGCACTGGTCGAGGCGCCGTTCGGCGGCTCCAAGGGCGGGCTCAGGATAGACCCGCGCGAATACGACGAACACGAGCTCGAGCAGATCACCCGACGCTTTGCCTACGAACTCATCAAGCGTGACCTGATCAATCCCAGCCAGAACGTGCCGGCGCCCGACATGGGCACGGGCGAGCGCGAGATGGCCTGGATCGTGGACCAGTACGCCCGCATGAACACCACCGACATCAACGCGCGGGCCTGCGTCACCGGCAAGCCGCTGAACGCCGGCGGCATTGCGGGTCGGGTCGAGGCCACCGGGCGCGGGGTTCAATACGCGCTGCGCGAGTTCTTCCGTCACCCGGAGGACGTGCGCGCCGCGGGCCTGTCCGGCAGGCTCGATGGCAAGCGGGTGGTGGTGCAGGGGCTCGGCAACGTCGGCTACCATGCCGCCAAGTTCCTGTCCGAGGAAGACGGCGCCCTGATCACCGGGATCATCGAGCACGACGGCGCGCTCTACGATCCCAAGGGCCTCAACGTCGACCGGGTGCGCGACTGGCTGGTGCGCCACGGCGGGTTGCAGGGCTACCCCGAGGCCAACAGCGTGGCCGACGGCGAGGTCGTGCTGACCTCGGAGTGCGACATCCTCGTGCCGGCGGCGCTTGAGGGGGTCATCAACCTTTCGAACGCGCATCACATCAAGGCGAATCTCATCATCGAGGCGGCGAACGGGCCGATCACCGCCGGGGCCGATGACATCCTGCGCGGGCGGGGTACGGTCATCATCCCCGATCTCTATGCCAACGCGGGCGGCGTGACGGTCAGCTACTTCGAATGGGTCAAGAACCTCGGGCATATCCGTTTCGGCCGCTTGCAGCGACGGCAGGAAGAGGCGCGCCACCAGCTCGTGCTCGACGAGCTCGAGCGGCTCGACACCGCGATGGGGGATGCGTGGAACCTCTCGCCGGAGTTCCGCGAGAAGTATCTTCGCGGCGCTGACGAGCTCGAGCTGGTGCGCTCGGGGCTCGATGACACCATGCGGATCGCCTACCAGTCGATGCGCGAGGTCTGGCACGGGCGCGACGATGTCACCGACCTGCGCACCGCCGGGTTCATCGTGGCGATCCAGCGGGTTGCGCAGAGCTACCGCGCCAAGGGGCTCTGACGTCGGGACGCGTCGGCGCCCGGGTGCCGACGCGATGGTGACACTGCCGTTCGTCCGGGGTATGTCGGCCCGGTCATTCGGAAAAGGGAGCCTTCTGTCATGCGGATCAGAGCGTTGATCGCAGCCAGCCTGATTGTCACCGCGCCCCTCGGCGCTATGCCGGCCGCAGCCCAGGGCGCCGCGGAGACCGCGCGCTGCGACGAGTCGGCGAAGATCGTCATGGGCGCGGTGCAGGCACGCAAGGACGGCATCCCGAAGAGCGCCGCGCGCAAGGTCCTGCGCGAGAAGCTCGACCGCAACGCCGGTGACATGCTCGCCGACTGGATCTGGCAGCTCGAGGACGAGCAGCTGACGCCCGCCATCGGCGAGGCGTGGAAGACCCAGTGCCTGTCCCAGTAAATCCGGTCTGATCCGGCGGCGCGCCTGCGGCGCACAGGACCCGAAGGGCGCTGCCGCAGACCTGACACGCCGGCCCGGCGGCGCGGCGGACCGCCCCCGCCGGACCATTCAAATCGACGACCCACCACAGGGAGCTTCTGGACTCGCGCGCCGCGCGGGCCGATATTCGCACCATGAGTCTGCCCCCCGGTTTCCTTGATGAACTGCGCACCCGCACGAGCCTGTCACAGGTCGTGGGGCGCAAGGTCATGTGGGACAATCGCAAGTCGAACCAGGCCAAGGGCGACATGTGGGCGCCGTGCCCGTTCCACCAGGAAAAGTCGGCCTCGTTCCACGTCGACGATCGCAAGGGGTTCTACTACTGCTTCGGCTGCCACGCGAAGGGCGACGCCATCTCCTTTGTCCGCGAAAGCGAGAACGTCGAGTTCATGGAGGCGGTCGAGATCCTCGCCCGCGAGGCCGGGATGCAGATGCCGGCACGCGATCCGCAGGCGGCGCAGAAGGCCGACCGCCGCGACCAGCTTGCCGAGGTCATGGAGCAGGCGGTGCGCTGGTTCCGGATGCAGCTGTCGAGCGGTGCCGCCGGCGACGCGCGCGCCTACCTCGATCGGCGCGGGCTGACCGCCGACGTGCGCGACCGCTTCGAACTGGGATTCGCGCCGGCGGGCTGGCAGAACCTCTGGACGCATCTGCGCGGGCAGGGGGTGCCCGAGGACATGATCCTCGGTGTCGGGCTGGCGCGGTCCTCGGATCGCGGGCGCGAGCCCTACGACGTCTTCCGCAACCGCATCATGTTCCCGATCCGCGATGCGCGCGGCCGCGCCATCGCCTTCGGCGGGCGGGCCATGGATCCGAACGACAACGCGAAGTATCTCAATTCGCCCGAGACCGAGCTCTTCGACAAGGGCCGCAACCTCTACAACCTGCGCGCCGCGCGCGAGGCCGCCGGCAAGGGCCAGCCGCTGATCGTGGCCGAGGGCTACATGGACGTGATCGCACTGTCCGAGGCCGGCTTCGAGGCCTCGGTCGCGCCGCTCGGCACGGCGGTGACCGAGACCCAGATGCAGCTCCTGTGGCGGGTGACCGACGAGCCGGTGGTGGCGCTCGACGGCGACAAGGCCGGGCTACGTGCGGCCTACCGGGTGATCGACCTGGCGCTGCCGCTGCTGCAGGCCGGCAAGACGCTGCGCTTTGCGCTGATGCCCGAGGGCAAGGACCCCGACGACCTGCTGCGCGCCGAGGGCGCGGCGGCGGTCTCGAAGGTGCTGGAACAGGCGATGCCGATGGTGCAGCTGCTGTGGCGCCGCGAGACCGAAGGCAAGGTCTTCGACAGCCCCGAGCGCAAGGCGGCGCTCGATGCGCGGCTGCGCGAAGTGCTGCGCCAGATCCAGGATCCGGGCCTGCGGCGCCACTACGGCGACGAGATCAAGGACCTGCGCTGGCAACTCTTCCGGCCGCAACGCGCGCCGCGCGGCGGTCAGGGCGGAGGGCGCAAGCGTCAATGGAACGCGCCGGCGCCGCCAAGCGCGAGCGCGAAGAGCTCTTTCCTCGTCTCCGCGGGCGATGATGCGCAGATCGAGATGCGCGAGGCGGTCATTCTCGTCGTGCTGTTCCACTCTCCCGAGCTCATCGCGGAGTTCGAGCAGCACCTCGAGATGCTGGCCTGCGCCGATCCGGATCGCGCCACCCTGCGCGACGTGCTGCTCGAGCACACCGGCGACGATCCGCAGGCGCTGCGCGCGCTCGCCGAGCAAAGAATGGGGGCGGAGGCCCTTGAAACCCTGCTCTCTGCACGCCATCTCGCCGTCGTGCCCTGCCTGCGTCATCCCGGAGACATTGAACTCGCCCGGCTGACCGTTGCAGACGCGGTGGCCAAGAATGCCGCCGAAGGGGGGCTGGCGGCCGAGATCGCGGAAGCGGTCGAAGACTTCCAGCATGTCGCCGACGAAGCGCTGACGTGGCGTCTCGGACAGGCGGCCATGATGAGGAATCAGTCCGCGCTGCGAGGTGACGAGGGCGAGGTCGACTACGAGATCGCACCCAACGGTGTGAGGATGAGCAAGGAAGAGGTAGAGCGTGCTGAAGCCCTGCGGCAACAGATTCGCTTTTCCAAGCACAGAAGCTAGCTGTGCAGGTAGGGAAACTTGGAGGAAAACGGGATATGACGGGTGGCCGAATCAGTTGATTCCCCCCATGATTCGAAAAATTCGAATCAGTCCATCCGCGCGAACACCGGCCCTTGGGCCGCCTCCCTTTGACGGAGCACTTCATGGCAGCCAAAGATAACGACGACGCCAAGCCCGAGACTCAGGAAGACGCCCACAGCCTCGACATGAGCCAGGCGGCGGTCAAAAAGATGATCTCCGAGGCGCGCGAGAAGGGCTACATCACCTATGACCAGCTGAACCAGGTCCTGCCCCCCGATCAGGTCTCGTCGGACCAGATCGAGGACGTGATGTCGATGCTCTCGGAAATGGGCATCCAGGTCACCGAAGAGGAAGAGACCGAAGAGGACAACGCCTCGAAGGGCGGAACCGAGCTGGTCGACGCCTCCAAGGGCAAGGACGTCGCGCTGTCCTCGGGCGGGAGCGAGAAGCTCGACCGCACCGATGACCCGGTGCGCATGTACCTGCGCGAGATGGGCTCGGTCGAACTGCTGAGCCGCGAGGGCGAGATCGCCATCGCCAAGCGCATCGAGGCCGGCCGCAACACGATGATCCTCGGGCTCTGCGAAAGCCCGCTGACCTTCCAGGCGATCACGATCTGGCGCGAGGAACTTCTCTCCGAAGACATTCTGCTGCGCGACGTGATCGACCTCGAGACGACCTTCTCGGGCCAGATGGACGAGGACGGCGACATCGCCGAGCCGGTCGTCGACCCGGCGGCCGCGCCTTCAGAGAAGCCCAAGAAGGACGAGCCCGAGCTCGACGCCGACGGCAACCCGATCGCCCGCGACGACGACGAGGACGACGAAGAGCAGGCGAACATGTCGCTCGCGGCGATGGAGGCCGCGCTGAAGCCGCGCGTGCTCGAGACGCTCGACCGCATCGCCAGCGACTACGAGGCCCTGTCCGAGATGCAGGACGCGCGCATCAGCGCCACCCTCAACGAGGACGGATCTTTCAGCCAGTCGGACGAGGCGCTTTACCAGAAGCTGCGCTCGGAGATCGTCGAGCTGGTGAACGGGCTGCACCTGCACAACAACCGTATCGAGGCGCTGATCGACCAGCTCTACGGCATCAACCGCCGTATCATGTCGATCGACTCGAACATGGTGAAGCTTGCCGACCAGGCCCGCATCAACCGCCGCGAATTCGTCGCCGAGTATCGCGGCCACGAGCTCGATCCGAACTGGATGGAGAAGATGGCCGAGAAGCCGGGGCGCGGCTGGCAGATGTTCATCGAGCGGTTCTCGGACAAGGTCGAGGAGCTTCGTGCCGACATGGCGCAGGTCGGCCAGTATGTCGGTCTCGACATCTCGGAATTCCGCCGCATCGTGGGCCAGGTCCAGAAGGGCGAGAAAGAAGCCCGGCAGGCCAAGAAGGAGATGGTCGAGGCGAACCTGCGTCTCGTGATCTCGATCGCCAAGAAATACACGAACCGTGGTCTGCAGTTCCTGGACCTCATCCAGGAAGGCAACATCGGCCTGATGAAGGCCGTGGACAAGTTCGAGTACCGCCGCGGCTACAAGTTCTCGACCTATGCGACGTGGTGGATCCGGCAGGCGATCACCCGGTCGATTGCCGACCAGGCGCGCACGATCCGTATCCCGGTCCACATGATCGAGACGATCAACAAGCTGGTCCGCACCGGTCGTCAGATGCTGCACGAGATCGGCCGCGAGCCGACTCCGGAAGAGCTGGCGGAAAAGCTGCAGATGCCGCTCGAGAAGGTCCGCAAGGTGATGAAGATCGCCAAGGAGCCGATCTCGCTCGAGACGCCCATCGGCGACGAGGAAGACAGCCAGCTCGGCGACTTCATCGAGGACAAGAACGCGATCCTGCCGCTGGATTCCGCCATTCAGGAAAACCTGAAGGAAACCACGACCCGCGTGCTGTCGTCGCTGACGCCGCGGGAAGAGCGTGTCCTGCGGATGCGCTTCGGTATCGGCATGAACACCGACCACACGCTCGAGGAAGTCGGCCAGCAGTTCAGCGTGACCCGCGAACGGATCCGCCAGATCGAGGCCAAGGCACTGCGCAAGCTCAAGCACCCGTCGCGGTCGCGCAAGCTGCGCTCGTTCCTCGACCAGTAAGGAGCGCGCCATGTCTCTTCTCAAGCGTCTCTTCGGTGGCGGGGGCGGCTCTGCTGCCCCCACGCCCCGGGCCGAGCCGGTCGAATACAAGGGCTTCCGCATCACCCCCGAGCCGATGGCCGCGGACGGTCAGTTCCGCATCGCGGCGCTGATCGAGGGCGAGGTCGAGGGGGAGACGAAGAGTCATCAACTCGTGCGCGCCGACGTGCTGCGCGACCGGGACGACGCGGTCGAGGCGTCGCTTCGCAAGGCGAAGCAGATGATCGACGAGCAGGGGCCGCGCCTCTTCGGCTGATATTGTCGTGGGCGCCTTGACCGTCGGGGCGCCCCCGCTATCTGCCGCCTATGCCTGATTATCGTGCCATCTGCCAGATTCACGCCGCGGTGCTCGCCGCGCTTTTCGCCGCCTATCTGCTGCTGCCGGTCGTGCCGCTGTGGATCTTCGGTCAGGACATGCTTCCGGGCACCGTTCTGATGACCCGACGCGGCGCGATCCCCTTCCTCGGCATCGCCGCGATGCTGATGCTGTCCCGGAATGCACCCCGCTCCGAGGCGCGGCAGGCCATCGTCATCGGCCTGATCGTGGTCTACCTGGGCCTTGCGCTGGTCGGGGCGCAGGCAGCCCTGCGGGGCATCGCCGGCTGGCTGACCTGGGCCACCGTGGCGGTCGAGATCCTGCTGGCAATCAGCCTGCTGCCCCATCTGCGTTCGCGCGAGACCGACGCAACCTGAACCGACTAGGCGGGGCAGGGCGGCAACCGGTGCCGCCCGCCGCATCTGGAAGCGGTCAGCCGTTCGGCATCACGAAGACTTCCTGCACATTCGCCCGCTTGTCGGCGCTCAGCGCGTAGATCACCGCGTCTGCGATGTCGCTCGGGTGCAGCTTGTCGGGCTTCGGCTCGTCGAAGAACGGCGTGTCGACCATACCCGGCGCGATGACCGTGACGCGGGCCCCCCATTCGCGGAACTCCTGTGCGAGGTTTCCACCGTAACCGTGCACGAACCACTTCGTCGCCGAGTAGACCGACCCCTTTATGTGGGTGCGCCCGGCGGCCGAGCCGGTCAGCAGCAGGTGGCCGCCGTTCTTCTGGAAGTAGGCCGAGGCGGCCTTGGCCGTCCAGAGCACGCCCATCACGTTGAGCTGGATCATCTTGTCCCACTGCTCCGGCTCGCCCTCGAGCGTTCCGGCACCGGACACGCCCATGCCGGCATTGGCAAACGCCGCGTCGACGTCACCGAAATGCTCGGCCACGCGCGCCATTGCCTCGGTCTGGTCGGTCAGCGAGGTCGCGTCGCCGGGCAGGGCCAGCGCCTTGTCGCCCAACTCCTCGACCAGCGCGTCGAGCTTGTCCTGCGAGCGCGCGAACAGTCCGACGTTCCAGCCGTTGCGCACTGCGGCGCGAGCGGTCTCGGCGCCGATCCCGGAACTGGCGCCAGTGATGAAAAGCGTCTTGCTTGCCATGATCGTCCTCTCTTTCTTCATCTGTCGTTCAACGCGCGCGCTGCGGGCGCGGTTGCAACCGGGCAACAGGGCCGGGGAACCGACGCGGCATGAAGAACGTTGTGCTGGCGAATCGAAGGAGACTGAGAATGACCCGCCTGATCGCTTTGACCATCACCGCCGCCTTTGCTTCCGTTGCGGCCTTTGCCGCCTCGGACGCGATGACGACCGATGCGCCCGAAGTGATCGAAATCGAGGTATCCGCCGACGAGCTGGCGTCTTGCCAGGAAGGCCTGCGCGAAGCGGCCGAGATCCCCGCCGTGACCGACGCCGGCACACCGATCTTCTTCGATCGCACCGAGGACATGCCCCGTGTTGCTTGCGTGGTCACCGAGGCCTGATCACGGGGGAACCCCGGCCTCTGGCCATTTCCGACTTGCAGCATTAGCCACGATCCCATGGATTGAACGGACCGGGGGCGCAGGATGCAAACGACATTCACCATTTCGACGAACGGACCGGGGCTTTATGAATTCACCCGCGACGTCGTCGACTGGGCCGAGGGCACCGGGCTGCTCACGCTTTTCATCCGGCACACCTCGGCGTCGCTTCTGATCCAGGAAAACGCCGATCCCGAGGTGAAGTCCGACCTCACCGCCTATTTCAACCGCTTGGTGCCGCCGTCCGACGATCCGGCGATGAGCTATCTCACGCATACTTACGAGGGGCCGGACGATATGCCGGCACATATCAAGGCTGCGATCCTGCCCATCTCGCTGACCATTCCGGTCACGGATGGCCGTCTTGCGCTTGGCATGTGGCAGGGCATCTACCTGTTCGAGCATCGCAGCGCGCCGCATCGGCGCCAGGTCGTCGCGCACCTGAGCCGCTGAGCGCCGGGAATTGGTGCCCCGGTAAATCGCCTATCTTGTTGTCGCAAATAGCCTCTACCCAACCTTTGGCGTGTGCCCTATAGTGGCTGTGGATAAGTGGGGCCGCACCTCACCACCGAGGCAGAGACGACACGATAAGAGGACAGGCCATGCGCTGCCCGTTTTGCGGACATATCGACACGCAGGTAAAGGATTCACGGCCCGCGGAAGAGCACGTCTCGATCCGACGTCGTCGCTTTTGCCCGGCCTGCGGCGGTCGCTTCACCACCTACGAGCGGGTGCAGCTGCGCGATCTCGTGGTCATCAAGTCGAATGGCCGCCGCGAGGACTTCGACCGTGACAAGCTCGAGCGGTCGATCCGCATTGCGCTTCAGAAGCGGCCCATAGAGCCCGAACGCGTCGACCAGATGATCAGCGGCATCGTCCGCCGGCTCGAGAGCATGGGCGAGACCGACATCCCCTCGAAGCAGATCGGCGAGATCGTCATGGAGACGCTCGCCCGGATCGACACCGTGGCCTACGTGCGCTTTGCCAGCGTCTACAAGAATTTCCAGGCGGCCGACGATTTCGACAAGTTCGTCAGCGAATTGCGCCCCGGCGCAACCCTCGCCGAGAAGTGACCGACGATCTCGGCCACATGGCCCATGCCCTCCGGCTGGGCCGAAGACGCATGGGGCAGTGCTGGCCCAACCCGGCTGTCGGCTGCGTCATCGTGAAGGATGGCCGTGTTGTCGGGCGTGGCGCCACCGCCTCGGGCGGGCGGCCGCACGCGGAGCCGCAGGCGCTGGAGATGGCCGGCGCGGCAGCGCGCGGCGCCACCGCCTATGTCACGCTCGAGCCCTGTTCGCATCATGGAAAGACCCCGCCCTGCTGCGAGGCGCTCGTGCAGGCCGGCATCGCCCGCGTCGTGGCGCCGCTGGCCGACAGCGATGCGCGTGTGTCGGGGCAGGGGTTCGAGTACCTGCGCAAGCATGGCGTCGAGGTGACGACCGGCGTGTGTGCCGAAGAGGCCGCGCGGGACCATGCCGGGTTCTTCCTGAAGGTCGAACAGGGGCGCCCATGGGTGACGCTGAAGCTCGCCAACAGTTTCGACGGCCGGATCGCCACGGCGACCGGTGAAAGCCAATGGATCACCGGGCCCGAGGCCCGGGCCGCGGTGCACGGCCTGCGCGCCAGCCATGATGCGGTGATGGTGGGGGCGGGCACGGCGAGGGCCGACGACCCCTCGCTCACGGTGCGGGGCTGGGGCGCGGTTCGCCAGCCGGTGCGGGTGATCGTGTCGCGCCTGATCGACGTTCCGCTGATGAGCAAGCTCGCCAGCACCGCGCGTGAGGTGCCGGTCTGGGTGGTGCACGGCTCGGATGCCGCCACGATGACGCGCCGGGCATGGGAGAGCTGCGGCGCGACGCTTCTGCAATCGGAGGTGAGGGGCGGGCGGATCGACCCGCATGCGCTGCTTGCCGCGCTCGGGAGGCAGGGGCTGACCCGCGTGTTCTGCGAGGGCGGCGGACAGCTTGCGGCCTCGCTTCTCGCCGCCGATCTGGTGGACGAGCTGGTCGGCTTCACCGCCGGCATGGCGCTGGGGGCCGAGGGGCGACCCGGCATCGGCGCCATGGGCGTCGATCGGCTGTCCGAGGCGCCGCGCTTCGTGCTGGAAGAGGCCCGCGCGGTCGGAGCCGATGTCATGCACCGCTGGCGCCGCGCGTAGGGTGGGCGATCCGCCCACCGTGCCGTTCGTAAAGAACCAGTGAAGAGCCGGGCGGAACGGGCGCTCCGCCACGGGTCATGTCAGGGCGTCAGTGCACCGTGACCGGCGCCAGATCGTTCTGACGTGCAAGGATGAACGCAAGCTTGCGGTCTTTCACGAGCGCCAGCCGCTCGCCGTCGGCGTTGTGCACGGCGTAAAGCATCTCGAGCCCGTCGAGCTGGCTCTGCACTTCCTCGGGGAGATCCTCGGCGGCAACGGGGCGCACGTAGACGATGCGATCCTGACCCGGAAGCGAGTTGAAGTCGAACTTGGTATTCATAGGATTACCCCTTTCTGATCTGGATCGTCTGCACCACCGTCTCGGGACGGGAGAGCGTGAGATCCACGTGCAGCAGGCCGTTCTCCATCACAGCCTCGCCCACTTCGACGCCATCGGCCAAGACGAATGTGCGCTGGAACTGTCGCGACGCGATGCCACGATGCAAAAAGATGCGTTCCGAGCCGTCGTCGCCCTGCCGTCCGCGGATCACCAGCTGGCGATCCTCGACCGTGATGGCGAGGTCATCTTCCGAGAAGCCGGCGACGGCCAGCGTGATCCGGTAGGAATCATCCGAGGTCTGCTCGATATTGAAGGGCGGATAGCCCTCACTCGATTTCGCGGTGCGTTCCAGCAGCCGCTCGAGTTGCTCGAAGCCGAGCATGTGGGGATAGGATCCCAAGGTCATCTTGCTCATCGACACGTCCTTATAGGTAAGCGACCGTCCGTCGGGCCCCGGTTGTCGGCGACCCGTCTGTGTCAAATATGGGTAGCCGCGGGAATATGCGCAAGACCTTTGCCAACACGGCGAATATCGCTATTCTGGCCCTCCAAACCGCAAGGAGTCTGCCTGCATGGACGCGCCGCAAGATATCTCGATGAAGACCGAAGAGGTGCTGCGCGTGGAACTGGAGGTGCTCCGGCACGAGCACCGCGACCTCGACGATGCGATCGACGCGCTGCACACGCGTGGCGTGGTGGATGCGCTGACGCTGCAGCGGCTGAAGAAGAAGAAGCTCTTCCTCAAGGACAAGATCGCGCTGATCGAGGACCGGCTCACCCCCGACATCATCGCCTGAGCCGGTGGTGAGGTCGCGCTCGGTCCGTAGATGGTGGGTTCTCAACCTGCCGCTCGCTGAGCGGCCACGCTAGCCGAGCCGGTCCGCGGTCTCCCCCAGAAGCTCCGCCGAGCGCCGTAGTGCCTGTGCCTCGTCCCCTGCGAGCTCCGGCATCAGCGTCGCGACGATTCCCGCGCCGCCGACGACGCGCGGCAGGCTGAGCGCCACGTTCTTGACGCCCTCGACCTCCGGCGTGACCATCGACACCGACAGCACCGACCGCTGGTCGTCGCGCACCGCCTGCACGATCCGGGCAAGCCCCGCGCCGATCCCGTACCAGGTGGCGCCCTTGCCCTCGATGATGCGGTAGGCGGCCCGGCGCACGCCCTCGTCGATCCGCGCGCGCACATCCTCCGTGATCGGGGCACCGACCTGCGCCGCGAAGCGCGCCACCGGCTCAGATCCCGCCCGCGCCGAGGCCCAGGCCAGCACTTCGGAATCGCCGTGCTCGCCCAGCACGTAGGCATGCACCGACTGCGGCGCGACGCCGAGATGCCCGCCGATCAGGCTGCGGAACCGTGCGGTATCGAGGATCGTGCCCGAGCCGATCACCCGCTCGGCCGAAAGCCCGGAGACGCGCAGGGTGACCTCGGTCATCACGTCGACGGGGTTCGAGGCCACCAGCAGCAAGGCATCCGGGGCTGCACGCTGCACACCCTCGAGCACCTGCGCAAAGACATCGGCGTTGCGCGACAGCAGGCTCAGGCGGTCCTCGCCCGGTTTCTGCGCCACGCCCGCCGCGAGGATCACCACACCAGCCCCGTCGAGCGCGTCGTAATCCCCGGCGCGGACCCGGACAGGATGGGCAAAGGGCACGGCGTGGGCTATGTCCTCTGCCTGCGCGACGGCAAGAGCCTCGTTGCGGTCGACGAGAACGATCTCGCTCGCGCCGCCGCGCAGCGCAAGCGCGTAGCCCGCCGCCGATCCGACCATGCCTGCACCGACGATACCGACCTTCATGCCGTCTCTCCTTGCTTCGGGATCACGGGAAGACTGGCACGTCGGCGCATCGCGGGCCAGTCCGGGAAGCAGGAAACCCGCCGCGCAGCGTGCCCAGCCCTCCGATGGCCCGGACGGCAGGCGGTTTGCCCGTCGGGAGGGCGCGCCACGGCGCCCGGACGCCACCTCAGACGCCGAGTTTCTCGGTCAGCGCCCGCAGGGCCTGCCGCTCGTCGCCCCTGAGCGGCGCCATGCGGCTTCGGAACAGCGTCGCCTGGCTGCGCAGCACCGGCTCTTCCTCGAGGATCTTGAGATGGTTGGCGCGCAGCGTCTCGCCGGTCGAGGTGATGTCGGCGATGGCCTCGGCGGTGAGGTTCTTCACCGTGCCCTCGGTCGCACCCTGCGAATCGACGAGCTGGTAGTCGGCCACGCCGCCGCTGCGCAGGTAGTCCCGCACCAGCCGGTGATACTTGGTGGCGATCCGCATGCGCATCCCGTGCCGGGCGCGGAACGCCGCCGCCGCAGCGTCGAGATCGTCGAGCGTGTCGACATCGACCCAGCAGGCGGGCACTGCCACGATCAGATCGGCCTGGCCGAACCCGAGCTCGGCCAGCGGCTCGACCTTCTGGTCCCACTGCACGAGCTTCTCGCGGATCAGGTCGGTGCCGGTGACGCCAAGGTGAATGCGCCCCGCTGCCAGCTCGCGCGGGATCTCGCCCGCCGACAGCAGTACGAGATCGACCCCGCTGACACCCTCGACCGCGCCGGCATACTCGCGGTCCGAGCCGCTGCGCCGCAGCCCGACGCCGCGCGCGCCGAACCAGTCGAAGGTCTTTTCCATGAGCCGGCCCTTGGAGGGCACGCCAAGCTTGATGCTCATGCCGCACCTCCCAGTTGCAGCAGCAGCCCTGGCCGGATCACGCCGCCCACCGCGGGCGCCGCGCGTCCCTGTCCGAGCCGCTCGGTCAGCGCGTCGTAGCGCCCGCCGGTGGCGATCGGCGGCAGGTCGGGGCGTTTCGGGGCAAGGAAGCCGAAGACGAAACCGTCGTAGTATTCCATCGAGGTGCGCCCGTAGCTCGCCTCGAAATCGAGACGGTCGACGTCGATGCCCTGCGCGGCCATGGCCTCGCAGCGGCGCTCGAAGCCCTCGACGGCCGGCAGCAGGCCGGGCAGGTCGACGGCGATGTCATGCAGGTGTTCCAGCGCGAAGGGACAGGTCTCGCGCACCGCCAGCAGCGTGTCGATGAGCTGAACCTGGCTGCGGCAGAGCGGCCCTTCGGCGGCATCCGCGTGCAGCGCGGCGATGCGTTCGGCCACCTCGGTCTCCGAGCGCAGGCCGATGAAGTTGCCGGCCTCCGCCATCGGGTCCGAGGCTCCGAGCAGCGCCTTGCGCGTCGGCGGCACCGGCGTGCGGCCCGAGTAGCGGTCGAGCAAGGCGCGAAAGCGCCGCGGCCGCCAGATGTGCCGCATCAGCGCGGCGCGGCGCCGGTCCGAGATCTTCAGCGCCCGCACCGCGGCGGTGAGGATGCCGATGTCGCCGGTGACCGCGCGCAGCCCGTAGGGCGCCAGCGTGTCGGCGAAGCGGGCGAAGACCTCGGCGTCGGCCTGCGCCGGTGCGTTGTCGGCAAACAGCTCGTAGCCCACCTGGAAGTATTCCGAGGCGCGCTCGGGGTGATCTTCCTGCCGCCGGAACACCTCGCCGCAGTAAGTGTAGCGCGAGGGGGCGGCGCCGGTCTCCATGTGCATCTGCACCACCGGGACGGTGAAGTCCGGTCGCAGCATGACCTCGCCGCGTGCCGGGTCCTGCGTGACGTAGGCGCGCGCGCGGATGTCCTCGCCGTAGAGATCTAGCAGCGTCTCTGCGGACTGCAGGATGGCGCAGTCGACATTGGTCGCGCCGGCCTCGACGAAGGCGGCGCGCAGCCGCACCGCCTCGGCGCGTTCTTCCGCAATGCTCACGCCCATTGTGCCAGGATCTCCCGGATCTTCGCGACCATCTCGCCGCGCGGTACCTCGTATTGCGAAGGCCGCTCCTTCCACTCCTCGAGGCTCGCGCTCTCGGCGAGCTTCGCGCCGAGGACCAGGTCCTTGATCTGCACCACGCCGCGCTCCTTCTCGTCGCCGCCCTCGATGACGGCCACGGGGGAATGGCGCTTGTCCGCGTATTTCAGCTGGTTGCCGAAGTTCTTCGGGTTGCCGAGGTAGACCTCGGCGCGGATGCCGGCGTTGCGGAGCTCGGCCACCATCGCCTGGTAGTCGGCCATGCGGTCGCGGTCCATGACGGTCACGACCACGGGCCCCTGCACCTCGCCGCCGATCCGGCCCTTCTCGCGCAGCGCGGCGAGCAGCCGGTCGACCCCGATCGACACGCCGGTCGCCGGCACCGCCTGCCCGGTGAAGCGTTTCACCAGGTCGTCGTAGCGCCCGCCACCCGCGACCGAGCCGAACTGCCGCTTGCGGCCCTTGTCGTCGAAGATCTCGAAGGTCAGCTCCGCCTCGAACACCGGCCCGGTGTAATAGCCGAGGCCACGCACCACCGACGGGTCGATCTCGATCCGGTCCGACCCGTAGCCCTGCGCCGCCAGCAGCGCGCCGATCTGCTCGAGCTCGTCGACACCCTCGGCGCCCACCGCGCTCTCGCCGACGGCGGCGCGCAGGTTGGCGACCGTCTCGCCCGCGTCCGTACCCTTCGAGGTCAGGAAGGCCAGCACCGGCTCGGCCTGCGCCTCCGAAAGACCCACGCCGTCGATATAGGCGCCCGAGGCATCGAGCCGACCTTGGCCGAGCAGCTCGCGCACGCCCTGTTCGCCGACCTTGTCGAACTTGTCGATGGTGCGCAGCACCGCGGCCTGCTGATGCTCGTCGGCGACACCCATCGCCTCGAGCACGCCGTTCAGAACCTTCCGGTTGTTCACCCGCACGAGGTAGTCGCCGCGCGGAATGCCCACCACCTCGAGCGTGTCCGCCAGCATCGCGCAGATCTCCGCATCCGCCGCGACCGAGGCAGCCCCCACGGTGTCGGCGTCGCACTGGTAGAACTGCCGGTAGCGGCCCGGCCCGGGCTTCTCGTTGCGCCAGACCGGCCCCATGGCGTAGCGGCGATAGGGCAGGGGCAGATCGTTGCGGTGCTGGGCATAGACCCGCGCCAGCGGCGCCGTCAGGTCGTAGCGCAGCGCCACCCAGCCCTCGTCCTCGTCCTGCCAGGCGAACACGCCCTCGTTGGGGCGGTCGACGTCGGGCAGGAACTTGCCGAGCGCCTCGACGGTCTCCACGGCCGAGCTTTCCAGCGCCTCGAAGCCGTAGCGATGGTAGACCCCGGCGATCGCGCGCAGCATCTCGGCGCGCTCGCTCACGTCCTGACCGAAATAGTCGCGGAATCCCTTGGGCGTCTGCGCCTTGGGACGGGGGGCTTTCTTCTGCTTCGCCATGACCGGCTCCTGGCTTTCCGGATTGCGCGCTCCCCTTAGCCCGTCAGCCGCTAAGGGGCAAGCGAGCGCCGCGCCCGGCCCTTCTCCGGTTTCACAAATACCCTCGGGGGAGACGCGCGGCACGCGCGGCGGGGGCAGAGCCCCAGATCGGCCCGTGGACAAGGCGCACCCACGTCCATATGTCTCGCGCCAAAGGAGCCACGCCATGCCCAGCGACACCGACCCGATGCAGGAGCGCATCGCCCATCTCGAGCGCACCGTCGACGATCTCTCCGAGACCGTCGCCCGGCAGGACCGCGAGCTCTCGCTGCTCACCCGCCGCGTGGCGATGCTGATGGAGCGCGAGGCCGCGCGGCAGGACGAGGGCAGCGGCGGCGCGGTCTTCGGCGACGAGCGCCCGCCGCACTACTGAGCGCGGGGCTGTCAGAAGTCCTCGACCGCGAGCACCCCGTCGAGCGATTTCACGGCGCCCTTGATCTCCGGCGTCACCGGAAACTCCTGGTTTAGGTCCATCTCGACCTCGCCCGGCAGCCCGGTCGACGACAGGCACAGCCGCACCGGCCCGCGCCCGGCGCGCGGCATCTGCTCGGCGGCCCGGCCCAGCACCGAGGCCACCCGCGCGATGGTGTCCGGGTCCTCGATGAAGATGCGCAGCCCGGCGGCGCCGGCGTCGGCCACCACGTGCTCGACCGGGCCGATGGAGCGGGCGAGCAGCTTCAACTGGTCCGATTCCAGCGTCGCCTCGGCGGTGACCACCACCTTGGTGCCGGTCTCGAGGAACTCGCGCGACTTCTCCAGCGTGTCCGAGAAGATGGTAATCTCGTAGGCGCCGGTCGGGTCCGACAGCTGCGCAAAGGCGAAGCGGTTGCCGCGCGCCGACTTGCGCTCCTGCCGACCGGCGACGACGCCGGCGAGCTTGGCGATGCAGGCGCCGCCCCGGGCCTTCTCCTCGGCCTCGTCGAGCGTCATCACGTCACGCCGCTTGAGCGCCGGCATGTAGTCGTCGAGCGGATGCCCGGACAGGTAGAAGCCGATCGCCTTGAACTCTTCCGACAGCCGCTCGGCGGGCAGCCAGTCCGAGACCGGCGACAGACGCGGCTCGGGCAGGTCGTCGCCCGCGTCGCCGAAAAGCGACACCTGCGCCGAGGCGCGCTGCTCGTGCACCGCCGCCGAGTAGGCGACAAGCGCGTCGAGCGAGTCGAAGATCCGCCGGCGGTTGCGGTCGAGCTGGTCGAAGCAGCCGGCCCGCGCCATCATCTCCAGCGGCCGCTTGCCGATCCGCTTGAGGTCTACCCGCCGGGCGAAGTCGTAGATGTTGACGAAGGGCTTCTCGGGGCTGCCCGGGTCCTCGGGCACCGAGCGGCGCCCCGCGACAACGAGGCCCATCGCGTCGGTGCCGACGTTCTTCAGCGCGCCGAGCGCGTAGACCAGCTTGCCGTCCTCGACGTCGAACATCGCCTGGCTGCGGTTCACGCAGGGCGGGATGTAGTCGAGCTTCAGGCCCTTCTTCGTCTCGTAGAAATAGGTGGCGAGCTTCTCGGTCAGGTGGATATCGCAGTTCATGACGCCCGCCATGAACTCCACCGGGTGGTTCGCCTTGAGCCAGGCCGTCTGGTAGCTCACCACCGCGTAGGCCGCCGCGTGCGACTTGTTGAAGCCGTAGTTGGCGAATTTCTCGAGCAGGTCGAAGACCTCCTTGGCCTTCGCCTCGTCGACGCCGTTGGCCATCGCGCCCTTGGTGAACTTCGGGCGCTCGGCGTCCATCGCCTCCTTGATCTTCTTGCCCATTGCGCGGCGCAGCAGGTCGGCGCCGCCGAGCGAGTAGCCCGCCATCTCCTGCGCGATCTGCATCACCTGCTCCTGGTAGACGATGATGCCCTGGGTCTCGGCAAGGATGTGGTCGATCGACGGGTGCACCGAGGTGATCTTGCGCTGGCCGTTCTTGACCTCGCAGTAGACCGGGATGTTCTCCATCGGGCCGGGGCGGTAGAGGGCCACCAGTGCGACGATGTCCTCGATGCAGGTGGGCTTCATGCGCTTGAGCGCATCCATCATGCCGGTGGATTCCACCTGGAACACCGCCACGGTCTTGGCGTCCGCGTAGAGCCTGTAGGTCTTCTCGTCATCCAGCGGGATGAGGTTCATCTGGTTCTCGCCGCCGTCCGCGGGCTCGTAGAGCTGCGTGCCGTCGGCGGCGACATGGATCGGGCGGCCCGACTTGAGGATCAGGTTCACCGCGTTCTGGATGACGGTCAGGGTCTTCAGGCCGAGGAAGTCGAACTTCACGAGACCGGCCTGTTCCACCCACTTCATGTTGAACTGGGTCGCCGGCATGTCCGAGCGCGGGTCCTGGTAGAGCGGCACCAGCTCGTCGGTCGGGCGGTCGGCGATCACCACGCCGGCCGCGTGGGTGCCGGCCGAGCGCAACAGCCCCTCGACCTTCTGGCCGTAGGTCAGCAGCCGGTCCACGACCTCCTCGTTGCCCGCCTCTTCCGCAAGCCGCGGCTCGTCGCGCAGCGCCTGCTCGATCGAGACGGGCTTGACGCCCTCGACCGGGATCATCTTCGACAGGCGGTCGACCTGGCCGTAGGGCATCTGCAGCACGCGGCCCACGTCGCGCACGGCGGCCTTGGACAGCAACGCGCCGAAGGTGATGATCTGCGCCACCTTGTCGTGGCCGTACTTGTCCTGCACGTAGCGGATCACCTCTTCGCGGCGGTCCATGCAGAAGTCGATGTCGAAGTCCGGCATCGAGACACGTTCGGGGTTGAGGAAACGTTCGAACAGCAGCGAGTAGCGAAGCGGATCGAGGTCGGTGATCGTGAGCGCGTAGGCCACGAGCGAGCCCGCGCCCGAGCCCCGGCCCGGACCGACGGGGATGTCATGGTCCTTGGCCCACTTGATGAAGTCGGCAACGATCAGGAAGTAGCCCGGGAAGCCCATGCCCTCGATGATGCCCATCTCGAAATCCAGCCGCTCCTGGTATTTCTCGGGGCTGACCGCGTGGGGGATCACGGCAAGGCGCTTCTGCAGGCCTTCGTTGGCCTGGCGGCGCAGTTCCTCGACCTCGTCGTCGGCGAATTTCGGCAGGATCGGCGCGCGCTTGTAGGCCATGAAGGCGCAGCGTCTGGCGATCTCGATGGTGTTCTCGATGGCCTCGGGCAGGTCGGCGAAGAGCGTCGCCATCTCCTGCGGGGTCTTGAGGTAATGCTGCGGCGTCAGGCGCCGGCGCGGTTCCTGCTGGTCGACATAGGCGCCCTCGGCGATGCAGATCATCGCGTCGTGGGCCTCGTACATGTCGGACTTGGGGAAGTAGACGTCGTTGGTCGCGACGAGCGGAATGCCCATCTCGTAGGCCATCTCGACGTGGCCCCGCTCGGAGAGCCGCTCGGCCTCGGGCAGGCCGTCGTCGCCCGGGTGGCGCTGGAGCTCGACGTAGAGCCGGTCGTTGAAGATCTGGTGCAGCCGCGTGAGCAGGGTCTGCGCGGCGGCGCGATGGTTCTCGCGCAGGAGCCGGCCCACCGGCCCGTCGGGGCCGCCGCTGAGGCAGATGAGCCCCTCGGAATGGTGCTCGAGCTCGTCGAGCAGCACATGCGCGATCTGCCCGTCGTGCCGCAGGTAGAGGCACGAGTTGAGCTTCATCAGGTTCTCGTAGCCGCGTTCGTTCTGCGCCAGCAGCACGATCGGGGCAGGGGGCTTCGGCCGTTCGCCCTGCGCGGGTTCGACGTAGCGGAGATCGAGCTGGCAGCCGACGATCGGCTGCACGCCCGCGCCGCTCGCGGTCACGGAAAACTCCAGCGCCGAGAACAGGTTGTTGCTGTCGGTCACGGCCACTGCGGGCATCTCCATGGCCTCGCAGAGCCCTGGCAGCTTCTTCAGCCGCACGGCGCCTTCGAGCAGGGAGTATTCGGTGTGAACGCGGAGGTGTATGAATCGGGGATCGGCCATGGCGGCACATTATGGCGGCGCGGCGGGGGGCGAAAGACCTCTCTCTCGCCCGGACGTTCGGGCATGCCGGCGGGCGAGGAAGGCAATCGAGATCAAATCCGCCTTAATTTCTGCACCTTCTGTTGCGAGTGTGGGCGGCACATCGGATGGAACCCGTGCAGTAATATGCCGGCGCACGCATCGAACTTGGCAAGACAATTGAACTATTCTCAGCATCAGGCCGGGCTGAAGCAATCCGGCAGGCGATCAGGCGTAGCAGCCGTTACGACCGCCGAGGCGTCCGTGCCGCGCGTCAAGCGCTTGCGCCGTTCGGTGCTGCTGGCCTTGGCGGCGCTCGCTCCGAGGCGCACCGCGCGCTTTCTCGGACGCCGGTATCTGACGTCCGGCGCGCATGTCGCCCCCGGGCAGATGGCTGGCGCCGGTCCAGCGGACTTGCTGCCGCTGGATGCCGATGGCGGCATCCTCCGTTACAGCGCCGGCACAGGGGCCGGGCGGCCGGAAAAGCGCATCCTGCTCGTGCACGGGCACGACGGTCATGTGCGCCAGTTCGCCCGCCCCATCCGTGCGCTCCGGCAGGCCGGGGTCGGCGTGGATGCGCTGGTGCTTCCCGGGCATCTGGCCCCTGATCGCACCATTTGCAGCATGCGCAATATTGTCGAGGGGATAAAGGCTGCCGTCACGAAGCATGGCCCCTACGACGGCATCGTCGCGCATTGCGTCAGTGCCAATGCAACGCTCTTCGCCCTCGCCGAAGGGCTGCCCTGCGACCGCGCGGCCTTCATCTCGGCCCCGCTCGACCTGAAGGGGCTGATCCGGCTGGGCGGCACGCAATACGGGCTGCGCGGGCGCTGTCTCGACCTGTTCGTGCAGGAGGTCAGCCGGCTGGGCGCGCCCTACGCGGTCGAGACGCCCTGGCGCCCTTTGGCCGCCGGCTGTCGCATCCCGTTGCTGGCCCTGCATGCCCGTCACGACTACGCGGCGCCCGCGGCCGAGGTCGAGGCGCTTGCCAAGGTCGCGCCCGACGCGCGGGTAAAGGTCTTCGAGCAGGGCGATCACAACACGATCCTGAACATGAGCATCGCTGCCACGGCACTGGTAGCCTTTCTCGCCGACTAGGGTGCGGTTAGGCTGGGCGCGAGGGAGTGCACGGTTTGTTGGCTGACGCGGGGTGGCTGCCTGTCGAATAGGCAATTTCCCCTTGCCAACCGGGAAACCTCCCCCCTAGCCTAGGTGCGACACGGGATGGTCCGCGCGCCTTCTACGCCGCATCGAGGGCGCGCAGGAAACGGACAGGGTAAGGCGGCGGGTCTTTACACATGGATATCTCCTTTCTTCTGAACGGGGAAAGAGTGGAGCTGCGAGGCGTGTCTCCCACGCGCACCGCGCTCGACTGGCTGCGCGAAGAGCGCGGCCTTACCGGCACGAAAGAAGGTTGCAACGAGGGCGACTGCGGCGCCTGCACGGTGATGGTCACGGACGAGACGGGAAGCCGGGCGATCAACGCCTGCATCCTGTTCCTGCCGCAGCTGCACGGCCGCGCGCTGCGCACGGTCGAGGGGCTCTCGGGGCCGGACGGCACGCTGCACCCGGTGCAACAGGCGATGGTCGATCACCACGGCTCGCAATGCGGTTTCTGCACGCCGGGCTTCGTGGTCTCGATGGCCAACGCGCATCTGCGCGGCGACCGGCACCACGACGATGCGCTCGCGGGAAACCTCTGCCGCTGCACCGGCTACGCGCCCATCGTGCGCGCCGCCGTGGCCGCCGCCGACGACCCGGTGCCCGACTGGATGGCGGAGCCCGAGTTGCCGGAGGTGGCGGGCACCGTCTCGTCCGCCGACATGACCGCGCATGCGCCCGAAAGCGCCGATGCGCTGGCCGAGCTCTACGCCCGCCACCCTTCGGCGACGCTGGTGGCCGGGGCGACCGACGTGGGCCTGTGGGTGACCAAGGACCTGCGCGAGCTGCCCGAGGTGATCTTTCTCAACCGCTGCCGCGACCTGCAGCGGATCGAGGTGACCGACGACGAGATCCGCATCGGCGCCGGCGTGACGATGGACCGGGTGCTCGACCTCATGCGCGAGCATTTCCCGAGCTACGCCGAAATGCTGCGCCGCTACGGTTCGGCACAGGTCCGCGCGGCTGCCACCATCGGCGGCAACATCGCCAACGGCTCGCCGATCGGGGACAACCCGCCGGCGCTGATGGCGCTGGGCGCGCGGCTGCACCTGCGCTACCGCGACACCCGCCGCGAGATGGCACTTGAGCACTTCTTTGTCGAATACGGCAAGCAAGACCGCTACCCCGGCGAGTTCGTCGAGGCGATCACGATCCCGCGCCAGCCCGACCGGCTGCGGGTCTACAAGCTGTCGAAACGGTTCGACCAGGACATCTCGGCGGTCTGCGGTGCCTTCAGCATCCACGTCGAGGACGGCACCGTGACCGAGGCCCGCATCGCCTTCGGCGGCATGGCGGGCATTCCGAAACGCGCCGATGCGGTCGAGGCGGCGCTGGTGGGCAAGCCCTGGACCGACGAGGCCGTGGTCGCCGCTTGGGATGCCTGGGAGCAGGACTTCACGCCGATGTCGGACATGCGCGCGAGCGCCGATTACCGGCAGATCGCGGCGCGCAACATGCTGACCCGCTACCTGCTCGAGGACCTCGGTGCCGCGACCAACGTGCGCGAGGTGCGGGCATGAGCGTGACCAAGCCGCTGCCGCACGACGCGGCCCCGCTGCATGTCTCGGGCAAGGCCCGCTACATCGACGACATCCCGGTGCCGCCGGGCTGCCTTCACCTGGCCTTCGGCCTGTCCGCGATCGCCGCCGGGCGCATCCGCGAGATCGACCTCGAGGAGGTGCGCCGCGCGCCGGGCGTGGTGCGGGTCTGGGAAGCGAAGGACCTGCCGTCGGAGTGCGACTGCTCGCCGTCGCTGGGCGACGAGCCGCTGCTCTCGGGCGCGAGGGTGTCCTATGCCGGGCAGCCGGTGTTCCTCGTGGCGGCGACCAGTCACCTTGCCGCCCGCAAGGCGGTGCGCAAGGCGCGGATCACCTACCAGGAACGCGACCCGGTGCTCTCGGTCGACGAGGCGATGGCGGCGGACGCGCGTTTCGAGGACGGGCCGCGCATCTGGGAGAAGGGCGACGCCGCCGACGCGCTGGCCGAGGCACCGAACGTGGTATCCGGCACCATCGTGATGGGTGGGCAGGAGCACTTCTATCTAGAGGGGCAGGCGGCGCTGGTGCTGCCGCAGGAAAACGGCGACATGCTGGTGCATTCGTCGACCCAGCACCCGACCGAGATCCAGCACAAGGTTGCGCATGCGCTGCACCTGCCGATGCATGGCGTGCGGGTCGAGACCCGGCGCATGGGCGGCGGCTTCGGCGGCAAGGAGAGCCAGGGCAACGCGCTGGCCATCGCCTGTGCCGTCGTGGCGGCGGCGACTGGCCGGCCGGCCAAGATGCGCTACGATCGCGACGACGACATGACGATCACCGGCAAGCGCCACGATTTCCGCATCGAGTACAGCGCCGGTTTCGACGACGACGGCCGGCTCTGCGCGGTGGACTTCGTGCAGTTCGCGCGCTGCGGCTGGGCGCAGGACCTGTCGCTGCCCGTGGCCGACCGGGCGATGCTGCACTCGGACAACGCCTATGACATCCCCGCGCTGCGGGTCGAGAGCCACCGGCTCAAGACCAACATGCAGAGCGCCACCGCCTACCGGGGCTTTGGCGGGCCGCAGGGGATGCTGGGAATCGAGCGGGTGCTCGACCACGTTGCCCACGCGCTGGGCCGCGATCCGCTCGAGGTGCGGCGGGCGAACTACTACGCCGACGCCGCGCCTGTGGATGCGGCGGACGGGGGGCTGTCTGCCCCCCGGGCGTCTGAGGGTCCGAGCAGCGAGGCGGTCGCGCAGGGTGAAGCGACGCCTCCCCCCGAGGATATTTCGAGCCAGAAGAAGCACGAGGTCTCAGAAGAGGATCTGGCGTCGCGCGGGGCCGTGGAGGCCGAGCCCTCGCACCCGGTTCCGGTGGCGCCCGAGGGGGGGCAGACCACGCATTACGGCCAGCCGGTCGAGGATTTCATCCTGAACGCGCTGACCGAGCGCCTGGCGGCGAGCTGCGACTATGCCGCCCGGCGCGCGGCCATCGCCGCCTGGAACGAGGAGACGCCGCTGCTGAAGCGCGGCATCGCGCTGACGCCGGTGAAATTCGGAATCTCGTTCACGCTCACCCATCTGAACCAGGCGGGCGCGCTGGTGCACGTCTACCAGGATGGCTCGGTGGCGCTGAACCATGGCGGCACCGAGATGGGGCAGGGGCTGTTCCAGAAGGTGGCGCAGGTGGCGGCGGCCCGCTTCGGGCTCTCGCCGGAGGCGGTGCGGATCACCGCCACCGATACCTCGAAGGTGCCCAACACCTCGGCCACGGCGGCCTCGTCGGGGTCGGACCTGAACGGCATGGCGGTGCAGGCCGCCTGCGACACGATCCGCGCGCGTATGGCCGAGCATCTGGCCGGGCTCTACCAGGCGCGGGCGTCCGAGGTGCGCTTTGCCGAGGGGCAGGTGCAGGTCGGCGGCGAGACGCTGGGTTTCGCCGAGGCGGCGAAGCTCTGCTACGAGGGGCGGGTGAGCCTGTCGTCGACGGGGTTCTACAAGACCCCCAAGGTCGACTGGGACCGCATCCGCGGTCAGGGGCGACCGTTCTACTACTTCGCCTATGGCGCGGCCTGCACCGAGGTGGTGCTCGACACGCTCAGCGGCGAGCACCGCATCCTGCGCACCGACATCCTGCATGACGCCGGTGCCTCGCTGAACCCGGCCATCGACATCGGCCAGATCGAGGGCGGCTACGTGCAGGGCGCGGGCTGGCTCACCACCGAGGAGCTGGTCTGGGACGACAAGGGGCGGCTGCGCACCCATGCTCCCTCGACCTACAAGATCCCGGCCTGCTCGGACCGGCCCGAGATCTTCAACGTGGCGCTCTGGGACGGGGCGAACCGCGAGGAGACGGTCTATCGCTCGAAGGCGGTGGGCGAGCCGCCCTTCATGCTCGGGATCTCGGCCTTCCTCGCGCTGTCCGATGCCATCGCCTCCTGTGGCGAGGCCTACCCGGCGCTCGATGCGCCGGCGACACCGGAGCGGGTGCTCATGGCGATCCGGAAGGTGCAGGATGGGGTTTGACGTCGAGGCGTTGCGCGCCGCCGTCGCTGCCCATGGACGGGTGGCGCGGGTCGTCGTGGCCGAGGTCGCGGGCTCGGCCCCGCGCGAGGTCGGCGCGGCGATGCTGGTCTGGCCCGGCGGCCAGTCGGGCACCATCGGCGGCGGCGCGCTGGAACTGGCCGCCGCCGAGGCGGCCCTGA
>NZ_ML112604.1:0-50357 GCF_003703915.1 Salipiger sp. D13
CGCACCGCCCGCGCCGCACCGAGGTCAAAGCCCGCCGCCGCCAGCGCCCGCGCCACGCCGCGCCCCGAGACCGAGTCACGCAGCGTCGCAAGCAGCCCCTCGGGCGCGCCGCTGGCCACTGCGCCGATCAGCCCCGCGTCGCCCGCGCCCGAAGGCGTGAACGCCACGATCTCGGCCAGCTGCCCGCCTTCGCGGTCGGTCACGGTGATCTCGTCGCCGGCGCGGATCTCGACCGCGCGCGAACCGCCACCCGGCACAGGGTGACGCTCGACGCCCGGCGGCAGCGCAAGACCGGGGGTCAGCACGCCCCGCCGCGGCGCGCGCGTCTCGAAGGGAAGGCCCATGCGCTACTCGGCCGCTTCCGAGGTCTGCAGGTAGGCCTCGAGGCTGTCGTCCATCGCGTGCCGCCACGGGGTGTGGTGCGGCGGCGCGATGGTACCGGTGATCGGTGAGACATAGCCGTTGTCGCGGAACGACATGATCGCCTTCTTCTTGTGCTTCTTCCACTCGAAGAACGCCTGGTTCGCTCCCTCGACGTCGAAGCTCGGATAGTCGGTCTCGGCGATCAGCTCCTTCACGTAGTCGCCCTGGTAGACGATGGCGCCGTGGTCATCCTCGATGGCGTCCTCGTCGGCCTGCCGCTGCTGCCAGTCGGCCTCCATTGTAGCCGCATCCGGCAGCGCGATGCGCCCCAAGATGCAGTCACGCACCCACCACGCCTGCGCGTCGAACATGTTGAAGGTGAACCACTGGTCCTGCATCCCGAGGTAGAAGAGCTTTGGGTTCTTCACCCACACCACGCCCTTGTAGAGGTCGGTGGCCGCGAGCCGGTTGGCGGTCTTCAGCCGCAGGTCGTCGGGCAGGAACGGGAAGTGGTGCTTGTAGCCGGTGCACAGGATGATCGCGTCGACGGTCTTCCTGCTGCCGTCCTTGAAATGCGCGGTCTTGCCCTCGACGGATTCGAGCGCCGGCACCTCGCGCCAGTTGTCGGGCCAGTCGTAGCCCATCGGCGCGGTGCGATGCGCCACGGTGATCGACCTGGCGCCGTATTTCCAGCACTGCGACCCGATGTCCTCGGCCGAGTAGGAGGTGCCGAGGATGAGGATGTCCTTGCCCTCGAACTCGCGCGCGTCGCGGAAATCATGGGCGTGCAGGATACGGCCGTTGAAGCCCTCGAAGCCCGGATAATAGGGCACGTTCGGAAAGCTGAAATGCCCCGAGGCCACGATGACGTGGTCGAAGGTCTCAAAGCTCTCGGTATCGGCCTCGCAGTCGCGGGCGGTAACGGTGAAGAGCCCGGTGGTCTCGTCGTAGGAGACATCGCGCACCACCGTCGAGAAGCGGATCCAGTCGCGCACGCCGGCCTTCTTCACCCGCCCCTCGATGTAGTCAAAGAGCACCGCGCGCGGCGGGTAGCTGGCGATGGCCTTCCCGAAATGCGCGTCGAAGGAGTAGTCGGCGAACTCCAGCCCCTCCTTGGGGCCGTTGGACCACAGGTAGCGATACATCGAACCATGCACCGGGTTGCCGTATTCGTCGACACCGGTGCGCCAGTCGTAGCGCCAGAGACCGCCCCAGTCGGGCTGCTTCTCGTAGCAGACGATCTCGGGAATCGCCGCGCCCTTCTCGCTGGCGGACTGAAAGGCCCGAAGCTGTGCGAGGCCCGACGGCCCGGCACCGATGATGCAAATCCTCATGTCCCTGAACTCCCTGTGTGCAACTTTTTCCTGATGGTCACAAATATTCACTGTGGCGCAATAAATATTCTTGCCGCCCGATCCGAGCGATGGGAATTTGCAGGCCTGACATGATCGGCTGCACAATGAGCAGGCAGCGGCGCGGAACAGGGAGACGGTGGCATGATGGCAGGCAGGCAGGGCAAGGTTCGCGCCACGCGGACGGGGGCGCCGGCATGAGCGCGGAGATGACCCCATACGAGGTGTTCGAGGCGGGCAACGTCGCCCTGCAATGCGGCATCACGCTGACGAACGCGCGGCTCGCCTATGCCACGCATGGCACGCTCAACGCCGCCAGGGACAACGTGATCGTCTATCCCACCCGATACGGCGGCAACCATGCCGACAACGACTTTCTCATCGGGCCGGGCATGGCGCTCGATCCCGGGAAATACTTCATCGTCGTGCCGAACATGCTGGGCAACGGCGTGTCGTCCTCGCCGTCGAACACGCCGATCCCGCTTGCGGGACCCGATTTCCCTGCCATCACCCAGTATGACAACGTCATGCTGCAGGAGCGGCTGCTGCGCGAGGTCTTCGGCGTCGAGACGGTGCGGCTCGCCTGCGGCTGGTCGATGGGCGGGCAGCAGGCGTTTCACTGGGCCGCGCTCTTCCCCGACCGTGTCGCCGCCATGGCCTGTTTCTGCGGGCAGGCGATCACCGCACCGCATACCTACGTCTTCCTCGAAGGGGTGAAACACGCGCTCATCACCGATCCGGAATGGAAGCAGGGCCGCTACAGCGAACAGCCGTGGCGCGGCCTGACCGCCAAGGGCCGGGTCTGGGCCGGCTGGGTCCTCTCGCAGGAATGGTTCCGGCAGGAGATCTGGCGCGACATGGGCTTCCAGACCGTCGAGGATTACCTCAAGAACACCTGGGACGCAATGTACTACGGGCTCGATGCCAACGACATGCTGTCGCTGATCGCGACGTGGCAGGCCTGCGACATCTCGGCGAACCCGCTCTACAACGGCGACCGGGCGGCGGCACTGGGCGCGATCACCGCGCGCTCCATCGTCATGCCCTGCCGCACCGACTTCTATTTCCCGCCCGAGGACAATGCCGCCGAGGTCGCGGGGATGCACAATGCCGAGCTGCGGGTGATCGACAGCATCTGGGGCCATTACGCCGGCGGCGGCCGCAACCCGGCCGACACCGCGTTCATCGATACCGCGCTCAGGGAGCTTCTCGCATGAGCCGGGACGTCATCGTCGTCGGCGCCGGCAGCGCGGGCTGCGCCGTGGCCGAGCGGCTGTCGCGCGATCCCGCCTGCCGCGTGCTGCTGGTCGAGGCCGGGCCGCCGGACCGCCACCCGTTCATCGCGATGCCGGCAGGCGTGGCCAAGGCCATCGCCTCGCCTCGATTCAACTGGCATTTCCAGACGGTGCCGCAGCGTCACATGGACAACCGCCGGCTCTACGTGCCGCGCGGCCGGGTGCTGGGCGGCTCCTCGGCGATCAACGCGATGGTCTGGGTGACCGGCCACGCCTCGGACTACGACCACTGGGAGGCGCAGGGCTGCACCGGCTGGGGATGGTCCTTGGTCAAGCCGGCGCTCGACGAGGTGACCCGCGTGATGGCGCCCGCCCTGCCCGAAAGCGGCCCCTCCTACGACGGCTTCGTCGAGGCGGGCGGCCAGATGGGCTACCCGGTGCACCAGGCGGTCGAGGGCCAGTCCGAGGGCTTCGGCCTGTTCCGGGTCAACGTGAAGGACGGCACGCGGCACAGCGCGGCGGCGGCCTGGCTCGGGCGCGCGAAGCGGCGCGCCAACCTCGAGGTGCGGACCGGCGTGCAGGTCCTCGGGCTCACCGGCAGCGGCGCCCGGATCGACGGGCTGCGGGTGATGACCGCCTCGGGCGAAGAGCTGCTGTCCGCCGGCCACGTGGTGCTATGCGCCGGAGCCATCGGCACGCCGCACCTGCTGCTGCACGCCGGGATCGGGCCCGCCGACCTGCTGCGCCCGCTCGGCATCCGGTCGCGCGTCGACCTGCCGGGGGTGGGCGAGAACCTGCACGACCACCTCGAGGTGAAGGTGAAGCACCGCATGACCGAGCCGCTGTCGCTCTGGGACCACGCGAAATTTCCCAACAACCTCGCCGTCGGCGCGCAGTGGCTCTTCACCCGGCAGGGTGTGGGCCAGCAGCAGGGGCTCGAGGCCGGCGCCTTCATCCGTCTCGGCGGCGGCGACGGCCCGCCCGACACGCAGCTGCATTTCATCAACGCGCTGGCCTTCGACGGCGCGACCGCCGAAGACCGCGGCCACGGTTTTGCCATCGACGTGACCCAGCTCCGGCCGGAGAGCCGCGGCCGGCTGACCATCGCCTCGAACGACCCGCGACAGGCGCCGCTGATCGACCCGAACTTCCTCGCATCCGAAACCGACCGCATCGCCCTGCGCGACGGGCTGAAGATGCTGCGCGAACTCTGCCGCCAGCCCGCCATCGCCCGCTTCGCCGGCGAGGAGCTGCGCCCCGGCCCCTCGGTCACGACGGATGCAGCGCTCGACGCGGTCGTCCGTGCGACGGCGGATTCGATCTACCACCCGGTCGGCACCGCGAAGATGGGCACCGACGCGCTCGCGGTCGTCGACCCGGAAACCATGGGCGTGCACGGCGTCTCGGGGCTCTCGGTGGCCGACGCCAGCGTGATGCCGAGGATCGTCGGCGGCAACACCAACGCCCCCGCCATCCTCATCGGCGCGCTGGGCGCAGAGCGCATCGCCGCAGCCCTCTAGCCACCGCCCGCCCCTTCTTCTCTTTGAAAATACCTCGGGGTCCGGGGCAGCGCCCCGGTCCTGCCCGCCCCACCGGGCCCGACGGTCGCAGCAGGGGCGCCACCGCAAGGCCCGCGCCCCGCACGCCGCCTCTCGTCAGCGCGGCGCGAAGGTGATCGGCAGCGAGATCGGCCCGGTGTTGCCGCTGTCGGCGAGCCAGGTCGCGCCCTCGCCCACGACCGGCGGGCCCATCCGCGCCGAGAGCACCCGGTAGGCCACTGCCATGTCGTTGCGCGCCACGAGATTGCCGAGGCAGTGATGGATGCCGCCACCGAAGCCGTAGTTGCGCGCGCGCTTCGCGGTGATGTCGAAGGGCGCCTCGCCCATCACCTGCGGGTCGGTGCCGGCGCTCTCGGAGTAGAGATGCAGCACGGTCCCCTGCGGGATCGTCACGCCTCCGTATTCGAAATCCTCCGTCGCCTCGCGCGACACCCATGTGATCGTCGGGCGCATCCGCATGACCTCGGTCGCCGCCGCCATGTCGAGCGACGGGTCCGCCGCCAGCGTCTCCCATTGCTCCGGGTGCGCCGCGAACATCGACATGCCGAGCCCGAGCTGGTTGCGCGTCGTGTCGACGCCGGCGAAGGCCAGCATCAGCGCGATGTTCCACAGCTCGTCGTGGCTCAGCCGGTCGCCCTCGGCGCGGACCTGCACCAGCGTCGACAGGATGTCGTCGCCGGGATCGGTCTCGCGCGCCTTCAGCACCTCCGAGATATAGTCGCCAAGCTCGACCGTCGCCGCCTCGATCTCGTCCACGAGGTCGGGAAAATTGACGCCCAGCGCCAACCCCATGGTGGCCGAGGTGCGCAGGATGAAGGGCGCCTCGGTCTCCGGCAGGCCGAGCAGCAGGCAGAGCACCCGCGCCGCGTAGGGGTCGGCGAACTCGGCCATGAAATCGCAGCTGCCGCTCTCGATGAAGCCGTCCGCCAGGTCATTGGCAATACGTTCGAACTCGGGCATCAGCGCCTTGACCACCTTCGGCGAGAACGCCGGGTTCACCAGCCGCCGCAGGCGCCAGTGGTCGTCGCCCTCGGTGACGAGGATCGAGCTGTTCCACCAGTCCGCGAAGGTGCCGCTGGTCACGCCGTTGAGCGCCGGCCAGGCGTGGCTGCCCTGGATCAGCGACTTGTGGGTGAGAAGCTCGCCCATCTCCTTGTGGCGCAGCACCGCGAGCCCGTAGGGCGTGCGGGCGTACCAGCTTTGCGCCCGCGCCTCCCGCACCGGCTCGGACCGGAGCGAGAACGCGGGGTTCGCCACGTCGAGAAAGGGGGCGTCGGGAAACTGCGCCTCGAGGCTCATGGCAGGCACTCCATGTAGGTATCCTTGTCCCAGTCGGTGACGGTGGACATGAAGCGGGCCCATTCGTCCGACTTGTACTCATGGTAGAGCCGATACATCTCGCCCGGAAGCCCGCGTTGCACGACCTCGTCGTTCTCGAGATGCACCAGCGCCTCGCCAAGGCTCATCGGCAGTTTCTTGACCTTCTTGCCCTGCGCCATGGCGTCGTAGATGTTGCGCTCTTCCGGTGCACCCGGGTCGAGGTTGTTGTCCAGCCCGTCGTCCATCGCCGCGAGCAGCGCCGAGCCCATGAGATAGGGGTTCACCATGCTGTCCACGGACCGATATTCGAACCGCCCCGGCGCCGAGACGCGCAGGCCGGTGGTGCGGTTCTGGAAGCCCCAGTCCGAGAACACCGGCGCCCAGAAGCCGGTGTCCCAAAGCCGGCGGTAGGAGTTGACCGTCGAGGCGCCGATCGCGGTCAGCGCCTGCAGGTGCTGCACCACGCCGCCGATGGCCTTGAGGCCGGTCTTGCCGGGCATCTGCGGATCGTCGGTATCGGGCATGAAGGTGTTGTCGCCGCCCGAGACGTACATGTAGTTCTCTGCCATCCCCGGCAGCGCGTCGGGATCGTTGCCGGTGCGCTTGAACACGTCCTCGCCGGCGGTCCACAGCGACATGTTGTGGTGACAGCCCGAGGCCGAGACGCCCATGAAGGGCTTGGTCATGAAGCAGGCGAAGATGCCGTTCTCGCGCGCCACCTGCGCGCAGAGCTGGCGATAGGTGGTCAGGCGGTCGGCGTTGCGCAGCACGTCGTCGAAGGTCCAGTTCAGCTCGAGCTGGCCGGGCGCGTCCTCGTGGTCGCCCTGGATCATGTCGAGCCCCATCTTGCGGGCGTAGCGGATCACCTGCATCGACACCGGGCGCAGGCTCTCGAACTGGTCGATGTGGTAGCAGTAGGGCTTCGACATGCCGTCGGTGGGCTTGCCGTTCTCGTCGTACTTCAACCACATCATCTCGGGCTCGGTGCCCATGCGCAGCTGCAGCCCGTGCTTTTCCTGGAACGCCTTGTGCATCCGGCGCAGGTTGCCGCGGCAGTCGGCCGTCAGGAACGCCCCCGGGTCGACCTTTTCCTCGCGGTTGCGGAACAGCGTGCAATACATGCGGCCGATCTCGGGCGCCCAGGGCAGCTGCATGAAGGTCTCGGGCTCGGGGATGCCGACCAGCTCGGCGGCCTCGGGACCGTAGCCGAGATAGTCTCCGGCGCGGTTGGTGAACAGGTTCACCGTGGCGCCGTAGACCAGCTGGAAGCCCTTCTTCGCGACGCTCTCCCAGTGGTCGGCGGGAATGCCCTTGCCCATGATCTTGCCGGTCACCGACACGAACTGGAGGTAGAGATACTCGATGCCCAGCGCGTCGATCTTCTCGCGCACCGCCTTGATCTTCTCGTCGCGTCCCGTCTCTTCGACGAAGCTTTCGATATCCATGTATATGCGTCCCTGCTGGCTGTCTGTTCGGTCTTTTTCTGACCAAAGACAGCCCCAGCGACTCACCGTCTGTCCAGAAAAAGCTATTACTGAGGGGAAATTTTTATTCCCAAGGGTGGAAAAGCCCGCGGAAGCGGCAGGCCGCGTTCACATCTCGCCCAATTTGAATACATCAAGGAGGCAAAGTCGCCTTCGAACGAACAAAACAAGGCTTCGCCCGGAGCCACCGGGGCGCCGCGTTTTGCCGTGAGGAAACTTTATTCACTCCTAGGGTCAGGAGGCCCCGCGTCTCCCCAATAACGAACATCCGCAATGGGGATATGAACGATGGAACAGGAACTCGCCGCGCTGACAGAGCGGTTGGCTGCTCTGGAGAGCAGCTCCGGTATGTCCGGCACGATCAATTCGGAAATCTTCTACTGGTGGTGCACGGCGCTGATGATCGCCATCCACGCCGGCTTCCTCGCCTACGAGATGGGCGCGAGCCGGGTGAAGAACGTGCTCGCCTCGGGGATCAAGAACATCCTCGCCTTCGCCTTCATGGTGCCGACCTTCTACTTCTTCGGCTGGTACATCTACCTTGCCTTCTACAACGGCCTGATCCCGGCCGCCGACGGCGCCGCCGGCCTGCCGTGGGACATGTCGATGGGCCCGAACCTCGCCGACAACGCCACCGGCATCTTCTGGGCGGCCTTCACGCTGTTCGCCGCGACCACCGCCTCGATCTTCTCGGGCGCCGTGATCGAGCGCATCCAGACCGCCGGCTTCCTGATCCTCGCAATCCTGCTGGGCTCGGTGGTGTGGATCCTCGGCGGTGCATGGGGCTGGCACCCGAGCGGCTGGCTCACCGTCAAGTTCGGCTACCATGACGTGGGCGCCGCCGGCGTCGTGCACATGGTCGCGGGCTTCTTCGCGCTGGGCGTGCTGATCAACCTCGGCCCGCGCGTGGGCAAGTTCAACGAGGACGGCAGCGCGAACGCCATCTTCGCGCACAACGTGCCCTTCACGATCACCGGCCTGATGCTCATCATCGTGGGCTTCTTCGGCTTCCTCGGCGGCTGCATCATCTACATGCCCGGCGAGCAGTGGATCAACATCTACGGCCAGCCCGCGACGCTGTCGGCCTTTGCCTTCAACACCCTGATGGGCATGGCAGGCGGCATCATCGGCGCGTGGGTCAAGACCCGAGATCCGTTCTGGATGATGTCCGGCGCGCTGATCGGCATCTTCGCCGCGGCCTCGGGCCTCGACGTCTACTACCCGCCGGTGGCCTTCGTGCTCGGCACCTTCGGCGGCTTCGTGGTTCCGATGGTCGCCGTCTGGCTCGAGAAGATGGGCATCGACGACGCGGTCGGCGCGTTTCCGGTACACGGCATCGGTGGCCTGATCGGCGTCGTCGCCTGCGGCATCTTCGCCAGCGGCTACCCGAACGTGAACGGCATGCCGCCGGTCTCGCTCTGGGGCCAGATCGTCGGCGCGGCGACCATGGCGGTGCTCGGCTTCGTGCCCGGCTTCGTCGCCTCCTACATCCTCAAGGTCTTCGGGCTGCTGCGGGTGCCGGATCACATCCAGGAAAAGGGTCTCGACATCGTCAAGGTGCCGGTCTCGGCCTACCCCGAAAGCTACACCCCGGCCCCGGTCAACGTTGCGACCCCCGCGGCCGCCGGCACTCCTGCCGAATAAGAAAGGACAGACGACATGAACACCTCTCCGATCGAAAGCTGGGATGGCGTGGAGGCGTATTTCACCTTCGCCGACAAGCCCGCCGTGATGATGCTTTTCCTGCTGCTCGCCTTCGCGATCACCTTCGGCACCATCATCATCGCCGCCGTGCACGAGAAGCACGCCTACAACAATCACTGACGTCCCTTGGTCTGGTGATACGAGAGGGGGCGGGCCGCGAGGCTCGCCCCCTTTTCCATGGCCGGATTGCATGGCCCGGGGCTTGACCTGTCGCAAGGCGGATCCCCTTCGGCTGTGATCTGAGCGGCCAGGCGGTCGCACCGGTTGCGCCTCTCCCGCGCAGCGCAGACAGTCACCCGCGAGCCCCGACGCGCAGGCAACCACACGAGCGAGACCATGAGCACCACACCCGTCGCCCTCACCCTCAATGCCGGCAGCTCGTCGCTGAAGTTCGGGCTCTACGACATCGCCGCAGCGCCGGTCGAGATGGCCATGGGGCTGATCGAGAACATCGGCAAGGCACCCCGCCTCAAGGTCCATTTCGGCCCCGGTCGGACACCGGTGAGCCGCGACCTCGCCGCGACCGATGCCGCCGACCACCGGTCGGCACTGACGACCGCGCTGGACCTTCTGCGCGCGCAATTCCCCGATGCCCGCGCGAGCGCCGTGGGCCACCGGGTCGTGCACGGCGGCCCCGGCCTTGCCGAGCCGGTCGTGCTGACCCCCGGCGTGATGGAGGAACTGCGCCGGCTCTCGCCCTTCGCGCCGATCCACCAGCCGCACAACCTCGCCGGCATCGACGCGGCGATGGAGGCCTTTCCCGAGGCGCTGCAGGTGGCCTGTTTCGACACAGCGTTTCACCGCAGCCATCCCAGGGTGAACGACATCTTCGCCCTGCCCCGCGAATACTACGACAAGGGCGTGCGCCGCTACGGCTTCCACGGACTCAGCTACGACTACATCTCGGGCGAGCTGAAGCGCATCGCACCGCTGATCCACGAGGGCCGCGTGATCGTGGCGCACCTTGGCAACGGCGCGTCGATGTGCGGCATGATCGGCGGTCGCTCGGTCGCCTCGACCATGGGGTTCACAGCGCTCGACGGGCTGCCGATGGGCACCCGCACCGGCCAGATCGACCCGGGTGTGATCTTCTACCTCGTGCAGCAGGAGGGCATGAGCATCGACGAGGTGCGCCAGCTCTTCTATTCGAAATCGGGGCTTCTGGGCCTGTCGGGGCTGAGCCACGACATGCGCGCGCTCGAAGCTGCCGGCACGGTCGAGGCGAACGAGGCCATCGACTATTTCGTCTTCCGCATCCGCCGCGAGCTGGGCGGCCTTGCGGCAGCACTCGGCGGGCTCGACGCGCTCGTGTTCTGCGGCGGCATCGGCGAGAACTCGCGCCTGATCCGCGAGCGCGTCTGCGAGGGCATGGGCTGGATCGGGCTGGAACTCGACCGCGAACGCAACGCGGCGGGCGACACGGTCATTTCCACGGATATGAGCCGCGCCCGCGTCATGGTCGTGCCGACCAACGAAGAGCTCGTGATTGCCCGCGCGGCACGAAAATTCCTTTGCGCACAATCCTGACCCGACCGATTGAACACATTCAACTGCCCTAACGTAAGGAATCCATGACTCGCGAAAAGTGCACCAAAATGTTACCGTAATCTTACCGGGTCCGTGAGATGCTCGGCGCCGCCTTCAGGATAGATCGGGGGATGGCCAAAAACATACCGACTGTCTTAGCTGCTACGACATTTTCAAAAGACGCCGGGGGGTGGGCCGTGACCTGCCTCCCGGTTTTTCACGCCGGGGTGACGGCATCGCGCCGCGCTGCTAGGATGCGGCGCCGCAACAGAAAAGGTCCCGCATGACTCGTTACGAATACAAGGTCGTCCCTGCCCCGGTGAAAGGCGAGAAATCGCGCGGCGTGAAGGGGGCCGAGGGCCGTTTCGCCTTCGCGATCGAGCGTCTCATGAACGAGATGGCCGCCGAGGGCTGGGAATACCAGCGGGCCGAAACCCTCCCCAGCGAAGAACGCAGCGGCATCGCCTCGAGCCAGACCGTCTGGCGCAACCTGCTGGTCTTCCGCCGCGTGCAGGAGACGATGGCCGAGACCGCACCCGATACGCCGGATGCCGACCTCGAAGGCCGCCGCCTTGCCTCCGCCGCCGAACTCGCCGGCGCCACGGCCGCGCCGGCGGCCGAAGACGACACTGCACAGGCGACGACCACGGACGAGACGACCGAGCACGATGCGCTGCCGGAACCACCCGATGATGCGCAGGACGATGAGCAGGACCCGGACGACGACCCGTCCGACCGTCCGCGCCATCGCGAAGGGTCTGACGCGAACTGAGCGGCCCCTGGGATGGGCGGCGGGCGGGCATTTCGTGGCCCGCCCCGGACGCCCCCGCGCGCGAGTCTCTAAGCGTCGAGATCGAGCGAAAGCGCGTGGATTTCCGCCGTCAGTTCAGGGCCCAGCGCCTTNGCCCGGTGCCGTGCTACACGGCTCAGCCCTGAGAGACCCTCCGCGCGCATCCTGACGTGGAAGTGGCTCTCGCCGCTTCCATCGTGTCCGGCATGTCCCAGATGCCGGTCGCTGTCGTTTCGCACATCAAGCTCCGATGGCGCGAATGCCTCGCGCAGTCGTGCCTCGATTTCCGCCGAGCGTGACATTATTCACCTCCTGCCCTCTTCAATATGACCACGGATTGTCTAAACTCCCTCGTCCGAGTCGAAAAGGTGAGACCATGAGCAGACCTGACCCCTTCGGTTTCGATATGTCGGTGAAGTCTTCGAAGAAGAAGAACCCGCGCGGTCGTCGCGGCATGACCGGCGAACAGGAGACCTCCACCCGTATCTGCGAACACGAAGGTTGCGATCAGCCGGGCAAGTTCCGCGCGCCCAAGGCGCCCGACGTGCTCGATGACTTCTACTGGTTCTGCAAGGACCACGTGCGCGAGTACAACGCGCGGTGGAGCTTCTTCGACGGCAAGACCGAGGCCGAGATGAACGCGCAGGCCAGCGCCGACAAGGTCTGGGAGCGCCGCACCAAGGACTGGCGCGACCCCGAGGCCCGCGCCTGGGCCCGCCTCGGTATCGAGGACGCCCACCAGGTGCTCGGCGACAATGCCACCCGCAACCCGGGCCGCAACGGGCAGAACAGTGCCGGCCGCCGCCTGCCGCCCACCGAGAAGCGCGCCATCGAAATCCTCGAGGTCAAGGACAGCGCGTCGAAGGCGGAGGTTCGCAAGGCCTACAAGGCGCTGATCAAGGTGCTGCACCCGGACATGAACGGCGGCGACCGCAGCCAGGAAGAACAGCTGCAGGAAGTCGTCTGGGCCTGGGATCAGCTGAAGGACAGCCGCAACTTCAAGTGAGGCCGAGGGCGCACCGGGCAGACCGGAACCTGTGACCGGATTTCGGGCAGACAGCGAGCATTCTGCGCGGAAATGCGCTCAACACGATCTTCCCGATGGACGCTCCCTCATAGGTTGTGCTACCAAGAGGTATGGCGCTCACGGGCGCCAGCCAGCGTCGGCCCTCCCTGCCACGCCGGACACTCACGGACCGTCCGGGCCTGTGCACCACATCCCCTGGGTGCACAGGCCCCACGCGCCGGCACTGCCCTTGCCAGCAAGCCTTCAGCCCGCCGCTCGGAACGTCAGCGACACGCCGTTGATGCAATGACGCTTGCCCGTGGGCGGCGGCCCGTCGTCGAAGATGTGCCCGAGATGCGATCCGCAGCGACGACAGTGGCACTCGGTGCGGACCATGAACAGCGACCGGTCCGGCTTGGTCTCCACCGCGTTCGGCAGCGCCTCGTAGAACGATGGCCAGCCCGTGCCGCTGTCGAACTTCGTCTCCGAGGCGTAGAGCGGAAGCTCGCAGCCCTTGCACAGGAAACGCCCCGCCCGGTTCTCGTCGTTGAGCGGCGAGGTATAGGCCCGCTCGGTCGCCTCCTCGCGCATCACCCGGTACTCGAGATCGCTCAGCATGGCGCGCCACTCGGCCTCGCTGCGCGACACCTCGAAACTTTCGGCAGCGCCCCCTTGCGAGGCGCCAAGCCCCAGGGCCGCCGCGGTGGTGGCCAGGAATCCTCGTCTCGTCATCTGTCTGTCCTCCATTACCCCCGAAACACTGCGTCCCCGCGCTGCCTGCGGCAACCCGGGGACGCTGCACATCTGCGCGAGAGCCCCGACATGGGGGACACGGGGACCCTCGCGCGGCGCCCTTCCTGCACGGACGGGAATAGGCGGAAGGGCGCGGTCCGAAGCGTTTACATCGCCGGCAGCAGCACGCGGTCGATCACGTGGATCACGCCGTTCGACTGCTTCACGTCGGCAATGGTGACGGTGGCGGAGCGGTCGCGCTCGTCGGTAAGCGTGATCATGTCGCCGTCCATCTTCGCCTGCAGCGTGCAGCCACCGACCGTCGACACCGGATGGGTGCCGCCGTCATCGGCGATCATGCCCGCGATCGCGTCCGACATCGCATCCGCCGCCACCACGTGACAGGTAAGGATCTGAGCGAGCTGATCCTTGTTCTCGTCCATCATCAACTGCGACAGGCTGTCGTCCGAGATCATGTCGAAGGCCGCGTCGGTCGGTGCGAAGACGGTGAACGGACCTTCACCGCTCAGCGTGTCGACAAGGCCCGCCTGCTTCACGGCGGCCACCAGCGTCTCGTGGTCCGCCGAGTTCACGGCGTTCTCCACGATGGTCTTCTCCGGCGACATCGCGGCACCGCCGACCATCGGGTTCTCCATGTGGTCGTCGGCCATGGCAGGCGCGGCCACCGCCGCGAGCGCGGTTGCGGCCAGGGTCGTCCTGAACAGGGTTGCAAGCTTGGTCATGTCCATCCTCCTTTGACTTCGTTACGTGCGCCCCGGCCTCCTCGCCGACCGCACTTGCCAGAAGCCACGAAGACCGCAGCCCCGCTGTTTCAGAAAAAGCGATAACAGCTCCGTGATTGCGCCCGTCCCTTTCTTCTCTTTGAAAATACCCTCGGGGGTGCGGGGGCAGAGCCCCCGCGCGGCGCGCGTCAAGCGCGACGCCCGCGCGACGCCCGCACTTCCCAACCCGCGCGCGACGTGACATCAGGTGCGCATGACCGATTACAGCCGTTTCGCCGTCTACCACGCGCCCGCGCCGGGCCCCCTCGCGACGTTCTGCGCGGGCTGGCTCGGGCACGACCCTGTGACCGGGCAGACCTGCCCGCATCCCGAGATCCCGGGCCTGCCGCGCCCGGTGGACGAGATCACCGCGACCCCACGCAAGTACGGCTTTCACGGCACGCTGAAGCCGCCCTTCCGCCTGACCGGGCCGCGCGGCGCGCTCGAGGCGGATCTGGCGGCGCTGGCCGCGCGCCTCTCTCCGGTCGAGATGCCCGGGCTGTCGCTCACCCGGCTCGGCAGCTTCCTCGCGCTCACCCCCGAGGGCGACACCGCGCCACTGGCGCAGCTTGCGGCGCAGGTGGTGCGCAGCCTCGACGGTCACCGCCAGCCTCCCCAACCGGCGGAACTCGAACGCCGGCGGCAGGCGCGGCTCACGCCGCGCCAGGAGGAGAACCTGCTGCGCTGGGGCTATCCCTACGTGATGGACGACTTCCGCTTCCACCTGACGCTGACCGGCAAGCTCAGCCGCGCCGAGGCCGAGCAGACCGCCGAGGCCCTGCGCCCGGTGCTTGCCCCCCTGCTGCCGCGCCCGTTCCGCGTCGACGCGCTCTGCCTCTTCGGCGAGGCGGCCGACGGGCGGTTCCACCAGCTCGCGCGGTATCCCCTCGGGGGCTGATCCCCCGTCCTGCCATATTCCAGGCGCGCACAACTTCCGATCTTCGTCCCGCGTCACCCGGGTGACACAGAGTGCCGTTAGAGCTGCCGAAAAGCTTCGAGCGGACCCACGGGCATGACGGCACTGCTTCCTCCCCTGCGCCTGACGGGCGCCACCATCCTGCGCGGCGGCGTTCTGCAGAAACGCTCGCTGGTGATCGCCGACGGCGTCATCACCAAGGGCCCGCTGCCGCAGGTGGACATGTCGGGCTACCTGATCCTGCCGGGCATCATCGACCTGCACGGTGACGCTTTCGAACGGCAGGTCGCGCCCCGTCCCTCGGCCCGGCTACCGCTCGAGGCGGCGCTGCGCGCCACCGACCGCGAGGCCGCCACCCACGGCATCACCACCGCCTGGCTCGCGCAGGGCTGGAGCTGGGAGGGCGGGCTGCGCAGTCCCGATTTCGCCGAGGAGATGATGCGCGCGCTCGACGACTACCGGCCGCACGCGCTCACCGACCTGCGCCTGCAGATCCGCTGCGAGACCCACATGCCCGAGACCCGCGCGCGGCTGGTGGCGGCGATCCGGCGGCACGGCATCGACTACGTCGTCTTCAACGACCATCTCGACGCCACACTGCAACTGGCCGAAACCGCGCCGCACCGCGTCGCCGAGCAGGCCGAGCGCGGCGACCGCTCGGTGCCCGAGTATCACGCAGCACTAGCCACCGCCCGCGCCGCACGGCGCGAGGTGCCGCGCCACCTCTGCGCGCTGGCCGAGGTCTTCGACACGCTCGACCTGCGCTACGGCAGCCACGACGACCCCGACGCCGAGACCCGCGAATACTACCGTCTCATCGGTGCCCGCATCGCCGAGTTTCCGCTCACCGTGGCAGCGGCGAAGCTGGCGCGGGCCTGCAACGACCCGGTGCTGATGGGGGCGCCCAACGTGGTGCGCGGCGGCTCGCAGGCGGGCAACGTCTCGGCCCTGACGCTGGTGGCGCAGGGGCTGTGCGACGTGCTGGTCTCGGATTACCACTACCCCTGTCTTGCCCGCGCCGCCTGGGTGCTGGTGGATCGCGGGCTGAAGACGTTGCCGGAGGCGTGGGAGATGATCTCGAAGGTGCCGGCCGAGGTCATGGGACTTGCCGACCGGGGCACGCTCGACCACGGCAAGCGGTCGGATTTCGTGGTGGTCAACGCCGCCACGCGCGAGATCGAGGCCACGGTCAGCGGTGGCCGGCTGTCCTATCTTGCCGGCGATGCCGGGGCGCGGCTTGTCGGCGCCATCACCGGTCCGCGCCTCGCGGCCGAATAGGCCGCAAGGCGCCTGCGCCGCCGGAAAGGGCTCGCTCAGAGCCGGTCGAGCAGGTCGCGCTTCTTGGCCTCGAACTCCTCGCGGGTCAGAAGCCCCGCCTCCATCAGCTCGCCGAGCTTGCGGATCAGCCCGATGACCGCATCGGCGTCCATCGCGGAGGGTGCCGGAGACATCGGCACCGATTGCATGGCGGGCGCGGCCGTCTGCTGGGCCGGGGGCTCGGACACGGGCTGAGGGGGCGGTGCCGAGGGCGCCGGGGTCTCGACGACGGGGTCCGCCTGCGCCGTGCCCGAGGTGGGGGCCGGGTCGGTGCCGACCTTCGGCAGGTCGGACAGCCGCACCAGCCCGTGCTGGCTCGTGAAGGTCAGCGACTGGTCGCCGCTCTGCTGCTGCGAGACGCCGGTGATGCGGTGATCGCCGGTGTCGTAGATCTCGACCGCACCGCCGATGTCGATGGCCAGCCGGCGGGTGTCGGGAAAGACCGCGTAGCGCAGGTTGTTCTGGCTGCCGACCGAAGAAGCCGCGCCCAGCACGCCAGGCCAGGAGGTCGCCGCCCCCGCGCCACCGGGCAGGAACAGGCTCGACCCCGGCCCCTGCGACTGGTTCCGGGATGCGCCCGAAGACTGGCCCGATGATTGGCTCTGCGACTGGCCCTGCGGCGGCACCGGGCGCTGCGGCTGGGGTCGGAACACCCCGCCGCCGGCCAGCCCCTGCGCCAGCTCGGAGCAGAGCGCGTCGACCTTGGCCTTGAGCGCGTTGTTGAACATGTCGCCGACCATGGTCATGCCGCCGAGCGACCACTGGCCCATGCCGCCAAGCTCGGGGTGGTTGAACTGCGCCTGCGTGCCCTGCCCTGCCGCCAGCGCGTAAAGGAGGTGTTCTGCGGCCTCGGTCGAGACGCCGTGGCGGGCGGCGGTCTCGGACACCAGGCGGGTTCCGTCTTCGGTCAGCGCGGTCATGTCACCGTTCCAGTCATGCTATGCGGGAAAGTCCCGTCGGGCTTACCACGTCCGCGCCATCACAGCCACCGCGCGCGGGCCAGGTCTGCGGGGTTTTCGCGCCATCTGCGGCACCGATGTCGCCGCCGGACTGCCGTGTCTGCAATGCCGGTTTTCCCGCAGCCCGACGGCGGCTGCAATTGCAGCTTCGGCGGAATGATGATCTAGAAGCCCGGACCAGACCCCTGCAAGCACCCCTGCCCCATGACCTCCCCACGCCTCGACCGGCTGATCGGCCTGACCCTCGTCCTTGTCACGGGATGCGTCATCGCTCGGGAATGGGGCGCGGCGGACTGGGTGAACATCCCCTGCTACCTGCTGCTCGTCGTGGCCATCGCCGCGCTGTTCGTCGAGGTCCGCCCCGGGCGCAAGGCCTTTGTCTTCGTGGCGCTGGGGCTCACCGCGGCGCTGGCATGGCGCGTCGAGGACTGGACATCGGTGGTGATGGACGGGCTCTACTCGGCGTCGTTCATCGCGGCGTTCTTCACCGCGCTCGCGACGCTGCGCAGCGCCGCCGAGCCCTCCGAGGACATCCGGGCCAGCGGGCGCTTCCTTGCCGAGCAGCCGCCGGGGCGGCGGTATCTCGCGCTGACGCTGGGCGCCTCGGCCTTTGCGCTGCTGTTGAACTACGGCGCCATCGCGCTGCTGGGCAGCCTTGCCACCGCCGCCGCGCAGGATGAACCCGATGCCGAGATCCGCATGCACCGGCGCCGCCGGATGCTGCTGGCGATCCAGCGCGGCTTCGTCACCTCGCTGCCGTGGTCGCCGCTGTCCTTTGCCATCGCCATCTCGACCGCGCTCATTCCGGGCGGGAGCTGGGAAGGCGCGGTGCTGCCCGCGCTCGGCACCGCCGTGCTGATGACGCTGATCGGCTGGGGGCTCGACACGATCTTCAAGCCGCGCCTGACGAATCCCGCCCCGGTGCGCCGCAAGCCCGAGGGCAGCTGGGCGCTGCTTCTGCCACTGGCGCTGCTGCTGGGCATCCTCGTGGCGAGCGTCCTGACGCTGGGCGCGCTGACCGGCATCCGCGTGATCGGCCTCGTGCTGCTGATCGTGCCGGTGATGGCGCTGATCTGGACGCTGCTGCAGGCGCGGAGCGGCGGCGCGCCGCTGGGCCAGCGTCTGAAGACCTACGCCTTCCGCGACCTGCCGAACTACCGCAACGAGGTGCTGCTGCTGATGATGGCGGGCTATATCGGAACCGTGGGCGCGCCGTTGCTGTCGCCGCTGGTCAAGGCAAGCGGCTTCCACCCCGAGGCGATGCCGCACTGGCTCGTGCTGGTGGGGCTCGTCTGGATCATCCCGCTGGCCGGGCAGTTCGCGATGAACCCGATCCTCGCCGTCACGCTGATCGCGCCGCTGCTTCCGACCCCGGCCGAGCTGGGCGTCACCCCGGCGGCCATGGTCACCGCGATCACCGCCGGCTGGGCGCTTGGCGGGATCAGCTCTCCCTTCACCGCGACGACCATGCTCACCGGCTCCTTCGGCAACGTCGGGGCCCGGACCGTCGGTCTGCGCTGGAACGGCAGCTACATGCTGACCTGTCTCGTGGCACTTCCCCTCTGGGTTCTGGCCTACGCCTACCTGCTGGGCTGAAACCTGCTTGCATACGAACGAGATGGGGTGACAGTCTCGGGCCAGACGCAGACTCTGGAGACCGCGCCCCATGACAGCCCCGTTCAACCAACCGCCGATCTTCGATGGCCACAACGACCTGATCCTGCGCCTGCTGCGCGGGTCGGCCACCGCCGAGGGCGTCGCGGCGGGTCTTCCCGACGGCCACATCGACCTGCCGCGCGCCCGCTCCGGCGGGCTCGGCGGCGGCTTCTTCGCGATCTTCGTGGCATCGCCGTCCAACGCCTCCGAGCGCCATGACGCCATGGTGCAGCCGGAATACGACCTGCCGCTGCCCGAGATGATCCCGCAGGACGAGGCGCTCACGGTGACGCTGGAAGGCGCCGAGGCGCTCGAAGCCCTCGAGGCTGCCGGGGCGGTCACCATCTGCCGCACAGTCGACGAGCTGGAGGCCGCGATCCACGGCCCCAAGATGGCGGCGATCATGCACATCGAGGGCGCCGAGGCGATCGACCCCGATTTCGAGGTGCTCCACCAGCTGCATGCCCGTGGCCTGCGCTCGCTCGGGCCGGTCTGGTCCCGCCCGACGATCTTCGGCCACGGCGTGCCCTTCCGCTATCCGTCCTCGCCCGACACCGGTCCGGGCCTCAGCGAGGACGGCAAGCGGCTCGTGCGCGAGTGCAACAAGCTGAACATCATGATCGACCTCAGCCACCTGAACGAAAAGGGCGTCGACGATGTCGCGGCGATCACCGACGCGCCGCTCGTTGCCACCCATTCGAACGCCTGGGCGGTGACACCGCATTCGCGCAACCTCACCGACCGGCAGCTCGAAATGATCGCCGAAAGCGATGGAATGGTAGGCATCAATTTTGCCTCCGCCTTCCTGCGCCCCGACGGGCAGATGAACAACGACTTTCCTCTTGACCTGCTGCTCCGACATCTTGACCATCTGGTCAAATTTCTCGGCGAAGACCGGGTCGGCTTCGGCTCGGACTTCGACGGGGCGCTGGTCCCCAGGGACATCGCCGATTGCGCCGGGCTGCCGGCCCTGCGCGCGGCGATGAAGGACCACGGGATCGGCGACGAGATGATGGAGAAACTGGCCTGGCGCAACTGGATGCGCGTGCTGCGCAAGACCTGGGCCGCCTGACCTGGGCCGCCTGACCTGGGCCGCCTGAGCGCGGCCCCCGGAAGAACAAGAAAAACGGACGCGCCAGAACGCGCCGGAGACCAACGGAAAACCAACTGGGAGAAAGACACATGAAACAGTCACGCAGCCTGCGCGCCGCCGCGCTCGTCGCCGCACTGATGGGGTCGGCCGCGCTACCGGCCATGGCCGAGACGCCGCCCAACATGCTGGTGATCGCCAACCGCATCGACGACATCAAGACCTTCGACCCGGCCGAGAGCTTCGAGTTCGCCGGCGCCGACGTGTCGCGCAACGTCTACGAGAAGCTGGTGAATTTCGACCCGCTCGACCTCGAGGCCGGCTTCCAGCCGCAGCTCGCCGAGAGCTGGGAGGTCTCCGAGGACGGCAAGACCATCACCTTCACCATGGCCGAGGGCCACACCTTCGCCTCCGGCAACCCGGTGACCGCCAAGGACGCCGAGTTCTCGCTGCGCCGCGCCGTCGAGCTCAACAAGACGCCCTCCTTCATCCTGACCCAGTTCGGCTTCACCCCCGAGAATGTCGAGGAAACCATCGTTGCCGAGGACGACAAGACGCTCGTTCTCAAGCTCGACAAGCAATACGCGGTCTCCTTCGTGCTCAACTGCCTGACGGCCACCATCGGCGGCATCGTCGACATGGAAACCGTCATGGAGCACGAGGAAGACGGTGACATGGGCAACGCCTGGCTGCGCACCAACACCGCCGGCTCGGGACCCTACAAGGTGTCGGACTGGAAGCCGAACGAGAGCGTCCTGATGGACCTCAACCCCAACTACGGCGGCGAGGAGCCGGCGATGCAGCGGGTGATCGTCCAGCACATCCAGGAATCCGCCACCCAGCGCCTGCAGCTCGAGCGCGGCGACATCGACGTCGCCCGCAACCTCTCGCCCGAGGACGTGGCCGCGGTGCAGGAGAACGACGATCTCAAGGTGGTCGACGAGCTGCGCGGCCGGCTGATGTATTTCTCGGCCAACCAGAAGAACGAGATGCTCGCCGATCCCAAGGTCGTCGAGGCGCTCAAGTGGGCGGCCGACTACGAGGGCATGGCCGGCAGCTTCCTCAATGGCCAGTACACCGTGCACCAGGCCTTCCTGCCGCTGACCTTCCTCGGCGCGATCGAGGACAAGCCCTTCGGCTACGACATGGAAAAGGCCAAGGCGGCGCTGGCCGATTCCGAGTACCCCGACTGCGGCCCGATCGAGATCTCGGTGCGCGAGGCGCAGGAACGTCTCGACATCGCGCAGTCGCTCCAGAACACCTGGAACCAGCTCGGCTGCGAGGTCGAGCTGATCGTCGGCACCGGCGCGCAGACGCTCGACCGCTACCGCGCGCGCGAGCATGACATCTACCTCGGTGCCTGGGGCCCGGACTACCCCGACCCCAACACCAACGCCGGCACCTTCGCCTACAACCCCGACAACAGCGACGAGGCCGGAGCCACCGGGCTGCTCGCCTGGCGCAACGCCTGGGACATCCCGGAAATGAGCGAGGAAACCCTTGCCGCCGTGGTCGAGAACGACACCGAGGCCCGTGCCGAGATGTACCGGGAGCTGCAGAAGGAGCACCAGCAGGTGTCGCCCTTCGGCGTGATGTTCCAGAAGATCGAGCAGAACGCCATGGGGTCCAGCGTCGAGAACTTCGTCGCCGGCGGCGCCACCACGGCAGTCTCCTACTGGGTGATCACGAAGTAACGTGGCCCAGGCGATGCACACCTCGAACGGGCGGCAGAAGCTGCCCGTTCCCCGCTGGCTGAAGAAGACCGCCGGCACCGCGGTCACCGTCGCGGTGACGCTGCTCGGCCTGCTCTTCGTGACCTTCATGATAGGGCGCGTGATGCCCATCGACCCGGTGCTCGCCGTCATCGGCGAGCGCGCGACCCAGGCCCAGTACGACGAGGTCTTCCTCGAGCTCGGTCTCGACAAGCCGCTGATCCAGCAGTTCTTCATCTACGTGAACGACGTGCTGCACGGCGATTTCGGCACCTCGATCCGGACCGGTCAACAGGTCTCCGAGGACATCGCCCGCGTCTTCCCCGCCACGCTCGAACTGGCGACGCTGGGCACCTTCTTCGGGGTGTTCCTCGGCGTGCCGCTCGGCGTGCTCGCCGCCGTCTATCGGGGCCGCTGGATCGACCAGGTGGCCCGTCTGGTCGGCCTCGTGGGCTACTCCATGCCGATCTTCTGGCTCGGCCTCGTCGGCCTGCTGATCTTCTACGGCATCCTTGGCTGGGTCGCGGGCCCGGGCCGGCTCGGGGTCTTCTACCAGGGGCTGGTGCCGTCGCGCACCGGGCTGCTGCTGGTCGACTCGGCGCTCGCCGGCGACTGGACCGTGTTTCGGGACGCGTTTTCCCACATCATCCTGCCGGCCTCGCTGCTGGGCTACTACAGCCTCGCCTACATCAGCCGGATGACCCGCAGCTTCATGCTCGAACAGCTGAGCTCGGAATACGTCACCACCGCACGGGTCAAGGGCGTGTCGGAATGGCACGTGGTCTGGCGCCACGCCTTCCGCAACATCCGCATCCAGCTGATCACCGTGATCGCGCTGGCCTACGCCAACCTGCTCGAGGGCTCGGTGCTGACCGAGATCATCTTCGCATGGCCCGGCATCGGCCAGTACATCACCACCTCGCTGCTGGCCAACGACATGAACTCCGTGCTGGGCGGAACCGTGGTGATCGGTACGATCTTCGTCGCGCTGAACATCTTCTCCGACCTGCTCTACCGCTTCTTCGACCCGAGGGCCAAATGAGCGACTTTCCCACTCCCGCCCCGCGCCCCGGCTGGCGCGACTGGCTGCTCACCGACGCGCCCGGCTCGCGCCGCCAGGCCCGCGCCGCGTCGTGGTATTCCGGCTGGCTCAAGCTGCGCGGCAACACGCTCGCCATGGCCGGCCTCGTGGTGCTGGTGCTGCTGATCCTGATGGCGCTCTGTGCGCCGCTGCTGGCGACGCAGGACCCCTTCGTGCAGGACCTCGGCGCGCGGCTCCTGCCGCCCGGCACCGACGGCCACATGTTCGGCACCGACAGCCTCGGCCGGGACATCTGGTCGAGGATCGTCTACGGCGCCCGCATCTCGCTCTACATCGTGGCACTGGTGGCGCTGGTGGCGCCGCTGCTCGGCCTCGTGATCGGCACCGTCGCGGGCTACATGGGCGGCATCGTCGACGTGGTGCTGATGCGCTTCACCGACATCTTCCTCGCCTTCCCCCGGCTGATCCTCGCGCTGGCCTTCGTCGCCGCCCTCGGCGCCGGCATCGAGAACGCGGTGCTCGCGATCTCGCTCACCGCCTGGCCGCCCTACGCCCGCATCGCCCGTGCCGAGACGCTCACCATCCGCAACTCGGACTTCATCCACGCGATCAAGCTGCAGGGCGCCGGGCCGCTCAGGATCATCACCCGCCACGTCTGGCCGCTGTGCATCTCGAGCCTGGTGATCCGCGTCACCCTCGACATGGCGGGCATCATCCTGACCGCCGCCGGCCTCGGCTTCCTCGGCCTCGGCGCGCAGCCGCCCTCCCCCGAATGGGGCGCCATGGTCTCCGAGGGCCGCAAGTACATCCTCGACCACTGGTGGGTCGCCACCATCCCGGGCCTCGCGATCTTCGCGATCTCGCTCGCCTTCAACCTGCTCGGCGACGGGCTGCGCGACGTGCTCGACCCGAAGGAGGCCGGCAAGTGACCCCGGCCCCCGTCTTCTTCTCTTTGCAAATACCGCGGGGGGAGTCGCCGCAGGCGACGGGGGGCAGAGCCCCCCGCGCGGGCCGGCCGCAGGCCGGATCGCGCCAGCCCCTTCCGCCACGAGGCGCCACATGACCAACCTTCTCGACGTCGAGAACCTCACCGTCACCTTCCCCACCCGCTCCGGCACCTTCGACGCGGTGCGTGGCATCTCCTTCTCGCTCGGCCGTGAACGGCTCGGCATCGTCGGCGAGAGCGGCTCGGGCAAGTCGATGACCGGACGGGCGCTGCTGCGGCTGATCCGCCGGCCCGGGCGCGTCACCGCCGACCGCATGGAGATGGGCGGCACCGACCTGCTCACCGCCTCCGAGAAACAGATGCGGCGGATCCGCGGCCGCCACGCCTCGATGATCATGCAGGACCCGAAATTCTCGCTGAACCCGGTGATGACCGTTGGCCAGCAGATCACCGAGGCGCTGCTCACCCACGAGAAGACCTCGCGCGCAGTCGCCAAGAAGCGCGCCGTCGAGATGCTCGAGGCGGTGGCGATCCGCGACCCCGGGCGCGTCATGGGGCTCTACCCGCACGAGGTCTCGGGCGGCATGGGCCAGCGCATCATGATCGCGATGATGCTGATCCCCGACCCCGAGATCCTCATCGCCGACGAGCCGACCTCGGCGCTCGACGTCTCGGTGCAGCTCTCGGTGCTCGAGATCATGGACCGCCTGGTGACCGAGCGCGGCATGGGGCTGATCTTCATCAGCCACGACCTCAACCTCGTCTCCAGCTTCTGCGACCGCATCCTCATCATGTATGCCGGCCGCATCGTCGAGGTCTGCGAGGCCGGCCGCCTGCACGAGGCGAAGCACCCCTACACCATCGGCCTGCTGAACGCGGTGCCCGATCTCGAACACCCCCGCCCCCGGCTCGACGTGCTCCGGCGCGACCCGGCCTGGCGCGAGGCCCCATCCGTGAGCGCCCGCACATGACCACCGCCATCGAGATCCGCGACCTCGACGTCTGGTTCGGCGAGGGCGCCGAGCAGGTGCGCGCCGTGAAGGGCGCAGGCTTCACCGTCGCCGAGGGCGAGAGCTTCGGCCTCGTCGGCGAATCCGGCTCGGGCAAGTCGACCGTGCTGCGCGCCATGGCCGGGCTGGTGCCCGGCTGGAGCGGCCATATGTCGGTCATGGGAACCCCGCTGGGGCGGCGCCGGACGCCCGCCTTCTACAAGACCGTGCAGATGGTCTTCCAGGATCCCTACGCCTCGCTGCACCCGCGCCACACGGTCGACCGGGTGCTGGGCGAGGTGCTGAAGCTGCACGGCTTTTCCGGCATCGACGCCCGCATCGACAAGCTGCTCGAGGACGTCGGCCTCGGCAAGGGCTTCCGCTTCCGTTACCCACACCAGCTGTCGGGCGGCCAGCGCCAGCGCGTCGCCATCGCCCGCGCGCTCGCGCCCGAGCCGCGGGTGATCCTGCTCGACGAGCCGACCTCGGCGCTCGACGTCTCGGTGCAGGCCGAGATCCTCAACCTGCTGTCGGACCTGCGCACCGAACACGGGTTGACCTACCTGATGGTGAGCCACGATCTCGGCGTCATCGGCCACATGTGCGACCGCATCGCGGTCATGCAGCACGGCAAGATCGTCGAGCTTCTGGACGTGGCGAAGATGCGCAGCCTCAAGGCCGATCACCCCTACACGCAGCACCTGCTCGACAGCGCCATGCGCAGCGTGCGCTGACCCCTGATCGCGGCGCGACGGCTTATAGCTCGAGCGTCTCACCCATCTCGGGCCGCGTGACCCGTGCCGGCGTCAGCGCCTCGGCGAAGGCGTCCATCGCCTTGGCCTCGCCGTGCACCAGCACGGTCTCGGAGGGCCGCCCCAGCAGCGCGTGCCAGCGCAGCAGGTCGTCGCGGTCGGCGTGGGCCGAGAAGCCGTTGATGGTGTGGATGCGCGCCTTCACCCGGATCTCTTCGCCGAAGAGCTTCACGCGCCTCGCACCGTCGATGATGATGCGCGCCAGCGTCCCCTCGGCGGCGTAGCCCACGAAGATCACGCTGGTCTCGGGCCGGCCGAGTTCGCGGCGCAGGTGGTGCCGCACCCGTCCGCCGGTGCACATGCCGGACCCCGCCATGATGACCGCCCCCGAGCGGATTCGGTTGAGCTTCATCGAATCCTGCGCCTCGCGGGTGAAATGCAGCCCCGGCAGCCGGAACGGGTCATTGCCCTTGCGGATCATCGCCGCGAGTTCCGGGCGCAGCGCCTCGGGATGGCGCCCGAAGATCCGCGTGGCAGAGATCGCCATGGGCGAGTCGAGGTAGATGTCGACCCCGCGCGGCAACGCGCCGCTTGCCATGCCCTCGCGCAGCACCCACAGCAGCTCCTGCGCCCGTTCCAGCGCGAAGGTGGGAATGATGACGTTGCCGCCGCGCCGGTGCGCGTCGCGCAGGGCTTCGTGGAACTCGGCCACCGAGGCGTCGAAGGAGCGGTGATCGCGGTCGCCATAGGTGGTCTCCATCACCACCACGTCCACGTCGCGCGGCGGATCCGCGTCGTTCAGCAGCGCCCGGTTGGGCGGGCCGAGGTCGCCCGAGAACAGCAGGCGCCTGTGCTGGTCGTGCTCGGTCAGTTCGAGCAGGATCGAGGCCGATCCGAGGATGTGCCCCGCTTCGTGGAACCGCGCGCGGATGCCGGGGCAAAGCTCGAGCGGCTTGCCATACTCTGCCGTCCGTCCGAAGAGCTCGACCGCATCCATCGCGTCGACCGTGTCGTAAAGCGCCTCGTGGCCGCCGCCGTGGCGGCCGTGGCGGTGATGACGCCGGGCCTCTTCCTCGTGCAGATGCGCCGAATCCATCATCACCAGCCGCGCGAGGTCACGGGTCGCCGAAGTCGCGATGATCTCGCCCGAGAAGCCGCGCTTCACCAGCAGCGGAATGCGCCCGCAATGATCGAGATGGGCGTGGGTCAGCAGCAGCATGTCGATGGTCGCCGGGTCGAAGCCGAAATCGCCCGCGTTCTCCTCGTGCAGCTCGTGCGAGCCCTGGAACATGCCGCAATCCACGAGAATGCGCCGCCCCGCCGCCTCGACAAGGTGACAGGATCCCGTGACCTGCCGCGCGGCACCGTGAAACGAGATCTTCATGCTGTCCTCCCCTCCGTCCGTCCCGACCTGCCACGAGTCTACCAGCCGCGGCAGACGCCTTCGACGATCACGCGCAATGCGGGGGAAGGAAAACGATGGCAGAGGTCTGCGCCGTGCGCTGCTGCCCAAGAGGACATGTGCGGACCGCGGGGCCGGTCGGCACGCCACCGCAGGCTGGCGCCCGCGAAGCGAAGCGCCGCCCCTTCCCGGGGCGGCGCGCGGGATCAGCCGGCCTTGCGCAGTTCCGGGGCGACCTGCGTGCCCAGCACCTCGATGGCCTTCAGCATCTCGGCGTGGTCGATCACGCCGATCGCCATCTGGATGGTCACGCGGTCGAAGCCGAGATCCTCGCGCAGGCCGAGGATCTTGTCGGTGATCTGCGCCGGAGAGCCCACGAACATCGCGCCTTCGGGCCCGCAGGAGGCATCGTATTGCGCGCGGCTCTGCGGCCGCCAGCCGCGCTCGCGGCCAAGCTGGTCCATCACCGCCTTCTGCGCCGGGTAGAACAGGTCGGCGGCGGCCTTGCCGTCCTCGCCCACGAAGCCGTGCACGTTGAGCGACACGCGCGCCTTGTCGCTGTTGCCGGCCTGCTCGGCGGCGCGGCGGTAGAGGTCGGCGAGCGGCTTGAAGCGGCGCGGCTCGCCGCCGATGATGGCAAGCGCCAGCGGCGTGCCGAGCGCCCCCGCGCGCACCATGCTTTGCGGTGTGCCCCCGGCGGCGATCCAGATCGGCAGCGCGTCGTTCACCGGGCGCGGGTAGACCCCCAGCCCCTCGACCGCCGGCGTGTGCTTCGTGCCCGGCCAGCGCAGTTTCTCGCGCTCGTTGATGGCCAGCAGCTTGGCGAGCTTCTCCTCGAACAGGTCGCCGTAATCCTCGAGATCGTAGCCGAAAAGCGGGAAGCTCTCGATGAAGCTGCCCCGCCCGACCATGAGCTCGGCGCGGCCGCCCGAGAGGTTGTCGAGCGTGGCGAACTGCTGGAACACCCGCACCGGATCGTCCGAGCTCAGCACCGACACCGCCGAGCTCAGGCGGATGTTCTTGGTGACGCTGGAGGCTGCGGCAAGCACGGTCGCCGGCGAGGACACGGCGTAGTTCGGCCGGTGATGCTCGCCAAGACCGAAGATGTCGAGCCCGACCTCGTCGGCAACGCGGATCTCCTCGACCAGGTCGTTGAGCCGCTTCCGCGCGTCGACGCGTTCGCCGGTGACCGGGTTCGTGCCGACGTCGCCGAATGTGTAAAGTCCGAGTTCCATGGAGCCTGCTCCCTTTCTTTCCGGGCAACATAGGCGAGGAACGGCCCACCGAAAGCCCCGCTGCCCGCACACCCCATGTGCACGGTATCGCCCGTCTTGGAACAGCGGCCGGAGGTCACGTGTTGATATTGGAATGTATGCAAACCGGGAAAAGGAAACCGCCATGAGCTACACCATCACCAAGACCGTCTCCGACGCCGATTTCGAGACCGTCGAGGCGCGCACCCGCGACGCCCTGTCGGAAAGCGGCTTCGGCGTGCTGACCGAGATCGACGTCGCCGAGACGATGAACGAGAAGCTGGGCGAGAAGATGGACCGCTACACGATCCTCGGGGCCTGCAACCCGAAGCTCGCCTTCGGTGCCATCCAGACCGAGCCGCGCGTCGGCGCGATGCTGCCCTGCAACGTCATCGTCCGCCAGCTGCCCGAAAGCGTCGAGGTCAGCGCCGTCGATCCCGTCGCCTCGATGAGCGCGATCGACAACCCGGAGCTTTCGAACCTTGCCGGGCAGGTCCGCGACCGGCTGGCGGAGGCCATCGAGCGGGTCTGACCCTGGCGCCTAACCGCTCTTGAAGAGCCACCCCGGGGCCCGCCGGGGCGGCGTCAGCCCCGCGAGCCGCATCATGTGCCAGGCAAGCACCTGGTTGCTCGACAGGACCGGAAGGCCAAGCTCCCGTTCCAGCGCCGGAAGGGCCGACAGCGTGCGCAGGTTGGTGCAGGACAGGAACAAGGCCTCGACCGGCGCCTCGGCGGCCACCCGCAGGGCGGCACGGCGAAGGCTGCCGGGACCGATGCGGGCGACACGCGCCTCTTCCGCGACCTCGAAGCTGGCAAAGGCCGGGGTCTCGATCCTCGCCTCGGCCAGCACCGCGCGCAGGCGGGCCGAAACCGGCGCGACATAGGGAGAGATCAGCCCGAGCCGGGTCACCCCAAGTGCCCGGCAGGCGGCGATCAGCGCCGACACGGGCTCGGTCACGGCCTCGGTCCGGACCACCGCGCTGATCTGCGCGGCAACGTGCGGCACCCCGATCTGGGCGGTGCCCGAGGTGCAGGCGTAGCCGATGGCCTGAAAGCGCGCCCAAGGTGGAAAGAGAGCCGCCGCCTGCCCGAGGTGCGCCTCCATCGCCGTCAGCGTCTCGGGCGTGACCTCGGCTCCCGAGGGCACCCGGCTGACCATCAGGTTGGCGCGCTGCGGCAGAAGCCGGCGCATGTCGGCCTCGACCGTCTCGTCCGATTGCAGGACGACAAGCCCCAGCGCCGGCCGCGCGGGGCCGAGGCGATAGGGCAGCGCTGTGCCCTGCCCGTCTGGCGTAAGCTCATCCATGCCGCCAGTGGCGCACGGCGGCGCGCACCGGTCAATCGCGCGCACGACAGGCCGGCGGTCGAAACCGTCGCCCTGCCCGCTTGTCGGGCGCGCAGGCCCCGAGGCCCTAGTGCGGCTCGCCGGCGAGATGCGTGATGTCGAGCCCGCGGGTGAACACCAGCCCCATCGAGTCGCGCAGAACGACCGGCCCGCCGGTGTAGTCCGAACCGATGCCCGGCCCCCGGATGGTGAGGTGCCAGTCGTTGCGGCTCACGCTGTCGGGCAGCAGGTCGAGCGGGTCGATGTCCTCGGTCTCGCAGCCCTCCATGTGGCAGACGGTGAACACCTCGCCCCCCTGCGGCGCGTTGCGCAGCGCGACGAACACGGTGCGCCCCTCGATCGGCTCGAGGTAGCGGAAGTGGTCGTCGTCGCGGAAGTTGTCGCGCAGCCACGGGTTGTTGAGCCGGAACATCCGCAGCCGCCGCATAGCGTTGGTCTGCACCGGGTCGAGCCGCGAGGTGGAATGCGAGACGTTGCAGTATTCGTGCATGTCGTCCATCCACGCCCGCGCGATCTGCTTGAGCGTGCCCACGGTGAACGGGCGCGGCCCGGCCAGCGGCGGCTCGACCGCGTTCAGCAGTGTCGCGATGGTGTTGAGGTCGTATTCCGTCACCTCGACCAGCGCCGGCAGGAACTCGAGGAAGCGGGCGAGATCCTCGCGGGTCTCGAATCCCATTTCCTTCAACCAGCGGAAGGCGCCGGGCACCGAGTAGCTGTAGGCGTCGACCTGCCACTTGAGCGAAATCGCCTCTTCCGCCACGACCTTGACGCCGTACTTGTCGTCCTGGTTGCGGATGAAGCCCCAGCTGGCGCGCGCCGTGGCATTGAGGAAATCCATGGGCACGCCCGGCAGCGCCGCGTAGGTGAGGATCGACACGGCCGGGTTGTCATAGGCCTTGTCGAGGATCTCGTTCTTGGTGTCGCCGAGCCGGGTGTTGATGTTGAGCTTGGGGTTCACCTGCGTGCCCCGGCGCAGCGTGTCATGGTTGGCGGTGCCGGAAATCCAGTTCGAGCCTCGCTTGAGGATCTCCTGCAGGCGCCAGTATTTCGACAGCCAGAAGGTGTAGATGAACGGCGTGTTGTGGGCAAAGGTCAGCGGGCCCCACTGGAACAGATCCGGATCGAGATCCTTCTGGTCCTCGATCACCGCGCGGTAGTCCGAGCTGAGCTCCCAGTCCTCCTGCGGCCAGGGGCGGCCGTCCTCGAAGACGAACCACGGCCAGTAGTCGACGCCCGCGACGTTCTGCACGACGCCCGACATCTCGCGCAGGTATTCATCGTCGTGACGCATCTCCTGCGTCGAGGAATCCCACCACTTGAAGTCCTGCGCGCCGTCGACCCGCACGCCGTCGGCACCGAAGTCGACCTTGCGGCGCTGCAACTCCAGCAGGATCGCCCGCACGAAGGGGTTATGGTAGTCGAGATTCTGGCCGTACATGTTCGGCCCGGCGAAGAAATGACTGTTGAGCGCGTTGAGCCCCTGGTTGTCCGAGTGGCCGAAGACCACGTCGAGCACCAGCATCTTCGGGTAGCGCGGGAAGTTGTGCAGCACCGCGGCAAGGTCGACGAGCTCGTCGGGCCGCGCCGTTTCCAGCAGCACCGGGTTCACCGTGGCCATGCCGGAGATGACGATATCGTAGCCCCAGTTCGTGGTGTCCGGGCGCAGCAGGTGCGCGGTCACCTCCTCGTCGTCGCTTTCGGTGTCGGTCCAGAAATCCGGGCCGGCCTCGTAGACGGTGGTGGGCTCGACCGGAAGCAGCTGCACCGCGTCGTAGCCCGCGAAGAGCTCCTCGTCGGGCTCGAGCGTCAGCCCGGCGCCGACCCGCGCCGCGAGGCGTTCGAACTGCCGGGTGAGCGAGGCCAGCGTGCCACCCGGCGTGGCGGTGGGCACATGCACCTGCAGGATCGAGGTCGGCGGCGGGAACTTGTGCGGCTTGTCGCCCTTCACCTGCGCGAAGTAGCCCTTGTCCTGCCGCCGCGCCTGCATCGCGTTCAGGTCGTAGATCTCGGCCGGCGCGAAGGCACCGTAGGGCAGCGACGAGGCGAGCGGATCGAGAATGCGGTGCAGCGCCCCCTCCTGGTCGCGCCAGACCAGAGCGTAGAAATCGCCGATCTCGTCACGGTTGCCGGCGCGCAGGCCGGTGGCGGCGGCGAAGGTGAAGCCCTCGGTACGGCAGACCGGCAGCAGTGTCCGGTCGAAGGTGACGTCGGCCTGGCTGGCGGTCAGGTCGATCTCGCCCCGGGGCCGCAGGATCTCGAGGAAGACGTCACCGTCGGCGATGCGCCAGTCCTGCAGCTCGGGCGTCCAGAAGCCGAATTCGACCCGGTCTCCCTCGACGATGGCCCCCAGCCGTCGCGCGATCTGGCGCCCGGCCGCGAACCGGTCGGGGGCGGTGTTCAGCACCTCCTGGCACCACTCGGAGCGTGCGTGGGCGGCGGCTTCGTCGCTGGCGATTGCGGGGCTCTCTGTCATGTCGTCTCGGTCCTGTCTCGTTTCTTTTCTGCGGGCGGCCGGGGCACCGGCCATCGCGCCGGGTCCGGCAAGCGCGCACACGCGCGCTCTGGGCGTCGCGAAGCCCCCGGGGATCGGGTGGGCCGCACCTGTCTTGTGACAAACCTAAGCCGCAGGGCCGGACCTGCAACGCAAAATCCCCGTCTCGGGGGAAACGGGGCATGCATGGCGACGGGCTGCCCGCGCACGGGGCACGGGCAGCTGCGTTGGTGGGAAAGACTTCAGGCGGCGGCGCGGCCGAGCACGTCGCGCAGGCGGTCGATGTGTTCCTGCCCGTCGATGCGGGTACCGCCGACCACGTAGGTCGGTGAATGCAGGATGCGCTTCTCGATGGCGTCGCGGTTGAGATCGTCGGCGGCGTCGCGCATCGCCTCGGTCTCGGCCCGACGCAGGATCTCGAGCGCGGGCATGTCGATCTGGTTGAGCGCCTCGCAAAGATCGCCGGGATCGGCGACGTTACGCCCCTCGGCCCAGACCCCGCGCAGGATCGCCGCCGTCACCTCGCCCTGGTCGAGCCCGAGCTGCCCGGCAGCAAGGATCACCCGGCAGGACAGCCGGGGGTCGGCGGGGTGATGCATCGGCACCGGCGAGATCCGCAGGCCGCGCCGCTGCGCCCAGGCGGCACGGTCGGCGATACGGTCCTCGGAGGTGCTGGTCTCGTCGAACGGCCGGCGCAGGCCCGCCTCCTTCTGCACGCGCCCCATGTCCACGGGCCGGAAGCTCACCTGCGCCCCGGCCTCGCGGGCAAGGTCCATGAGCGCCTGGTGGCCAAGGTAGGCGTATCCGGAAATCGGGGCGAAGTAGTAGTCGATCACGCTCATGTCGGTCTCCCGGTCGTCAGGGCATCCGGCGGCGACGCGCGGTGCGCGCGGGCCGTTCGGACGCGACTTTCACGACAATCCGGGCGCGCGGTGGGCACGATGTCAACGGCCCGGGCGCGACGGGCCTGCGGGCGCGGCCCCGTCGCCGTCGGGAAGCGGCCGAAATGCGCGCGTGCTGCGGCAAACCGCTCGAAATTTCCGCGAAAGTGAAACGTCGTGACGCGGGGTCGCCGACTGTCCCGCCCCCTTGCCCCCCGCGCGCCCATCGCTACGCTGGCCGCCGATACCAAGGGAGGAGGCATCATGCAGATCACGGATCGGGTCTTTCTGGTCACCGGCGGCGGCTCGGGGCTTGGCGCGGCGGTTGCCGACATGCTGGCGGCAGCGGGCGGCTACCCGGTGCTGCTCGACGTGAACGAGGACGCGGGGTCGGCCAAGGCCGCCGAGATCGGAGAGGCGGCGCTTTTCGTGAAAACCGACGTGACGAACGAAGCCGACGGACAGGCCGCCGTCGCCGCCGCGCTCGAAAGGTTCGGCAGGCTCGACGGGCTGGTCAACTGCGCCGGCATCGCGCCGGGCGAGAAGATCCTTGGCCGCGAGGGGCCGCACCGGCTCGAGAGCTTCGCGCGGGCGATCAACATCAACCTCGTGGGCACCTTCAACATGCTGCGGCTGGCAGCCGAGGCGATCTCGAAGCAGGATCCCGACCCCGAAGGCGCGCGCGGCGTGATCGTCAACACCGCCTCGATCGCCGCCTTCGACGGCCAGATCGGACAGGCGGCCTACGCGGCCTCCAAGGGCGGCGTCGCGGCGCTGACGCTGCCGGCGGCACGGGAGCTGGCGCGGCACGGCATCCGCGTGGTCACGATCGCGCCGGGCATCTTCGGCACCCCGATGATGGCCGGCCTGCCGCAGGAGGTGCAGGACAGCCTCGGTGCGTCGGTCCCCTTCCCGCCCCGGTTGGGACGCCCCGAGGAATACGCGGCCATGGTGCAGCACATCATCGGCAACACGATGCTGAACGGCGAGGTGATCCGGCTCGACGGCGCGCTGCGGATGGCACCGAAATAGGACCGGACGGGCGCCTGCGGCCTCATGGCGCGCGGGCGTCGGTATCGTCCGGGGAACACGTCTGAAGAATGGCAGCCCCGGTCGGCCCGCCCTACCCCGCGAGCAGCGCGCGGGCAGCGGCGCGGGCCTCGGGGGTGACCGTGTCCCCCGCGAGCATCCGTGCGAGTTCGTCCTCGCGGTCGTCAGCGCCAAGCGCGGTGACGGTCGACAGGGTCATCTCCTCGACGACCCGCTTCTGCACCCGCCAGTGATGCGCCCCGAGCGCCGCGACCTGCGGCGAATGGGTCACGACAAGCACCTGCCCGCCGTCCGCCAGTGCCTTCAGCCGGCGCCCCACGGCGTCGGCGGTGGCGCCGCCCACGCCCCGGTCGATCTCGTCGAAGATCATCGTGACGCCGCGGTTGCGCTCTTCGGACAGGCAGACCTTCAGCGCCAGCAGGAAGCGCGACAGCTCGCCTCCAGAGGCGATCTTGTTCAGCGGCCCCGCCGGTGCGCCGGGGTTGGTGGCGACGGTAAAGGCCACCGCGTCGCGTCCGTCGGGGCCGGGCTCGCCCTCGGAGATCACCGTGCGGAAGACCGCGCGTTCCATCTTGAGCGGCGCAAGCTCGGCGGCCATCGCAGCGTCGAGGCGCCCCGCCGCCGCCGCGCGCGCCTCGGTCAGCGCCGAAGCGGCCCCGTCATAGGCGGAGTCGGCGTCCTTCACCTCACGCGTGAGATCGGCAATATCCTCGGCCCCGCGATCGAGCGCGGCCAGCCGGCCCGACAGCGTCTCGGTCAGCTCGGGCAGCGCATCGGGGGCGACGTTGTGCTTGCGCGCCAGACCCCGGATGGCGAAGAGCCGTTCCTCGGTCTCTTCCAGCTCGTGCGGGTTGAACTCGAGCGCGTCGAGGCAATCGGCCACCTCGCGGCCCGCCTCGTCGAGCTCGGCCATGGCGCGGGTCAGCGCGGCGATGGCGGGCTCGAGCCGGCCCTCGGCCTTGTCGGCGGCTCCGTCGAGCCAGCGCAGCGCGTTGGCCATGGCGCCCTCGGCGCCGTCGTATCCCAGCGCCTCGGAGGCGCGGGCGATGTCCTCGCGGATGCGCTCGGCGCCCTGCATCGTGCGGCGCTTCAGGTCGAGATCGGCCTCCTCGCCCGGCTCGGCGCCGAGCTTTTCCAGCTCGTCGACCGCGTGGCGCAGAAAATCCTCTTCCTCGCGCACCGCCGCCAGCGCCGCCTCGGCGGCGGCGAGCCGCTTGCGGGCCTCGCGACGTGCCGTCCAGGCGGCCCGGGTGGCAGCGAGCTCGGCGCCGACGCCAGCGTAGGTGTCGAGGATCGCGCGGTGCCCCGAGGGGTTCAGCAGGCCCCGGTCGTCGTGCTGCCCGTGCAGCTCGACCAGCACGTCCGAGAGCCGCCGCAGCACCTCGCCGCTGGCGCGCCGGTCGTTCACCCAGCCGGTCTTGCGACCGTCGGCGGTGTTCACCCGGCGCAGGATCAACTCGTCAGAGACCGGCAGACCGGCCTCGTCGAGAACGTCGCGCGCCGCGTGACCCGGAGCCAGTTCGAAGACCGCCGTGACCTCGCCCTGCTTGGCGCCGCTGCGCACCAGCTCGGCACGACCGCGCCAGCCCAGCACGAAGCCCAGCGAATCCAGCAGGATCGACTTGCCGGCCCCGGTCTCGCCGGTAAGCACGTTGAGACCGGGCTGGAACGCGAGGTCCAGCCGGTCGATGATCAGCATGTCACGAATTTCAAGCGCTCGCAGCATGGTCCGCAGGGTGGGCGGTGGGCCCACCCCTCCTCAAAGCCACTGGCCCTTGACCATCTGGCGGTAGATTGACGACAACCAGTTGTCTCCCGCCGCCTCGAGTTCGAGGCCACGGCCGGTGAGCAGCTTGTAGGAATCCTGGTACCACTCGGTGCCCTGGTAGTTGTAGCCGAGGATCGCGCCGGCGGTCTGCGCTTCCTGCGTCAGGCCGAGCGAGAGGTAGGATTCGACGAGCCGGTGCAGCGCCTCGGGGGTGTGGGTCGTGGTCTGGAAATCCTCGACCACGGTGCGGAACCGGCTGATCGCCGCGCCGTAGTTCTGACGCTTCAGGTAGTAACGCCCGATCTCCATCTCCTTCGCCGCGAGGTGGTCGAAGGCCAGGTCGAACTTCAGGATCGACGACCGCGCGTATTCGCTGTCGGGGTAGCGCTCGATCACCGTGCGCAGCGCCTGCAACGCCTGGAAGGTCAGCCCCTGGTCGCGGCCCACGTCCTCGATCTGGTCGTAGTAGCTGAGCGCGAGGAGATACTGCGCATAGGCGGCATCCTCGTCGGTCGGGTAGAAGTCGATGTAGCGCTGTGCAGCGGAGCGGCTGTTCTCGTAGTCCTTTTCCAGGTGGTAGGCATAGGCCTGCATGATAAGGCCGCGCTTGGACCACTCGGAATAGGGGTAAAGCCGTTCGACCTCGGAGAAGTAGTAGGCCGCCTGCTCGCCGTCGTTCTGGTCGAGTTCGAACTCGCCGCGCTCGAAAATCTGCTCGGCGGTGAAGGTTTCGAGGGGAATGTCTCCGCGGGCGTATCCGGGACGTTCCTGCGGCGTGCATCCGCCCAGAACCATGGCCGAAAAAGCCGTTCCGATCAGGATCTTCCGCGCTCTGCCGCCTGCCATGCCCGACAACCTCTATCCCTTGGACCGGGCCGCTGGCCGGCCCCTGCGCCGTGTCCTAGCACAGAAAATTGCGGTGCAAAACGCCTTAACGGCGTTTTGCGGCCGGCCTCCGCTCAGGCGACGGCGGGGATCTCGTCGCGGACCACGCCGACACCCGGCAGACGCGCCGCCGTCTCGTCGTCGCAGAGCACGACGCGGTAGGCGTCGGGGTTCGCGAAGAGCTCGCGCAGGAGCATGTTGGTGATCGCGTGACCGGCCTTGTGCCCCTCGTAGTGGCCGATGATCGGCGCACCGGCGGTGAACAGGTCACCAAGCGCGTCGAGCATCTTGTGGCGCACCGCCTCGTCGTCGTGACGCAGACCGCCGGGCGACAGCACGTCGTCACCGTCGACCACGACCGCGTTCTCGTAGGTGCCGCCGAGCGCGAGGCCGTTGGCCTGCATCATCTCGACATCTGCCTGACGGCAGAAGGTGCGGCTGTCGCAAAGCTCACGGACGAAGCTGCCGTTGGCAAGGTCCAGGCTCTTGTCCTGCGTGCCGATGGCGGCGTCGTCGAAAGCGATGTGGAAATCCATCGTGAGCCCCTGCCCCGGACGCGCGGGCGACAGGCTGGCCCAGCCCTTGGCGGTATGGACGGAGACCGGCAGCAGCACCTCGATCGCGACGACCGACGCGTGCAGCGCGCGGACCCCGCGGGACAGGATGCCCCGCACGAAGGGCGCGGCGGAGCCGTCGAGGATCGGAACCTCGGGGCCGTCGATCTCGACAAGCGCGTTGTGCACGCCGCAGCCGGCGAGCGCCGCCATGATGTGCTCGATGGTCGAGACGGTGACGCCGGCGCCGTTGACGATGCGGGTGCAGAGCGGCGTGACCTCGACCGCGTCCCAGCGGGCCGGGACGAGCGCGTCGCCCAGCAGGATGTCGGTGCGCTTGAACCAGATGCCGTGCTCGGCGCCTGCCGGGCGCACGGTCATGCGCGCCGGCTTGCCGGAATGCAGGCCAACGCCCTGAAAGCTTACTGCGGATCTGAGAGTCGTCTGCACGTCTATCACCTCGGGTCTTCGGTGCCCCTCGTGTCGTGGGAGGCTCCTTCGAGGGTGGAGATACTCAGACGCCCCCGTCATCTCAAATCAAAGATTGTAACCGCTTGAAACATCACCGAAGCCGAATGCGCAGATCACCGCCCACCCCGCTGGAAGGCCTGACAACACGTTGATCCTGAAACGAAAAACGCCCCCTCGATGAGGGGGCGTTCTGACGCTCGAAAGCGGAATTTGTCAGTTGGCCTGGCGGCGGAGGAAGGCCGGGATCTCGATCCGATCCTGATCCTGCTCTTCCTGCTCGTCCGCGACGGGGGCCGGCTGGTGGGCCTGCATCGGCGGCTGCTGGCGGCGCTGGGGCTGCTGCTGGGCCGGTGCTTCCTGGCCGTGGCCGGTCATGCGGTTGATCAGCGAGTTGATCCCGAAGCGCGGACGCTCGCCCTCGGCCATGCCACGGGCCTGCGCGGCGGGCTGCTGCGGCTGCTGGCGCGCGGGTTGCGGCTGCGGCTGCGGCTGCTGGCGGCCACGACCGGCACCGGCGGCCTGAAGGCGGGCCATCGCGTCCGGCGACAGCGTGCCCGGCTGCGGCGCCTTGGGCGCGACGAAGGTGTCGGGCTCGGCTTCGAGCGCATCGGGCTGCGGCTGGAACTGCGCGACCTGCGGACGGTAGGCCGGCGGCGGCAGATCGTCGGCGGATTGCGCGGCCGCGGGCTGCTGCTCCTCGAAGGTCGGCTCCATGCGCTCTTCGGCCCCCCCACGCTGGGCGGGCATGGTCTCGAAGATCGACGGCTCGTCCTCTTCGTACTCGGGCTCGGCCACCTGGGCTGCGGGCTGCTGGCGCGGCTGCGGCGCGGGCTCGGCCGCGACGGGGGCCTCGTCCTCGACAGCGCCCGGCTTCAGCGGCTCGGAGAGCTTGCGGCGCGGGACGGGAATGTCCTGGTGCACGGCCGAGGCGTCGATGCCGGTGGCAACGACCGACACGCGCATGAAGCCTTCCATCGTGTCGTCGAGCGTCGAGCCCACGATGATGTTGGCGTCGGCGTCGACTTCCTCGCGGATGCGGTTCGCCGCTTCGTCGAGTTCGAACAGGGTAAGGTCGTGACCGCCGGTGATGTTGATCAGCACGCCCTTCGCACCCTTGAGCGAGATCTCGTCGAGCAGCGGGTTCGCTATGGCCTTCTCGGCGGCCTGGATCGCGCGCTCTTCGCCCTCGGCCTCGCCGGTGCCCATCATCGCCTTGCCCATCTCGTCCATCACCGAGCGAACGTCGGCGAAGTCGAGGTTGATGAGGCCCGGACGGACCATCAGGTCCGAAATGCCCTTCACGCCCTGGTAGAGCACGTTGTCGGCAAGCGAGAACGCCTCGGTGAAGGTGGTCTTCTCGTTGGCGAGCCGGAACAGGTTCTGGTTCGGAATGATGATGAGCGTGTCGACGACCTTCTGCAGCGCCTCGACGCCGTCCTCGGCCTGGCGCATCCGCTTGGCGCCCTCGAACTGGAACGGCTTGGTCACGACGCCGACGGTCAGCACGCCGAGCTCACGCGCGGCCTGCGCGATGATCGGGGCCGCGCCGGTGCCGGTGCCGCCGCCCATGCCGGCGGTGATGAAGCACATGTGCGCGCCCGCGAGGTGATCGACGATCTGCTCGATGCTCTCTTCGGCAGCGGCTGCGCCGACCGAGGCACGCGCGCCGGCGCCGAGACCCTCGGTGACCTTCACGCCGAGCTGGACCTTGCTGACGGCCATGCTCTGCTGAAGCGCCTGTGCGTCGGTGTTCGCGGTGACGAAGTCCACGCCCTCGAGCTGCTGGACGATCATGTTGTTGACGGCGTTGCCGCCAGCCCCACCCACGCCGAAGACCGTTATACGCGGCTTCAGCTCTTCGTCCTGGCCGGGCATCGAGAGGTTGAGTGTCATGTGCTTGTCCGCCTGTCTGTTATGACTTGTTACACGCCTGTCCTGCGCCTTTAGGGACAATTCTTACCGAAATCCTAGAGTCGGGTCACGTAGAAAACGCCAAACCACCACGAAATCTGGCCCGATTTCCGTGTCTACGCGCGGGATTTCGCCGAGACCCACCAGATTTTGCGGTCTGCGCAGGAGACGACGCAAAACCACCCAGAGCGACAAGCCCGTAAGGCCATCGCGAAGGGCGTGTTCAGGTTTCTCATGCTGGGAAGTCTGCCCGACATCCCCGGCCCGCGTCTGACGCGCGAGTCCGACTTCCTGATACCAGAGGCGACCTGCTCCGTCACCCGGAAAAAATGCGATCGGCGGAAATTTTCCACGCCCTGCCGGTCGCTTGCGGCGAAAAAGCCACGCCCGTTCGGGCGCGGCGCGCAGCCGTTTACCAGTTGTCGCGGAACCACTTCACCGCGCGCTTGAACGACCGGGACGGATACTTGTCGACGGGAATCTCGAAATCCCACCATTCGTCCTGCGGATGGGCGGCGAACAGGCAGGTGCCGACGGCACTCGCAAAGCCCGGACCCGTTGCCGCTTGCGGCAGGCCGTGCACCCGCATCGGGCGGCCCAACCGGACCTGGCTGCCGAGGATGCGGCTCGCCAGCCCGTCTAGGCCGGGAATCTGGCTCGCGGCGCCGGTCAGCACGATCTGCTGCGAAGGCATGTGCTCGAAGCCCGCCGCGTCGAGACAGCCGCGCACCTCCTCGAGGATCTCCTCGACGCGGGGGCGCATGATGCCGATGAGCTCGGCGCGGCTCACCTGCCGCCGGTCGTGGTGCCAGTCGCCGGTGTCGCCGGAAATCTCGATCATCTCGCGGTCGTCCATGCCGGTGGCGACGACTCCGCCGTAGAAGGTCTTGATCCGCTCGGCCATCGCCATCGGGATCTGCAGCCCCATCGAGATGTCGCCGGTCACGTGGTTGCCGCCCATCTGGACCGCATCGGCGTAGATCATGTGCTTCTTCATGAAGATCGACACGCCGGTGGTGCCGCCGCCCATGTCGATGCAGGCCGCGCCCAGCTCCTGCTCGTCCTCGACCAGCGCCGAGATGCCGCTGGCATAGGCCGACGAGGCAAGGCCCGCCAGCTCGAGGTCGCAGCGCTTCATGCAGTGCGCGATGTTCTGGATCGCCTGCGCGTTTACCGTCAGCATGTGCATGTCGGTGGCAAGCTCCTGGCCGATCTGGCCGCGCGGATCGCTCAGGCCCGAGCGGTGATCGAGCGCGAAGTTGACCGGCTGCGCGTGCAGCACCTCGCGGTTCGAGCCGAAGTCGGGCACGTCGCAGGCCGACAGCACGCGGGCCACGTCCTGCTCGCTGACCATGGTGCTTTCGACCTCGACCTGGCCGGCCAGCCCGTAGCTGCGCGGCTCGGCGCCGGAAAAGCTGACGATCACGTGGTCGACGCGGATGTTGGCCATTTTCTGTGCTGCCTGGACGGCGGTGCGGATCGCGCGCTCGGTCTCGGTCATCGCGGCGATCTCGCCGAACTTGATGCCGCGCGACCGGGTGGTCGCGGCGCCGATCACCCGGAACCCGGACTGCCCGGCGAGCGAGCCGATGCCGTCGTCCGTGATTGGCTCGGTGCCGTCGAAACGAAGGACGAGGCAGGCAATCTTGGAACTGCCGATGTCGAGGACGGCCACGACACCGCGTTGCATTGCGGCCTTGCGCATGTTGCGCATCGCGCGCTGGGATTCATAGAGCTCGATCATTCTTGGTATTCTCCGGTCTCCATGGCCTTGATCCGCGTGTATTCCTCGACGGCGCCGGCGTTCAGCCGCATCGTCGGGCGCCGGGGCAGACGCAGGTCCACCGCGGCGATGTCGCGCCCGAGCATGTCCACCGCCTGGTCCAGGGCGATGGCGCGCTCGAGCGCGTGAACCGCGCCCTTCTCGGGCAGCATGATCCGCTGGTTGCGGTCGAGGACCACGTCCCAGCGCCGTTCACCCATCCGCTCGAGCCCGCGCAGGCGCGAGGCCAGCGGAGCGGCCGCCCGGATGAGGGCCACCGCCTCGGGCACATGGGCGTCGGCGCCGTCACCGGCGATCACCGGCAGGTCCGGCCGGTCCGCGCGGGCCGCAACCGGCCCGACGTGCACGCCCTTGCGGTCGAGCAGCTCGAGGCTGCCACCGCGCCGCCAGAGCGCCACCGGCACCCGTTCGGTCACGTCGATCTGCAGCACCCCGCCCTGCCGGATGCGCAGCTCGGCGGTGCGGACCGCGTCGAGCCCGTTGATGATCTCGCGCATCTGGTCGAGCTCGAGGTCGAAGGAACTGATCGGGAACTCCAGCGGCAGGATCTCGCGGATGTCTTCCGTGATGCCGCCGCTGGCGCCGTTGATGGCCATGCTGTTGACCATGAACTCGGGCCGGGTCTCGATCTTGCGCCGGATCTCGGCGATGCCATCGACCACGGCCGTGCGGTTGTCTTCGTAGGAGAAATACCAGCTTGTCGCGCCGAAGGCGACGAGCGCCGGAAGCCCGACGCGCAGGGCCAGCCGGAACAGCGGGGTGAGCATCAGGCGCTCGATGCGGTACTTCAGGCGCGAGGGCGCGGGATCGGGGCGATTGATCTGCGGGGTCTCGTCGTCTGTCAGCGATTGCACGAAGCGTCCTCCACCATCCAGCGGCACAGCGCCCCGAAGGAAATCCCCAGCGTCTGCGCCTGCTCGGGCACCAGCGAGGTGGGCGTCATGCCCGGCTGGGTGTTGGTCTCGAGCAGGATCAGCCCGTCGAGCCCCCGGCTCTCGTCCCAGCGGAAATCGGTCCGCGACACGCCGCGGCACCCAAGCGCCTCATGCGCCCGAAGCGCGTAGTCGAGGCAGGCGTCGAAGATCTCCTGCGGCACCTGTGCCGGCAGTTCGTGACGCGAGCCGCCCTCGGTATACTTGGCGTCGTAGTCGTACCAGCCCTCGGTGATGATGTCGGTCACCGTGAGCGCCCGCCCCTCCATCACCGTGGTCGTCAGCTCGCGCCCCGGCGCGAAGGTCTCGACCATCAGCGTCTCGGGCATGTCGTCCGACAGCACCGGCGGCGCGTTCGAGCCCTCGTGCACGATGTAGACCCCGACCGAGGACCCTTCGTTGTAGGGTTTCACGACGTAGGGCGGCGCCATCACGTGCGCGGCCATGATCTCGGCCTTCGTGGCGAGCACACTTTCGACCACCGGCAACCCGGCGGCGCGGTAGACCTGCTTGGAGCGTTCCTTGTCCATCGCCAGCGCCGAGGCCAGCACCCCGGAGTGGGTGTAGGGCAGGCCCAGCCACTCGAGCAGACCCTGAACGCAGCCGTCCTCGCCCCAGCGCCCGTGAAGAGCGTTGAACACGACATCCGGCGCGAGCGCGGTCAGACGCTGCGCGAGATCGGGGCCGGCATCGACCTCGGTGACATTGAAACCTTCTGCCCTCAAAGCGGCGGCACATTCCTGCCCGGAACTGAGAGACACCTCCCGCTCCGCGGAAGGGCCACCCAACAATACCGCCACTTTCGGGGTTGCCCTGCTCGACATCCCGAAAACCGCCTCGAAATCGGGGCTTTGCGCCCCCTTGTCTGCCTTTGGGGGTGATCCCCCTTATCGTGAGTGCCCGAGCCGGATCCCATGGGGCCGAATCGGGAAGCGCGGACGTTTTCGCCCTGCACCGAAGGCCGCTCTGGGCGACCTTAGCCGGCTGCCGGATCCCCGACGCGCCGTATTTCCCAATGTAGCTCTATTCCGCTGTGTTGGAAAACCTTTTTTCGAACTTCCTCGCCCAATCCTTCCAGATCGGCCGCCGTTGCGCCGCCGGCGTTCACCAGGAAATTGGAATGTTTCGGGCTCATCTGCGCTCCACCCAGGGTTGCGCCGCGCATCCCGGCCTCGTCGATGACCTTCCACGCCTTCAGATCGTGGGTGTCATCGGCGCGCCCGGTCGAGCTGAATCCCGCCGGGTTGCGGAAGGTCGAGCCTGCGGTGCGCTCCTTGGTGGGCTGGCTCTCGTCGCGTTTCGCGAGCTGAGTCGCCATCCGCTCGGCCAGCGCGTCGGGGTCGCCCTCGGGCGCCTCGAACACTGCCTCGGTCAGCACCCAGCCCTCGGGCAGCGTGCTCTGGCGATAGGCGAGCTGCAGGTCGTCCTTCGACAGCGTCTCGACACGGCCATCACGGGTGACCGCGCGGACCTCGACGAGATGGTCGGCCACGTAGGTGCCGTAGCATCCCGCGTTCATCCGCACCGCGCCGCCGATGCTGCCGGGGATCGTGCGCAGGAAGGTCAGGTCGACGCCGGCCGCCGCCGCGCGCTTCGCGACATGCGCATCGAGCGCCGCCGCGCCTGCCACGACACGCGTGCCATCGATCTCGATGCCGTTGAAGCCGCGCCCCAGCCGGATCACCGCGGCGCGGATACCGCCGTCACGCACGATGAGGTTGGAGCCCACACCCATCGGGAAGACGGGAACATCGGCAGGCAGCGCCCGCATGAAATCCTGGAGATCCTCGAGATCCGCAGGCTGAAAGAAGAGATCCGCCGGCCCGCCAACGCGCAGCCAGGTGAGGTCGGAAAGCGGGCGATCCGGCGTCAGCCGGCCCCGCACATCGGGAAGCGTGTCGGTCATGGCGAACCTTGTGCCCTCTCTCCGGGCGACGGTAAAGCCCCCGGCGTCGCGCGGCTCACCCCTGCCTGCGTGACTTGCCGCGCAGCCAGCGGAGCAGGTAGCGCAGCGGCCAGCGCAGGAGGCTCATGCCCGCGACGAGCATCGCAAGCGCCACCCAGGGGCCGTTTTCCCAGGCGACGAAGCCGAGAAGCGGCAGGCCGAGCCCCATCAGGACGTAGGCACGGGTCCAGTGGTTGTCCCGCGAGGGCAGCATCGCGAGAACATTCGCGACGATGACCCAGAGACAGGCCAGAAACAGCGATACTGTCATGTCGGTTCCTCGAACGCCCTCGGTCCGGCGCTGTCGCAGCCTGCCCGGCGGCATCACGCCGCGCAAGCCCTGCGCCGCGCGGATCCACGGGACCGTGGCCGCGCTGTCAGTCCGGTCGGGGTCACGCAAGAATTTTCGTACGAAAATTCTTGCGCCCGCCGCGCAGCCCTCAAGGCCAAAGCGCGGGTCACTCGGCGCGCAGCCCACAGAAGCCAATCCGTGTTTTCCGGCGGTGGCAATTGGTGCGGGGCGCCCAAGAATTTTCGTACGAAAATTCTTGGGATCCCAGCTCAGCCCTTCAGGCGTGCGGGCAGGTTGTTGGCCCAGCTCGAGATCGTACCTGCGCCAAGGCAGACCACCATGTCGCCCGGCCGCGCCTGTTCGCGCACCAGCCGCTCGAGGTCGTCCTCGTTGAGGATCGCGCGGGCATGGCGGTGCCCGTGGCGGATCAGCCCGGCGACGAGATCGTCGCGGGTGGCGCCCTCGATGGGCTCCTCGCCCGCCGCGTAGACCTCGGCGATGGCGACAACGTCGGCCTCGTTGAAGCAGGCGCAGAAATCGTCGAAGAGCGAATGCAGGCGCGAGTAGCGGTGCGGCTGGTGCACCGCGATGACGCGGCCCTCGGTCGCCTGCCGTGCCGCCTTGAGCACAGCGGCGATTTCCACCGGGTGGTGGCCGTAGTCGTCGATGATCGCCACGCCGTCGACCTCGCCCACCCGGGTGAAGCGCCGGTTGACGCCGCCGAAGGCCGCCAGCGCCTTGCGGATCTCGTCGCGGCGCATCCCGAGATGGCGCGCCACGGCCACCGCCGCCAGCGCGTTCGACACGTTGTGGTCGCCCGGCATCGGCAGGGTGCAGTCCTCGATCACCGCGTCCTCGCCCTGCAGCAGGATGTCGAAGCAGGCGATGCCCTTCTCGTAGCGCAGGTTCACCGCCCGCACGTCGGCCTGCGCGTTGAAACCGTAGGTGGTCACGCGGCGATCGCTCACGCGGCCCACCAGCGCCTGCACCTCGGAATGATCCGTGCAGCACACGGCGAGCCCGTAGAACGGGATGTTCGACACGAACTGGTAGAAGCCGTCGCGCAGGTTCTCGATCGAGCCCCAGTGCTCCATGTGCTCGGGGTCGATGTTGGTGACGATGGCGATGGTCGCCGGCAGGCGGTTGAAGGTGCCGTCGCTCTCGTCGGCCTCGACCACCATCCATTCGCCAAGGCCGACACGGGCGTTCGAGCCGTATGCGTGGATGATGCCGCCGTTGATGACCGTGGGGTCGTAGTTGCCGGCATCGAGCAGTGTCGCGACCATGGTAGTCGTGGTCGTCTTGCCATGGGTGCCCGCCACGGCGACGTTGGATTTCATACGCATGAGCTCGGCCAGCATCTCGGCACGGCGCACCACCGGCAGGCCGCGCAGCCGCGCCTCGTCGAGCTCGGGGTTGCCCGGCTTGATCGCCGACGAGATCACCACGACCTCGGCGGTCTCGAGGTTGTCGGCGCTCTGGCCTTCGAAGATATGCGCCCCGAGGCTTTCCAGCCGCTCGGTGATCTTCGACCGCTTGAGGTCCGAGCCCTGCACCCGGTAGCCGTGGTTCAGCAGCACCTCGGCGATGCCCGACATGCCGATGCCGCCGATGCCGACGAAGTGGATGGGCCCGACGTCGCCGGGCAGTTTCGTTGCGGCGTTCATCGTGCCTCCCTCGGTGCGTTGTTCGTCTTTCATGCCTGCCTGCCCTTCTGTCCGACCGGTTTGCCCGGCCCCATTTCCCCAAGCCGCTCGACCAGCACGGCAAGGTGCTCGGCCGCGTCGGGCTTCGCGACCGACAGTGCCGCCTGCGACATCTGGAGCGCGCCGTCGGGGTTGCCGAAGATGGCGGTGATCGCCTCGGCCATGCTCTCGACCGTGAGCTTGCGCTCGGGAATGCGGATCGCGGCGCCCGCGTCGACCAGCGCCTGCGCGTTCACCGTCTGGTGGTCGCCCGCCGCCACCGCGTAGGGAATGAGGATCGACGGCCGCCCGATCACCGAGATGTCGGCGACCGACGAGGCGCCCGAGCGCGAGATCACCAGCTGCGCCTCGGACATGCGGGCGGGAATGTCGTTGAAGAAGGGCTGCACGTCGGCGTCGATGGCGTGATCGTGGTAGAACTTCGCAACCCGCTCCCCGTCCTCGTCGCGGGCCTGGTGGCTGATGCGGAGGTTGCGCAGGATATCCATCGGCAGGGATTCGATCGCCGGGGGAACGACGTCCGACAGGATCCGCGCGCCCTGGCTGCCGCCGATCACCAGGATCGACATCGGGTAGTCGCCGGGCACGATGTAGCCCGCGCCCGCGCGCTCCTTGACCGCCATGCGCACCGGGTTGCCGGTGTGCACGGTCTCGACATCGTCGGGCAGCGTCGTCGGCCACGTGCCGCAGGCCACCAGATGCACCTTCTTCGCGAAGATCTCGTTCACGCGCCCCGGCACGCCGTTCTGCTCGTGGATCATGCGCGGCAGCTTCATCAGGTGTGCTGCCGCCAGCGCCGGGATCGAGGGGTAGCCGCCGAAGCCCACCACGACGTCGGGCCGGTCGCGCCGGAACCGGCGCATGGTCGACAGCACGCCGCCCGCGATGCGGAACGGCACGCGCAGCTTCGCGGCCATGCCGCCGCGCGCGAAGGTGGCCGAGCTCACCTGCTCGATCTCTGTGGAATGCGGAAAGCCGCCGGTGTAGCGCGCCCCGCGCGCATCGGTGGAGAGCTTCACCCGCCAGCCTCTGCGCAGCATCAGCTCGGCCAGTGCCTGCGCCGGAAACATGTGCCCCCCGGTGCCGCCCGCGGCGATCACCAGCAAGGGGCGACGGTCCTGCTCTGCCATACCCCGGTTTCTCCCCTTCTCGCTCGGGCCCGGCGGAGCCTTGCCTGCTCCGCGCACCACCCTGTCGCCGTGTTCCGCGACCGGACCGGTCGCGCTGGTCGGGCCCCGGTATCGCAGCATCGCCGCCGCCGGAAGCCCCGACGCCGCCTCAGACCACAGGCCGGGCGGAAAACCCAGCCTAGCGCATCCGGCCGCGCAGGATTTCGCCGATCTCGCCCTGCGGTCGCGACCGGGTGAAGGCCAGCAGCATGCCGACTGCGATGCCGCCCGCGATCAGGGACGAACCGCCGTAGCTCACGAAGGGCAGCGTCATGCCCTTGGCCGGCAGCAGCCGCACCGCGACGCCCATGTTGATCATCGCCTGCACGCCGAACATCGAGGCAAGGCCGGTGCCCGCGAGCCGGATGAACGGATCGCGTTCACGCATCAGCCGAAGCATCGAGCGCACCGTCACGACCGCGTAGAGCACGATGATCAGCAGCACGAGGATCAGCCCGTATTCCTCGGCGGCGACGGCGATGATGAAGTCGGTGTGCGCGTCGGGCAACGACCACTTGACGGTGCCTTCGCCCACGCCCACCCCGAAGAAGCCGCCTTCCTGAATGGCGTTGGTGGCGTAGCCGAGCTGGGTGCGCGGGTCGACCTCGGGGTTGAGGAAGCCGTCGATGCGCCGCGCGAAGTGCTCGGAATTGTTGTAGGCGAACATGCCGCCCAGCCCCACGAGCCCGGCCATGCCGGCAAGCAGCGTCATCGGCGCGCCTGCCACGAACCACATCACGCCCCAGCCGAAGAGCACGAGGCTGGCCTGACCGAAGTCGGGCTGCAGAGCCAGCGCGAAGACGATGGTGACGGCTATCCCGAAGGACCACAACTTGCCCGGTGGGCCACCGATCTCCTGGCTGGCGGCCATCATCCAGGCCGCGACGATCACGAAGAGCGGCTTGAGGAACTCCGACGGCTGGACGCTGGCGAAGCCCAGCGAATACCAGCGCACCGCGCCCTTGCCGAAGTCGGTGCCGAGAAACGGCAGCCCCATGAGCGAGATGAAGGCCCCGAGGAAGCCGATCACCGCGATCCGCCGGACCATCACCGGCGACAGCATCGAGGTGAAGAGCATCGCCGAAAGCGCGAGCCCGCCGAAGATCGCCTGCCGCTGCACGTAGTGGAAATGCGCGAATCCGTTGCGCTCGGCCAGCGGCACCGATGCCGCGAGACCGAGCAGGATGCCGATCCCGAAAAGCACCAGGATGCAGGACAGCGACCAACGGTCGACCGTCCGCCACCACTTGGGGAGAACGGGTTCTCCCTCGCGCACGGGAACCGTGCCGTAAACCATTTCCGTCATGGGGTCACCGCTCGTGATGGCCGGCATCGGGGCCGGCGAATTCTGCCTGTCAGCCCGGGTTGTCCCGGGTCTTGGCGCGAAGCGTAGCAAAGCGGGGAGTCTTTGGGAAGGCATCTTGACCCCGCGTCCGCCGCGGCGCGCCCTGCCCTGCCCTGCCGCCCCCCGGCGGCCAGGGCCCGGGAGCGCACGGCCGCGGTCTTCCCCCGAGGCGCCGGCGCGACCTGCACGACAGCCCCCGCGCCGGCCTGCAAATCTCGTGTATACAAAGGCGGCGGTTTGCGGTAGGAGAGCGCTTCCTCCCCTGTCGGAACGACAGAATGCGGCGCGACACGCCGCGAGCCCTACGCAGATCGGTTTCCCAGATGATCCAGACCCTTTCCGATGCGCTCGCCGAGCGCAACTACGACACGTTGACCCCCGTTCAGGAGGCGGTCACCCATCCCGACCTGCGGGATGCCGATCTTCTGGTTTCCGCGCAGACCGGCTCCGGCAAGACCGTGGGCTTCGGACTCGCCATCGCACCCACCCTGCTGGGCGACGCCGAAACGCTCGGGCCCGCCGCCGCGCCGCTGGCGCTGATCGTGGCCCCGACCCGCGAGCTTGCTTTCCAGGTGACGCGCGAGCTTGGCTGGCTCTACGCGAAGACCGGCGCCCGCGTCGCCTCCTGCGTCGGCGGCATGGACATGCGCGACGAGCGGCGCGCGCTCGAGCGTGGCGCGCATATCGTCGTGGGTACCCCGGGCCGGCTGCGCGACCACATCCTGCGCGGCTCGCTCGACATGACCGGCCTGCGCGCCATCGTGCTCGACGAGGCCGACGAGATGCTCGACCTCGGCTTCCGCGAGGATCTCGAGTTCATGCTCGGCGAGGCCCCCGAGGAGCGGCGCACCCTGCTTTTCTCGGCGACCGTGCCGCCGATGATCGCCACGCTCGCGCAGCACTACCAGCGCGACGCCGTGCGGGTGACGACGCTGTCCGACAAGGGCCAGCACGCCGACATCACCTACCAGGCGCTGCGGGTGGCCCAGCAGGACGCCGAGAATGCCATCATCAACGTACTGCGCTACCACGAGGCGGAGAACGCCATCGTCTTCGCCAACACGCGGGCCGCGGTGAACCGTCTGACCGCGCGCTTCTCGAACCGCGGCTTTGCCGTGGTCTGCCTCTCGGGCGAGCTCAGCCAGGCCGAGCGCAGCCACGCGCTGCAGGCAATGCGCGACGGCCGGGCGCGGGTCTGCGTCGCCACCGACGTGGCGGCGCGCGGCATCGACCTGCCGAACCTCGACCTCGTGGTGCATGCCGAGCTGCCCTCGAACGCCGAGACGCTGCTGCACCGCTCCGGCCGCACCGGCCGCGCCGGTCGCAAGGGGCTGTCGGCCCTGGTCGTTCCGCCGAAGCTCGCCAAGAAGGCCGACCGCCTGCTGAAGACCGCCCGCATCGACGCCGAGTGGACCACCGCCCCCGGTGCCGACGAGATCCTGCGCCGCGACGAGGAGCGCCTGCTCGCCGACCCGATGTGGGACGAGGCGCCCACTGACACCGAGGCCGAGTTCGCCGCCCGCCTGCTGGCCGACCGCAGCCCCGAGACCGTGGCCGCCGCCTACCTGCGGCTGTTCCGGTCGCGGCATTCGGCGCCCGAGGAACTCTCGGACCCGAACGCCCGCCCCGAGCGCAAGGAACGCGCGCCCTTCGGGCCGAGCAGCTGGTTCGCGCTGTCGGTCGGCCGCGACGACCGCGCCGAGGCGCGCTGGCTGCTGCCGCTCCTGCTGCGCACCGGCGGGCTCGACAAGGACGCGATCGGCGCGATCCGCGTGCAGGCATCGGAAACCTTCGTGGAGATTTCCGAAGGGGCCGCGCAATCCTTCGAGGCCGCGCTCGGCGCGGGCGGCGAGCTGGAAAAGGGCGTGACCGCGCGCCGTCTCGAGGGGGCGCCCGACCTAGGCCGCCCACCGCGCCCGCGACGCGACGACGACCGGGACG
>NZ_ML112605.1:0-49342 GCF_003703915.1 Salipiger sp. D13
AACGTAGGATCCTGCCCCCTCCGGCATCAGCCCCCAATATCTTCGGCCAGGGACCGGAACCCGGCACCGCGTTCCCGGATCGCCTCTACGATCTCCAAGAGGTCCTTCAGAGAACGCGCCAGGCGGTCATACTTGGTGACAGTGACAACGTCGCCGCCGCGGAGCTGCTCCAGCATTCTGTCCAGTTCCGGACGGGCGCGCCTCGATCCGCTTATCTTGTCCGCGAAAACCTTCTCGGCACCCGCTGCCGAAAGCGCATCCGTCTGTGAATCTAGGCTCTGATCGTCAGTGCTGACGCGGGCGTATCCAATGATCATGGTTCACTGTGACAAAAACCTGCCAAAACTGCAAAGGTTTTGCCGGGGGTTTTTGTCCCAGCTAAGCAGTTGATCCTGGGTAGGGCAGGGCGTTTGGACAAAAACGACCGTTTTTGACGCAACAGTTTTGGCATGGGGTTTGTGGCCGCAGTGCGGGACGAAACTGTTGTTCGCGGCTTCTAGTTTAGCGCGTTGCCAGCATCGGCAGTATGCGACCCCATTGCGTTTCTTTTGGCTGCCCCGACGGTTCAAATCCTAGCTTCCTGTAAACTGCAATCGCTCGTTCATTGTCCGGGTGAGGGTCGGTCGCGATCACCGGCGCACCGCCGTCAAAGAGAATGTTCATTCTCGCGCTAATGAACGCCGTCCCATGCCCAACTCCGATCATCTTGGGATCGCCGATGTATTGATCGATCCCTCGCGCACCCTTTGGAAGATGTGCAAAGTGATGCTCTTCCCACCCGTGGACGGAGTAATCCTGCATGAAGGCAAATGGACGCCCATCAACCAAGACGATCCAACGCGACACGCGAGGATCGCTTATTTCTTCCTCATCATACGGTTCGTCTGAATCCCACCATTCGCGGACATGTGACTGGGCCTGCCACTCTAACAGCATGGGCAGATCGCCCACCGTCACTTTGCGGAAATCGTATTTTCTGGCGGCTATCATTTTTACACTCTAGCACATCGCTTCACGGTCGGCGTGGGCTCGTTCGAGCCCTTCTCTGCACAGCAGGAAGTGCCAAAACTCAGGCGTTTTTGTCACCGGCGGAAACGACCGTTTTTGGCCCACAGGTTCTGTCAGGGGGGGTTGTCCGCTTGGCGGACGGAGCTGTCATTGGATTAGCTTCAGTCAGCGTCCGCTTGCGAGATATTTTGCCACAGGATCGTCGGTCCAGACTTGCACCTCGATATATTTTTCGAACTTTCGTTTGTGGTAGCGGTCATACGTCTCATCCACATCGCCGTCAGGCAAACCGTGTTCCGCCACGACGTCCGCGAGTTCATCCATGAAAAAGACGCGTTCATGATAAGGTTCGAGGGGGTCGGGCGGTAAGCCGTAGTCAGGGCCGAGCCGCATTGATACGAAGCTGTCAGGATAGGTGAAACTTACAGCCTTCTTGGGCAATGATCGCCAATCGAGCGTCACGGTTTCAGGGTCTGGATATAGCCCAGAAAACCAAGCGCATTCCCCTAGAACGAAGTAGTGAGGGGACTGTCTTTCTGGCTCGCCTCCGCGTGCTTCGAAAAGCCCGCGGAGCTTGGTTTCGGTCCTGCGTCGAAAATCCATGTATCGCTTGCCAAATATGCGCTTGTAGCCGGGGTTATCTGCCCTTCGCTGTTTCAACCCTTCGATGACTTCGCTCAGTTCATTCGGCTCTAAATCGCTCAAGTTCTGGAACGGGCGGTCGGTCTGAGAATGGTAGTGCGTGATGAAGTCAGGCAGATTCATGAGCGATCATTTCCAGGGTTCTTGAGGCTTCCTTAGCAGACGTTCGAAAGATTCGCAGCATCGCATCGGTCTCTCTGGGCTCCTTCCGGACCTTCGCCGCAGCGGCAGGATGTGCCAGAACCCAACCGTTTGTGTCACCGGCGGAAAGGACCGTTTTTGACATGCCGTTTCTGACAGGGGGTTTGTGTCCGGTGTGCGGGACGGAGCGAACGTTCGCTGCGCTATTCACGAGCGTCCGTTTCTCATGGCCATAACCATAGGCTACATGTCGCGAGGTCGCGCCTATGGGCTGCGTTCCGCGCAGGGTGGGTCAGGATCGACCCGCGTGTCGACCCTTGCGGGCGGCTGCGCTAGGTTTAGTGCGGCTATCGGAGACCGCCCATGCGCCTTCGCCTCGCCGCAATGTTCGTCGTTCTCGCAGAGCCGGTGTCCGCGCAGGACATGGCGCTCGACGCCTCGACCCTGCGCGCCGCGCTCGACTCCTTCGATGTGCCGGGCATCGCGGTGGCCATGCTTGCGGATTGCGCGCCCATGGCGACCGTTGAGGCCGGTCTTGCGGATGTCGCCGCGGGCGATCCGGTGACGCGCGACACCGCGTTCGAGGCCGCCTCGCTCTCAAAGCCGGTCTTTGCGCATATCGTGCTGCAACTCGCGGATGAGGGCGTCATCGATCTGGACCGCCCCATTGCCGAGATCATGCCCTATCCGCGCATCACCGACGCGCAGGCCTATGCCCGGATCACCCCGCGCATGGTGCTGACCCATCGGACGGGCTTGCCGAACTGGGCCGAAGCGGACGGCAGCTTCCGCTCGACCGCGCCCATCGCCTTCGACACGCCGCCCGGCACGGCCTACACCTATTCCGGCGAGGGGTTCGAACTCCTGCGCACGCTGGTCGAGCGGGAGACGGGCCAGAGCCTCGCGGCCCTGTTCGAGGCACGCCTGGGGATCTTGATGCCACACTCCTCGTTCGCGGGGCTGCCCGAAGGCGCCGCGCCCTCGCGCGGCTACGTCTCGGCCCGCGATCCCGGTGAGGGCCGTGCGCTCAGTTACGGCGGCGCGGCGGGCGGCTTGGTGACGACCGCATCCGATTACGCCGCCTTCCTCGGCTATGTCTGCCGCGAGGAGGGGCTCTCGGCCGCCATGCAGGCCGACATGCTGCGCCCCCAGTCACCCGTGCCACCCGGCCTCTGGTCTGGACCGGCCTCCTGGGGCCTCGGGTGGGCGGTGGTACAGATGGGCCCCGAGACCATCGTCGCCCATGACGGCAACAACGGCGCCTACCGCGCTCTGGCGGGGTTCCTCCCCGCCACGGGGCAGGGTTTCGTCTTCCTCAGCAACGGCCGCAACGGCGGCGACCTCATCGAGCAGATGGGATGAGGACCGCCGCCGCGGCCCTCTCGGTCGCCATCGCGCTCGGCACGCCGGAGCGGGCGGAGGAACCGTTCGATCCGTAGGCCGGCTTCGACGCTTTCTGGACCATCTTCGACGAACGCTACGCTCTGTTCGAGGTGAAACACGTCGATTGGGACGCCGTGTGGGCGGTCTACGCCCCGCGCGTCGATCCCGTGACGACGCATGCGGAACTCTTCACGCTCTTCGAGAGTGTGACCGATCTCCTGAACGACATCCACGTCAAGGTCGAATACACTCGCACGGGCCGTTTCGCCCGCTCTGGCGGACGCGGGCTGGGGATCGCCCCCTTCGATGCGGGCACTTTCTCGACCGACCATGCCGCGCTCGTGCCGGACTGCACGACGTGGCGCACCGGTGCTCCGTCGACGTAGCCTGGGCAGCCAACGCTGCCAGGGTTCAGTATCACCCGTCCATCCGGCAGAACGATGCGGCGCGGCAGGTGCGTGTGCCCGCAGAGCACGAGGCGCGCGTCGATCCGGTCCGCCTCGCCCGCAGGACGATCTTCCCCTCCGGCGAGACCGCCTCCCCCCCGACGCGGCTATGATCTGCGCGCTGTATGGATGTCTGGCTAGGAGAACGCGGTTCTTGGCGGTGTTACACGAAACACGGTCTTCGGGCCGGTCACGGGAAGCGATAAGCGTCGCGGGCAGACGCTAAGGCAGTTTCCACGCGGTCTGTCGCGCATCTGCACACGAGGTGATTGATCAATCCAGACCGAAGGGCTTAATAGATGACTCTACGTCATCGTTCGTATCGGAGCACTGACAATGTTGGACTTGTATTTCGACGGCACGCCGGGTGGCGGCTGGACTTGGGGCGACATCGAGGAGTTCGGGGCGACCGATCCGGCGTCCCTCCCCCAGTGGCAGCAGGATGCCATCGAGGACCTCTTCAACGAGATGCAGTACGATCCCCGGATCGCCGCGCTTCTCGACGCGTATGAGAACATTCCGAACCCGTCCCAACCGATCACCAACGCGGTGCTGAACCAGACCGTGCAGGTCGCGCAGGAGAACGCGGCGAACGGTCAGTACGACGGCTGGGTGGACCAGTTCGAGTGGGCGTCCGGGCATGCTGATGCCTGGTACGACGCCAATGGGTACGACGACCCCTATCTCGATTGGGGCTATTACGACAGCTACGACTACTTCTGGGCAGACGATTCGCCGAGCTGGTGGGCCGACGAATACGGGCTCTATTGACGCAAGTGCCGCTTCCGCACCACCTGCCGGTGGAGATCGGTGACGCGATTGCGTCCACCGTGTCCGAACTCTATCCCGGCGCGCCGGCAACGCTGCTCTACGGCTCGACTCTCTCTGGCGAGCGCAGCGCGCGGAGCGACATCGACCTCCTCGTGATTCTTGCGGGCGGAGACCGGATGGTTGAACGGCGCGTGCGCCGGGGCGGGCTCACCTTTCAGATCACCGCAATCCCGCGTCACGCGCTGCCGCATCTGCCGGGAGCGAGCCGCAAGGCAGGTCGGCAGGTTGGCCTTGTAGGGCTCGTGCATGGTCAGGTAGTACTAGGCGCGCTGCCGGAACTGGAAGACCTGCGGCGCCTCGCGGTAGATGCGTTCACCGAAGTGAACGCCGCCATGTCCCGTCAGTGGGAGCGCAATCTCCGCAAGGCGGTGGAGATGGCCGAGTCCGCCCTGGACAGGCCCGGCCCCGGCGGCACCGCATTGGCGCTGCGCGCGGTGGCGATGCTGATGGAGGCCGAGCTTCAGTCCCGCTCCCGGGACTATTTCAGCACCCGCAGCCGCCTGCGCGCTCTGGCCGAAGCGGAGCCCGATATCGTCGCCGACTACGCCCGGATCGCAGCGTCCGTCGCGGCAGGAGAGATGGAGCCCCTCGCCGGTGTTGCGCGGCGGCTCCTCAAAACGCTGCCACCCCCGCCCGATGACGAGATCGTCCGCAATGCACCGGTGGCCGTGTTTATGCGCTAGTAGGCGCGGGGCGGCCGCCGGCTTACTCCTGCCACCACGTAGCGATTTCCGGAAACGCGATCAGGAGCGCGAGGGCAAGTATCTTGATGCAGATGAAGGGGACCAGCGCCTTTAAGATATCGGCGAGGGAGATCTCGGGCGGGGCGACGGACTTGAGGTAGAACGCCGCCGGGCCGAAGGGGATGACCGGAAGCTCATATCCATGTTCATGGCGAAGAGCACCCGAAGCACACGGAACCTTAGACAAAGGATTTCACGATGAGCACGACGATCGGAATGGTCGGGAGGGCGATGCCGACCCAGTCGAGGAAGAGTCCCGGCGGGATTAGGGTCAGTGGACTTCGGTCTCACTCTAATACTTAGAGATCGCGTCACGGCAGGACGTCGGTGACACGGATCAGGAGCAGACGTTCCGACAAGTGCGCCCCAACTGAACCGCAAGGTGGAACAGGTCAGCCGTCGCAATAGCGTCCGTGCAAACTTGCGGAAAGCTCCCATGGGCGTGTCTAAATCCATACGGAACACGATGCCGCATCCGCAATACGGCCCGTCGAAGCCGACTTTCATGCGCTTTGCAGCATCCGGTACAGTGGGCTCGTTCCAGACCTTCTCCGCACCGCAGGATGTGCCAAAACTCAGCCGTTTCTGTCACCGGCGGAAACGACCGTTTTCCGCGTGCAGGTTTCGGCTAGGGGTTTATGGCACATCCAAGAGATGCTCGGCGTGTCCCGACCTATAAAGACGATATTCCGGTCCGTTCTTGCAGCGCTGCGATCATCTTTCTTCGTCGCGCCTTAACGAATGTTGGGAAGCGTTTCTTCAAGTCTTCGCGGTCGATTAGCGCCGCCTCTAGCGTCGCATCATCTACATCGGCCAAGTAGGTCTTTGGCTTGGCGTCCGTTTTGCTCCGATTCACATGCTGAGGCAGAAACCAAAGATTCCCGATGTCGTCGATCAGCGGGTCGTCGCCGTGCCTTGCGCGTGGAAAGATGTGATCCGTCTCAGCGACATTACGCGCATAGAGAGTTTTTCCATCTGTTTTGCCCTGCACCAAGGCCAGCGCCAGAGGGACGTGGTTCCCGAAAAGTTGGTTGTCCGCTCCCTCAATACGGGTTTTTGCTTTCACATAACGAGCTACGCGATCGTAAGGAAACTGCGCGGGAAGTCCTCCGAGCGCCTCGCGAATGAGACCGCCGGGACGACTGTCTGAATGCTTTGTCAGCACCCCAGAGAACGCGATCAGATAGATTGCGCGGCGCAGGTCCGCCCTCTCGGAGTTTGCAACGATGGGCTTCTTTTTTTCCGCGAGATAGTGAACTACCGGCACCAAACTGTTGAGACCGTTGAGTAACTTCACTGACCCCAACCGGCACTCGTCCTGAGCGAAGTCGATGGCTGAACGAATTGCGGCCGTCGTCTTATCATATGCCGCTTTTACCTTCTCAACGTTCTTCTCTTTGCGTAGCAGCCCAATGTCGAGGCGGGTGCCAAGGCCCGCCACAGAGAAGATGCAGCGGATCACAAAATCCGAATCAATCTTGATGCTGCTCTTGGAGTTTACGTCCTCGATGAACTTCGGCAGCGCGTCGGTCGCGTCTGGCCAGTGAAGGCGCAGCATTGATAGGATTAGGTCTGACCGCGTCAGGTTTATACCCTGCGTGTTGATCCGCATGAAGATTTCGAGAATATCGAAGACGGTTTTCCGCGAAGCATCGTCCTTCGTCAGACCCTCATCAATAACTTGCTCCTGCAGAAGGCCACGCCGATCAGTCATTATGGCGAGCGGTAGTCTAAGATTCTCAATCAAACGCTCTTCGTCTTCATCCCCAAGGTTGAATGCCTGATCCAATTCTTTACGCAGCGCTTTACCAGGAGCAGACTGTCCAGAGAAATCCGTTAGCGCGACATAGTGCGCAGGCACTGCCTCGTCGTCGTTGTCCCCGCGCGCCTGCGCGTTCCGCGCTTTTGCTTCATTTGAGGTCATGAATCGGAACGAGAACTTTTCCTCACTCGCATCGTCCGAACTGCGCCCGCTAAGGACGTCGAAGTGAAGTTTACGCCCATCAAGAGAACCGCGTAGGGCGATATAGAGCGATGTTAAGCGTTGCTGCCCGTCCAAAACCAACTGCACGGTCTCCCCGTCGTTAACCCTGTAGTCCGCCCGTGCTCCACGGCGATGCTTGGCGTCGAAGGTCCGGTACTGGATCGCCTCCGTCGTGTCCCACAGTAATACGACCCCAATAGGGTAGCCACGGAACAAGGAGTCGAAGAGCTTCTCGATCCTGTCCGCGTTCCACACGAAGTCCCTTTGGATCGCGGGCAACACGATGCGCCCCTTCTCGATGCCATCAAGCAGCGTGGATACGGACATGAAGATACCTCTAAGCTTCGATACGATGGGAAAACGAAGGCTACTTATGCGAACCTACGTTGGGAACATGATCTGTAACGCGAGATGACCGCCCCTGCACGACAAACTTGAGAGCACCGCTCCGGGACAAGCCTGGCAGACAGAACTCAACCGTTTGTGTCACCGGCGGAAAGGACCGTTTTTGACAATAGCAGTCCCGTTGCTGGAAAGTCTTCAGGCAGCAAATTCCGCTATCATGCGTGCCACTTCACCGAACCAAGTTCGAATCTCGTTTCCAGGATCAGTTTGGTTCAACCGGTCGGCGGTCATCCGGGCAACTACACCATTGTTTAGGGACGACTTCGCGTTGCGCATCTTCTTCCTGCGCTTGTCCTCTTCCAGACCCGCCCATGCTGCTCCGCCGCTCGCCAAATGAACAGCCTCCGCTACCAGTTGGGGCACATCGTCAAAGTCGTTGAACGGCGCCCCAAAAGCTACTGCCGCTCCATTCGCGGCGTAAAACTCGTTGATTGCTTCATGATGCAAGTAATTTTCAAGCTCACGCTTGTTCGTTACGACAGCGAGACATCCCGGTCGGCTGTTCACCGCCGCCATGTGGTCGTTATATTTGGGGTTGGCCGGTGGTTGGTTGTCCCGATCACATATGTGAAGCTCAGGGCGATTGAGGGCCTTTAACCGAGAACTCCAGACTGCCAAGTTGCTTCCGCCGAGAGGGATAAAGATGAGTTCTCCATCAACCTCGAGCTGTTCTAAGTCAGGAATATCCTCTCCCGCTGCACGAAGAATACGCGCCATTCCCGTTAGGAACGAGATGTCATGCGGGCCTTCTACGCCGACGAACACCTTGACGTTGTGATCCGGTAACACTCCAAGGGACTTGGCAATCTCTGCCGAAATCGCCGGGCTACCTTCATCGACGCTTCTTAACCCCGCATCATCACGTTGGATGAAGCGGACGTCACCTTCAGGCAGGTGCCGTGCCAGCATTGGAGTGTGTGTGGAGATGATCACTTGTCTTCCGTCTGCAGCTGCCAACTCTCTAAGAGCTTTAAGCAGCAAACGTTGATTTCTTGGGTGTTGGCTCGTTTCAGGTTCTTCAATCGCGTAGATGATGGAAGTGGAGTTCCGTTCCGCAGCGTTCTTTTCGGCCTGTGCGCGGAAAAAGTTGAGTAGGACTAATCGCTTTACCCCACTCCCGCGCTTATTTAGCGGTATTCCCTCGTCACCAGTGATGCTAGTGGAAAAAAGCGAGTCCCATTTTTTGGTCATAACAACAGGGTCGAGTGTCTCGGCGACAGACGCATCCATCTCCCGCAGCTTGTCCACGGTCGCCGCCGCAATTTTTTTGACCTCGGCTTCAACGTAGTCCTTAACCTCCTGCAATTTCGGTTCCACCGCCTTGATGGCTTCGCGAATAGCCGCCTTTAGGGGGTCTTGGGCTTCTGCGTCTTGGTCGGTGCTTGCCCGATCAGACTTGAATAGTGCGAATGTCGGCAGAAACTGCTGTAGTGCCGCCCATGCCTGCTTGCCTCCCTCCGCCTCGAGAGAGACCGGGACCTCAGCAAGTTGCAGGTCATCGCTTGAGGCCCAAATAGCTGATCTCACCGGCGCGTTTGCGCGCTTATCCACTTCCTTAAGGTCAACTCGCAACTCCTCGGCCCTCTTGGCGAGGTCAGCCTTCTTAAGAGCTAGAAGGTCGTTGTAGCCCTTGGCTGTAGGGTGTCGCGCTATGGCCTCAATAGCGGAGACCTTGGGGGTGGCGAGCGCTCCATTGTAGGTCTTCCGGACAACGAGCGTGCCGTTTTCGCTCAACAAATACTCGGAAGCGAGCGTGGTGGGAAATTCGGCGTCCACGACAATGGATTCAGGCAACCGATCAAACTCACAACTGATACGCATAAGCTTTGGATCGCCGTTCTTACTTGCATCATCCTTGTCCGGATTGGCCGTCTCAAAGAAGATCGCGAGCGCTTCCATCAAGGTCGACTTGCCAACGTCGTTGCGTCCAACCAATGCTGTAAGATCATCAAAGCGGACTGAAATAGGTGCGACGTAGCACCGGAAGTTCTCAACAGTCAGGCCAACAAGTCGCAATAATTACCCCTCCCAAATGCACCTCTAAGCTGAGACAGCCGGATCGGTTGGTCAATGAAAATAACGTGTTCACTCTTGTCGTCATCTACCTATGTATCCCCGCCTAAGAATTCCTCAGATAGACAGTCTTTGGTTCTAGTGGACTGTGCCCCGCTTCTGGCTCGGGCATTCCATGCCCGTCCGCGCGAAGCGCCGGGCCTGTCGGCGGGTGGCCTTCAGGTTGCCCACCGACAGGTCACCTTGAAACCGCCCCGCCCAGGATCACACCACAACAAAAAAGGCCCCCGCCTGCTGACGGGGGCCTCGATTGTTCGGCGGCGCGGGCTGCTACTCGGCGGCCATCCGGTCAGCCTGGGCGGTGCAGGCCATGATGTAATCCACGGCCTTCTGCGCCTCGGACGCAGCGCGGAAAATCGCACGGCTGTCTTCCTTCATCGCCTCAAGCCATCCTTCGACATAGGCCGCGCTCTGATCGAATTCAGGCTCCACTCCGATCTGCGCGCAAAGCATGCAGTTTCCGATTTCAGCAACCAGCTCCTCGAACGCGTAGGCCTTGCGGTCATTGAACCGGCCCAAACGGTCCAGCCGCTTTGTCGCCCCTGTCCAGTGGGTCAGCTCGTGCGCCAAGGTGCCGTAATATCCTGCCGCTCGATGGAACGTGCCAATCGGTGGCATGTGGATGCGGTCAGTTTTGATGTTGTAGTACGCGCGCGGCTCCTCGGTCACGTCGATCTGCGCGCCGGTCGCGGCAAAGAACGCCTCCAGCGCGGGGTCGGCCACGGTGCCAAGATCGCGGGGCGGATCGGGCAGGATGTAGAACTCGGCGGGCAAGCCCTCGATCTGATCAGCGTTGAACACGCGGTAGGCCTTGGCATAGGGGATCTGGCGTTCCTCGCCGTTCTCGTCCTCGCGCTCGACGGTGCCATATTTCACGACGGTGGCGGATTTCTCGCCCTTCCGGACATGGCCCCCAAGCTGCTTGGCCTGATTGAACGTCATCCAGCGGGCTGACCTGTAATCCTTAGCCATCGCTGTCGCCCAAAGCATCAGGATGTTGATGCCCCGATAAGCCTCGCCGTTGAACCGTTCCGGCAGGCTGACCCCGGCCCCGCCACCGGTCCACGGCTTGCGCCAGGGCGGCGTTCCCGCCTCGATCTGCGCGACGATCTGATTGGTGACATGGTTGTAGACGTCAAATTTCTCTGCGGTCATTTGTGACCCCCCTTCAAGTGACGCGGGCCGGGTCTCTTCCCCTTTCCGCCGATGGGCGGGCCTTCCTTCTCTGTTGTCTGGAATGCCCATGCATTCCGGACGGCAGAGCAGGTAAGGGCAAAGCCCGTCCTGCGGCCCGGCGGGGCCGTGACAACCGGGTGGAGGGCGTGAATTTGGGAGGGAACCGCGCGCCTGCGCGTGGGAGGAACCGGAATTCTCGACCGGAACCGACGCCGCAGGCGGCGCTTGCCGGTTTTCTCGGACCTGCCGGGATGGCAGGCGGATCAACAGGATTGGAAACTGTCAGGGTTGGGGTGAGCGGGCGTTAGCCCGTCGATCCCCTGCCCTGTCTATCGCTCAAAGCGAGACCGGCACACTGCCGGGATCACAGTCGTTGCATCACATCAATACGTGCGCTGGTCCGTGATCTCCTGATAGGTCACAATTCCAGCCTCAGCCAAAAAATCTTTGAGGCCCTGATACCTAGCTTTGTATTTAGGGGCCTTGATCGTCTTCGGACTAAACTGAAAACCCAACTCGGGGACCGGCTCGCCATCATGTTGCCGCCAAAACATTGGTGACAAGAGACCAAGCAAGGTGTTGGCAGTTGCCAACAAGCCTGTTGTCTCCCGTGTGTGAGCGTTGATTGCCAAACGTAGCGACCCCAAAGCAACGTCAACAACACTCGGGAAGTGAGATTGCCCTATCGCGGAATAGTGGAAGCCCGTGATGTTAGTGAGACGCATCTCAGGACTGTATGGCAGGCCGGTGATGCCCACGGTGAACTTGTCTCTTAGATGGGCATCGATGGCATTTCCCTCATCATTGAAGCGGTCGATCAGCACCAATCCCGCCCCGCCAAGCCGGTTCAGAATGCAATCAAAATGGTAGCAGACTGTGTTGATCCCGTTACGGCGTGCTGTATCTGGGTCTACGGCTATGTCGTGCAGGATCGTATAGACAACTAGGCGGGTTCCAAAACGGGCTGCCGTCTCAAGCACCGCTTGCTTCAACGCAATGAACTGTTCATGCGTGAACCCTTCTGGACCAGGATTGAATTTAAGCCGGTAGTCACGCGGAACGCCGTGTCTCGTTCGCAATTCATCAATTGCTGCAGAGAATTCTTTCGCGGTCGAACCGTCAATAATCAGTCCACCGTAAATCAGAAAGTCACCTGCCCGTTCTTCAAGGTTCGTCTCGTCGCAATAGAAAAGATGCAAAATGTTTCCTCCGAAGCGCCTGCTCCGCAATCGTAGTTTTACCGTAACTGATGGAACACTGGTGGCTGATCCGGCTTTCCATCGAACAGGATCACGCGCCCGTCGCTATCGTCTGGATCGTTGACCAAGACAAACGGCACCTCTGCCCCGTCCTTCTCATAGATGCAGCGGTATTTCATCTTGCCGTCGAGCGGATCGCGCACCTGGTCGTAGCGGTAGCTGTGCGGGATGCCCTTCTCGATCCAACCTTCAACACCTGCGGGCGTCACAAGAGATAACGGCTTTCCGTCCAGTAAGATCGTCTTTCCCACGTTGAATACTTCATACATTCGATCAGTCTCCTCTGTCGTTTCAGCGGGTTGCGTTACAGGCTGTGACCTTCGCCACGATCCATGTCCCGCGTGTTTTCGTTCTCGTCGTCACCGCGCTCTTGTGCGCGTTCGTCCTCGATCTCCAGCTTTTCGCGCGGCTTGTTCAGCACGTCCTTCAGGCGCTCGTTGACGGACAGCTTACGCGCCTCGCGCCCCGTGTCGCTCATGTTATGCTCGCCGTGACCATCCAGCTTGTGAACCGCTTCCTGACCATCGCGCCCGGCGTCTTTCTCCATGATCTCTTTCAGCCGCTCCCGCGCATAATTGCGGCCTTCCGGTTTCGGCGTGTCGTCACGGTCTTCTGACCGGCCCACGACGCGCGCCAACCGCTCCCGGAAGTCATCCGGGTTTCGGTCGCGGTCGCGATCTTTCGCGGTTGCGGCCCTGAGTGCTGCCAGACCGGCAGAGACGCGGCCCTGCCCGGCCTCGCGCTCGATGCCGTAGGTCTCGCGCGCCAATTCCAGCCGCGCGCGCATTTCGCGAAACGCGGCGCGTGCCTGGCGGGCGGCATGGACCACGGCACCGCGCTCGGTGACGGGTTTGTATTCCCGTCCCTGGCGCTCGGCCATCGCCTTGGCCCGGCGTTCCATGGAATTGGCGGCTGGCCCCAGCTTCAGCTCGGGGTCGCGGTCCAGCTCCTCCGCCGTCAGCTCGTCACCCCGTTCCAGCGCCGCCTCGCGCTGCGCCTCAAGCGACCGGTGATCGACGCGTTCCACCTCCCCTGCCCGCTCCAGAGCGCGGTTCTGCAACTCGGCCCAGAGGCCTCGCATCTGCTCGATCTCGACGCCACCGGTTTTCGCGGAATCGAGTACGCGGGTCTTGGTCGTGAAGCCATCCGCGTCCAGCTTGCGGGTGGAGGTCAGCACATGGGCGTGGTGATTGCGCTGATCGCCTTCCCGGTGCGGCGCATGGATCGCCACATCGACAGCCACGCCATAGCGGCTGACCAGCTCCTGGGCGAAGTCGCGGGTGATCTGCGACCGGTCCTCAGCACTGATCTCGGACGGCAGGGCCAGCTCCCACTCGCGGGCAGTGACGGAGTTGCGGCGGGTCTCGCTGGCCTCGACCTCATTCCAGAGGCGGGACCGATCCGTAGCCCAGTCCGGGGCGTCCTTCGGGGTCAGGATGAAGGTCTCTTCGATGCCCTGCTTGCGGGTGTAGTCGTGGACGCGGCCTTCGCGCTGGCACTCGATGCGCTCCCCGACACGGTAGGCTGCTGCCGCCGTGGCGGAACGCCCGGCGCTGCGTTTGATCGTCTTTACAGAGAGGTGGTAGCTGGCCATCCGCCCTCCTCTCTCAAAGGCGATAGTTGCCGCCGTGGCAGAGCGCCCAGCTCTTGGCTCGTGACAAGAGCTGAGGTGTTGGTGCAGAGTGGGGATGAAGCCCAACCTCTTCCGGTTCCCTTGGGAAAGGGCTTCGTCCTCCCTGTTGGGCGTAAGACGGTGGTTTTGGAGATCAGTGATCCAAGACCGCCGCAGCTTTGCGCAACCGTCTTTTCCCCGGAGGCCCGCGCCCCAAATCGCAGTGCGCGTTCGCACCGCTGGGGCTGGAGTGGAAAAGACAGCCCGGCTGAAGCGAGCCTCTGGCTCTCTGAGGCACGGGCTTGCCAGTGATCTGTCCCCATATCCCCAGCCTCATGGGGGGCGGGATATGGGGACAGATCACTGGCGGTTTGCCGGGGGCAAACCCGGTTCGTGTCGGCATCGCAAGGTCCGACGACATGAACCGCCCGCAAGGGAGACACCAACGGCAGACCGGCCCCCACCGTGGGGCATCGGGCGAGACGCTGGCGCGACGTTGCGGGACGCGATCCAACTGCCAAAGTTGGCCTTGGTGAGTTTGAGAGGCCGGGAGGGCCTTTCATTCCGGCGCGCATCGCGTCGGACGGAGTTCGCCATCGGCTGAGGCCCCGCCTCAAGGAGATCGCACGCAAATCTCGGAACCGCAGGTGGAGAGTTTGCATAAGTGCGCCCTTGTCCTTTACAGGTCTACGGGTAAGCGCTACCGATGGTTGTTGCAAGCCTAACCTTTACACCTGCCCCCTTTGAAGTGGATTCCCGAATTGGCCGAGACTGAGCTTGAACGCGCCGAGAAACGCTACGCCCAGGCCAAGGCCCGCCTGCAGGCCCTGAAGAACCGGGAAGCCACCAGACAGCGCAAGCTGGATACACGGCGCAAGGTGATCCTGGGCGGGGCGCTCATGGACCTGGCGGAACGGGATTCCAATGCTGCCGCCATGCTCGACCGGCTGATCCGTAACCTGTCCCGTGAACAGGACCGCAAAGCCTTCGCGGAATGGGATGCCCCCTCCCCTGCCCCTACCGATGAGGACGCGTCCTGATGCGGAGCGTGATGCTCGTCTTCGGGGGGCTGTTCCGCTTCTTCGGTCGGTTGATCTTCACACCCATCCTTCTGGGCTGGATGATCGGCGCTGTCCTGTTCGGGGCGATGCTCGGCTCTCTGGTGGCCACGCCGTTCATCTTCACCTTCTTCGATCAGACGCCCGGTGAAAGCGGCTGGCAATGGCTGGTCTTTGGTCCCTTCATGCTCATAGGCGCTGTCTTCGGGTTTCAGTACTGGCGCATGGCCTCCGGAGCTGATGCCTATTTCGGTCTGACCGGTGACAGCCACGGCTCGGCACGGTTTGCGAACCGCAAGGAGCTGAAGAAGCTGGAACGGGGCAAAGGGCAGGAAGATGCCGGGCTTCTGATCGGGCGCAATCCGCACACCGGGCGGTTGCTACGCTATGACGGCCCGGCCCATCTGATCACCCTCGCCCCGACACGGGCCGGGAAAGGCGTCGGCACCGTGATCCCGAACCTGCTGGCGGCGGAACGCTCGGTGCTGGTGATCGACCCAAAGGGCGAGAATGCTCGGATCGCGGGCGAGGCCCGGAGGCGGTTCGGTACGGTTCATGTCCTCGATCCGTTTGAGGTCAGCGGCCACCCCTCCGCCGCCTACAACCCGCTCGACCGGCTGACGCCGGACGGCCTCGATCTGGGCGAGGATGCCGCCTCCCTGACCGAGGCGCTGGTGATGGACCCGCCGGGACAGGTGACGGAAGCGCACTGGAACGAGGAAGCTAAAGCCATTCTCGGCGGTCTGATCATGTTCTGCGTCTGCCACGAGGACCGCGACCGCCGGTCCCTTGCCACCGTCCGGGAATATCTCACCCTGCCCCCGGAAAAGCTGCGCGCGCTTTTGGAGCTGATGCAGGACAGCGACGAGGCAGGCGGGCTGATCGCCCGCGCCGCCAACCGTTTCCTCGGCAAAGCGGATCGGGAAGCCGCCTCGGTCCTGTCCAACGCGCAGCGCCACACGCACTTCTTGGATTCGCCCCGGATCGCAAAGTGCCTCGCGCGGTCGGACTTTGCCTTCTCCGACCTGCGGCACCGGATCACCTCCGTCTTTCTGGTCCTGCCGCCCAACCGGATGGACGCCTACAGCCGCTGGCTGCGCCTTCTGGTCTCCCAGGCCCTTCAGGACATCGCACGGGACGCTGAGCGGCCTCAGGGCGCGTCAGAGGGCCGTTCTGAACGCCTCAAGGCCCCCACCCTCTTCCTCCTCGATGAATTCGCCGCCCTGGGCCGTCTGGAGGCCGTAGAGCGCGCCATGGGGCTGATGGCGGGATATGGGCTTCAGCTCTGGCCGATCCTGCAGGACATGAGCCAGCTCAAGGACCTCTATGGCGAGCGCGCTGGCACCTTCATTGCCAATGCCGGGGTGCAACAGGTCTTCGGGGTGAATGACTTCGAAACCGCGAAATGGCTGAGCCAGATGATCGGCCAGGAAACTGCCGGGTTCCAGACCGACAGCTTCAAGCCCGGCGATGGCCCCAGCTTCTCGAACAACCTCACGGGACGCGATCTGCTGACCCCCGATGAAATTATGCAGCTTCCGCCAGACCGCCAGCTCCTGCGCGTCCAGGGGCAGGCCACCGCCATCGCCCAAAAGCTGCGCTACTACGCTGATCCTGAATTTGCCGGGCTGTTCACGCCCGAAGCCCCATAACCCGAAAGCAATGCGCCATGTCTGACACGCCTGCCTCCCCTGCCCTGCTCTCGGACGATGATTTGCGCGAAACGCTCGATCTACTCGCCACGGCGGTCGCCAGCATCTCGGATCGGGTGGATGATCAGACACGGGCGCTCGACCGCGTGAACAAGACGGCGACGGAGGCCCGCTCTGCCGCTTTCGCGGCCCGCAAACAGACGGACCCGGAACACTACAGCGAGATTGTCGGCGCGACCATCGACGGCAGGATCGGTGATACCTTGGATCGCGTTGGCCAGATGGCTGGTGATCTGCTGCGGGCGTCCAACCATACCCAGGAGGTTCTCAGGAAGGCTGAGGATGCCAGGTCGGACACCATGCGCCAGCTTTGGGAACGGGAACAGAAGCTGGATCGCTTCAAGAGCCGTCTTCCATGGTTCGGTCTGGGTGCTGTCGTTCTGGCTCTTGTGCTGACGGTGACGTTTCCTCGTTTCTTAGCCAGCAACGCTTCCATGTGCGCTGTCCTTGGTGCCTCCTGGACCACGACGACCACAGGTGTCGATGCTTGTGTGTTCTACCAACTGTGACCGGTGAAGTGCTGATCGTGGTTAGCTCAAGTTGTGAAGTCGGGTGTTATATTTGTGTTAGAATCTGTGTTACGCGCCTTCAAAACCGGCTTAGATTTCTGAAAAATAAGAGATTTATCTGAATACTGGTAACTGATAACACGAACTTTGGTAACTGAAATCCTGCTTTTGGTAACTGATAACACGAATCTTGACTGCGGTAACTAAAACCACGAATGTCGACTCATGGTAACTGATAACACGAATGCCCTTGCCCCGCTCCTGCCTGATCGTCATCCGCAGCATGACCTGTTCATCTGTGATGTGGCCGACGCTGTCCTGAAGGACGTGATGCAACACATGGAGCATCCGTTCTATTCTCTCTCAAAGAAGCCGGAGACGACCATCAAGCGCTATGAGAATGGCGACAAGTGGCTACAGATTACGCCGAGCGTGAAGGGCCTGGCGACGATCTACGACAAGGACATTCTGATCTACTGTATCAGTCAGATCATGGCGAAGCTGAAGGAAGGAGAAGCCGTCTCTCCCCGCGTACGGATCAACTCCAGAGAGCTGCTGATCTTCACCAACCGGGGCACAAGTGGCCGGGAATACCAGTCCCTGCTTGATGCCCTTGATCGCCTCGAAGGGACGCGGATCAGGACGAACATTGTCACTGGCGATGAAGAGCAAGTCGATGGTTTTGGCCTGATCGATGCTTCCTCGATCCGCCGTAAGCACGGTCTGGACGGGCGTCTTCTATGGTGTGAAGTGAAGCTGTCAGATTGGGTGTTTAACGCAATCCGAAACGAAGAGGTACTGACCCTCCACCGGGACTACTTCCGCCTGCGCAAGCCCATTGAAAGACGGGTGTACGAGATCGCACGGAAGCATTGCGGGCAGCAGAAAACCTGGCGCATCACGCTGGCTAAGTTGCTGCTTAAGACTGGGTCACAAAGCCCACAGAAGCGTTTTCGGCAGATGATCCGGCAACTCGCAGAGCATGACCATTTGCCGGATTACCACGTCACCTTTGAAGATGAAGCCGACATGGTAGTGTTCACCAATCGCGGCACGATGTCTCCTGCCCAGCTTGTTGAAGGTAGTATTCCCCCGCTGCAGTCCGACACCTACGAAGAAGCGCGCCATGCAGCGCCCGGTTGGGACGTTCGTTTTCTGGAACGAGAGTGGCGCGACTGGTGTGTTGAGCCACCCCGAAACGCTGACCGCGCTTTCATTGGGTTTTGCCGAAAGTGGTTTGAGAAGCGAGGCAGGCCTTGAGATTAAAAACCGGTAACGGAAATCAAACCGGTAACAGATTTATTTCTGGTGTTGGATTTAATTCCGGTATGAGATATAAATCCGGTAACAACAAAGTGGCAGGATCGAGCAATGCCCGTCATCGTTATGGCAAGCCCCAAAGGTGGGGTTGGAAAATCGACATGCGCCGTTCTTCTGGCGTCTGAGTTCGCCCGCATGGGCGCAGATGTCACAGTGCTTGATTGTGACCCGAACAAATCTCTTACCCGGTGGGCATCTCATGGCGCACCTTCCGGTGTGACCTTGAAGAGCGATGTTGGTCGGTCAGAGATCGTTCCGACCATCCGGAGCGCGGATGGTGACGGCAAGATCGTGATTGTGGACCTCGAAGGGGTTGCCTCCCAGCTCGTCAGTCGCGCCATCTCCCAGGCGGATTTGGTGATTGTCCCGATGCAGCCGACAGCGCTGGACGCAGAGATCGGCTCTGAAGCGTTGGCGTTGGTTCGGGAAGAAGAAGAAGCGCTTGGGCGGTCAATCCGGCATGCTGTGGTGCTGACCAAGACCAGCGCAGCCGTCAAAAGCCGTGTCCAGAAGGAGTTGGAAGAACAACTCAACGGGGCAGGGATCGACGTGATCGAACCGTCGCTGGTCGCGCGCGCAGCGTTCTCGGAACTCTTTGCCTATGGGGGTGATCTGACAGCGATGATGAATGACCCGGAGATGGTTACGGGTGGCAAGGTAGATAAGGCGTTGGCAAACGCTCAGGCATTCACGGAGGCTGTTTATGAGCGGCTCAAATAGGCTTGCTGGGCTGAAAGCCCGTCCAAAAGGGACGACCGTTGAAGAAGTCCGGCGCGTAGACGAAGTTGGAGAGGCGAGGGGGTTTCTCGACCGGACGCCCCGCAAGAAGCCTGGGCGTAAACCTAGCCCACGAACCTGGCAACTTCACCCAAAGGTTCTCCCTGGGGTAGGGGAGGCGATCGCGGCTGAAGCCGAAAGGTTGGGAGTTACGCAAGGTCAACTAATTGAGCGGATGTGGGAACAGTATCAGCAGGGGTAACCTTATCCTGTGAAGCTGGCTACGAGAGGCGGAGCGCCCAACTTTGGCGGCCCGAGTGCTAACTCCATAGTTAACCGAACCTTTCCACATCCAAGGCGATAACTAGCCACACCGACAGCGTCAAACCCTGCAAATCTGTGGCGCGGCACGCCGCATGCGGTATCAGCTTCCAACGCATTTACCAAATGTGGTAGCTGTCCTCATCAATTTGATGCAGAGTGAAGCACGGAAGGAACAGGTTGTGGAAATTCAGAGCGAGACTGACAGCATGCCTAAGCGCCGTGTCACTGCCATGATCGACGAAGCAGACATATCGCAGCTCGAAGAAATTGCCCAGCGTCAGCGTGTGTCGCTTGCATGGGTCATTCGGGATGCCGTGGCGGGTTATCTGGCCGAAAAATCAGAAGAGAGCGGCAGTCTGCACGCAGCTTCGCACGCCGCGCGGAGTAGATAAGTGGAGACGTGCTCTAAAGAGAGATGCATAGAGCATGGTGTGCCTCGCCGGGGCTACGTGCTTTCGACAGTAGTGGAAGAAATCGCAGGGCCGAGCCGGACAGTAGTTGCGGGATTGCACAAGGCGTTCGCCAAATCACCCGAGCACATTGCTCCCCTTCTGAATGCTGTCGGTTCTGGTCGCTTCGAACGCGCAGCGTGGCTTTCTGTGTCTGCATGGTTCCTAGCCAGAATCAGCGGACGGTTCGTCTCTAACCCAACGCTGGAAGAAAGCCTCTCTTGGTTCATTGGGCGGCCTCACACCGAGAGCGAGCGCGATTTCTGGCAGGTGCAAGACACATGGCACAGGAGAGCCTTGGAATGTGTAGCTACGAAGCCCGGCCTCCACGCTCTCTTGCCCTACATCCTCGAAACTCACGGCCCAGGGTCACGGCTTAGCGTGCGGCGCGACCCCTCAACGATGAAGGCGCGAACGACGAAGAAAGCGGCTGGTGTCTTCTACACGCCGAGCGATGTGGCCGCGTTCATGGCACGCGAGGCCATCCGAAACACGAAGCAGTTGGATTCGATCAAGGTACTGGACCCAGCGGTTGGAACGGGCGTGTTTCTCCGGGCCGCACTAGCGGAGCTGCGGTTGAGAAGCCCGGCAGAGAACGGCTTCCAGATGGCACGTCGAAGCCTCTTCGGCTGCGACATTGACCCTGTTGCGCTTGATGGTGCCGCCAGCGTGCTTTTGGCCGACACGTTCAATGACGCGCTCACGGTAATGGGTTCCCCACTCGCTGCGTGGCAGGCGTTGCGAGATCGGTTGAAGCAATTCGATACACTGCTGATCGATCGGGAGATGCGCTCGCCGGAGCGAAGTGACCGCATGCACCTGGATGTGCTCTTTCCCGAGTGTTCAGACGGTTTCGATGTGGTGCTGGGTAATCCGCCCTACGCGGCCATTGGAGCGCGCCGGGACATGGCAGAACTCACAGCGCGATTTGCAACTATAGCCGCCAAACCTCGGCATACCGCTGATCTGTATCCGGTGTTCATAGAGCAGATGATGCAACTGGCGGCGAAGTCTGCGTCAGGGGCTATGGTTGTGCCGCTTTCACTCGCCTGCAATACGGGTTCGCAATTTGCCGCATGCCGCTCTCTGATGGAGCAGCAGCTTGGTACTTGGCGTTTCTCGTTCTTCGACCGGCAGCCGCACGCGCTTTTCGGAGAAGATGTGAAAACGAGAAATGCGATCCTGTTCTGGCGACGTGGTCGCACTGCCACACGCATCGAGACCGGCCCGCTGCGGAGATGGCGCGGGGATGACCGTGCTGCGATGCTCCAAAGGATCGATTTCACACCCATTCAGGGGGGTATTCGTTCAGGCATCCCCAAGCTCCATGGCGTTGACCAAGCAAAGGTTTGGGAACGTGTTCAGCGAGAGCGGGTTTGCCTGGGTCATCTTGTCTCTTCATGGGGAAGGACAACTCTTGACCAGGCACCAGGTGGCGCTTCCAGCGAGGTCTATGTCAGCCCAACGGCCTACAACTTCCTTGGAGTATCGCGCCCATTTCCACTGAAAACGGCAAGCGGCGAGGCGCTGTCCACGCATCCATTGATGCGATTGGAAGGGGAAACCGCTGAAGACGCGGCTGCAGCATTTGCGGTGTTGTCCAGCCGGTTCGCATACTGGTGGTGGTCAGTTGTGGGCGATGGATTTCACGTGAACCAGGGGAATCTTTCGCGGTTGCCCATCGGGCGATCTGCTTTGGCCGGTTCCCTTCACAAGCAGTTGGCCACGCTAGGCGATGCCATCTGGAACCAGGCGCGGAAACATCCGATCCGAAGCGTCAATCGGGGTAGGGTTTCCTATACATTTTCGGCGGCACATGCCGATGCCCTTCGACGCGAAGTTGACTGCCTACTGTTGGAGTCACTTGGACTTGATGCGTCGTTCGCAGACGAGCTGCACCATTTCACAAACTGTATCGCAGAAGCGCGTTTGCTGCCGCCTGCGAAAAGAACAACCAAGGGAAAATCGAGCATGACCAAGAAAATTCCACAAGAAATCAAAGATAAAAGTATCCTCACAAAGGAAGAGTGGCGCGAGTACACCAAGACGGTGTGGTCAATTGCTAATAAGGCGCGCCCTGATCACCCAGCAGTGTTCCCTGAGGAAATTCCCCATCGGCTTACCAAGCTGTTCAGCTTCTACGGAGAAAGTGTGCTTGATCCTTTCGCCGGGACCGGCACGACTGCGCGCGCAGCGATCCCGTTAGGTCGTCGCGCTATATGCGTTGATCAGAACCCTGAGTATGTGAACATCATCCAGACTGAATGCGCCAAACTCCGCAATGGGCATGCCGATGATTTTGTTCCTCTTGAGGCAGTCAAGGGTGACAGCCGGAACATGAGCTTCCTTCCCGACGACAGTGTCGGTCTGGTCGTCACTAGCCCCCCTTATTGGGACAAGGCCGACTATGGCGACGGCGGGAATAACCTCGGGAACATCACGAACTATCGGGAGTTTCTCGACGGCATTCGACCGGTCTTTCAAGAGTGCTACCGCGTCCTCGCGCCGGGTCGGAAGATTTGCCTCGTGACCGCAAACGTCAACCAACACACCGACAAGGGTCTGTTGACATTCCCGTTGGCGACAGACTTTGCCGTGCTGCTGCGCAGCCTCGGGTTCGTCATGATCAACGAGATCATCTGGTCGAAGGATGGCACAGGCGGCAAATGGGGCTCCTTTGGGGCGCAGCGTCCTATCTTTGGCAGCTATCCTTACCCACCAAACTTCCTATTCAAGAATGTCCATGAGTACGTTCTGATCTTCGCAAAGCCTGCCCTGACCAAAACAAAGGGTCCGAAGGTCAAACAATACAGCGATCTTATGGACGGGATTGAACAGGTTATACCTTTTGCACCAAACGGAGAGAACGACGAGCACCACATGCCAATGGTCGAGATGTAGGCATCTGGAGAGGCACCTATGTTTTACAACCAGCCATTGTCGATACGGTTTGGTACGGAGTTGCTCAAACACATCGATTCCAAAACGGGAATAGAGCCTTTCTGGGATAGCTTGGATATCGCAGTCGCTTGGGTGCGCGCGACGGGCATGGCCTATCTCTCCGATGCCCTCGCCCGGTTCCTCGGGCATGGTGGACAGCTTTGCTTCATAGTCGGGATCGATTTGCAGAATACTTCAAAGGAGGGGTTACAAGCGCTTCTTGATCTCGAAGCGCACGGTGCCAGCGAAACCTACGTCTATCACAACGAGGCAGGCAGTGTATTCCATCCGAAGCTTTATCTGTTTCGCAACGAGGAAGAAGCCAGGCTGATCGTTGGATCGAACAACCTTACCGCTGCCGGGCTTTATACCAACGTAGAGGCGGGGCTTCAGCTCGATACCAAACTGACGGACAACGTGATCGTGGATGCTGTGGATGCGCTGGCGTCTTGGCGCGACACCTCAACAGACCTTGCCGTTCGTCTCGACCAACCCTTCCTAAATTTACTGTATTCGGAAGGATATGTGAAGGATGAGGCGAACACTCGACCACCCAAGAGGTCAGGAACCAAGCCAGGAGGTGGAGCAGCCGCCAAACTATTTGGTACGCGGTCTTATTCTGCTCCAGCCAAACCGGCTGTTACCACGACAGGAGCCGCCACGGTCGCTTCATCAACGCAGCCAACCTCCACGGCACAGCCGACAGCGGCAGCCCCTATGGGCACAGTTGTCTTGATGCGTCTTCGTAAGGCGCGTGGCACGCAGACTCAGATTCCGTTTCGAGTGGCAGGCACCTTCCTCAAAGGTGTGACAAATGTTGTCAGTGCGCAATCTGGAGTGACGCATGGGATTAACCCAGCTCAGGCGCACGGAAACCCAAACACGATCAAGCTCGAAATTCCTGAGCTTCGGCACCACACGGACACCTATGCACGCTTCGAGAAGACCTCGGCAGGTGTTGTCTACGAAGTGCACGACATCGGAACCCCTAAAGGCAACCAAATCAAAGCAATTCTAGATGCCGGGTTTAGCACGGGCGACACACAAACCAGTATCAGCGACGCCTCTAGAGCAACATGGTGGAGATATATCTAAGATCGATCTCTCGAGCGTTCATATCGCTCTAAGCGCTTGAGCTATGACCAAGCGCAAGAACTCTATACGCGGCGCACCGTTCTTTCGCTAACTTTGAAGAGCCGCGCAATCTCATTGATTGCGCGGCTCTCTTCATCGCGCATGCGAAGCACCTCCACCTTCTGTGCTGCTGACAGGGCAGGGGGCCTGCCACCAATCCGACCTCGTTTGCGGGCTGAAGCCAGTCCTTCCCTGGTCCGTTCCGAAATCCTCTCGCGCTCAAACTGGGCGATTGAGGCGAAGACATGAAACACGAGACGGCCCGCCGGCGTCGTCGTGTCAATATGGGGTCTGATGCCGGAGGGGGCAGAATCCTACGCTAAGGCTGAGTTTTGGCCGGATTTCGCTGCAGCGTCCTGTAGACGGTCGGTCTTGAGACGGCAAAGAGCTCAGCGAGATCGCTGATGGAATATTCGCCGGAGGCGTGCATCCGGCTCAGTTCTTTTTGTTGTTTTTCCGAGAGTTTCGGCTGCTTTCCCCGAAGCTTGCCCCTGGCTCGGGCGATGGCCATACCTTCGCGGGTACGCATGCGGATGAGGTCGGCCTCGAACTCGGCGAAGGTGGCGAGGATGTTGAAGAACATCTTTCCCATCGGGTCGGTCGGATCGTAGACCGATGCGCCGAGGGCAAGCTTGACGCCCTTCTTTTCCAACTGATCCGCGATGGCCCGTGCGTCCGGGACCGAGCGCGCAAGGCGATCGAGTTTCGGCACGACCAGCACGTCGCCTTCTCGCACAGCAGCAAGCGCTTGGTCGAGACCGGGGCGGGCGCGGTTCGTGCCGGTCAGGCCATGGTCCGTGTAGATGCGGTCTACGGTGACCCCAAGCTCTGCAAGGGCAGCACGTTGCGCTGTCAGGTCCTGACGGTCGGTGGAGCAGCGGGCATAGCCAATTTTGGTCACGGTCATGTAGCGAGTGTACGGATAAGGGGCGGCATGTGCGAATCAAATCGTACCATCTATACGAGATAGGATGGAGTGCGGTTTCCTTACCGCTCCCAACCCTCTCGACACATGTCCGCTCACCGATCCCCTTACGGACGGTCGTCCACCGCGATTTCCTGAAAGGTCGCCATGCCAAGACGCAGCATCCTGACCGCCCGGCAAAGGGCGGCATTGTTCGACCTGCCGACCGATGACGCGTCGATGCTGCGCCACTACACGCTGGCAGACGACGATCTGGAGATCGTCCGCGCCCGTCGTCGTCCGCACAACCGCTTCGGTTTCGCCCTGCAGCTCTGCGCGCTTCGGTATCCGGGGCGGCTGCTGGCGCCGGGCGAGGTCATTCCGCTGGCGGTCACGCGCTTTCTGGCAGCGCAGCTCGGGATGAGGCCTGACGATCTGGCCGGGTATGCGACCCGGGAAGAGACCCGGCATGAGCACCTGGCCGCCTTGCGCGAGATCTATGGCTACAAGATGTTCGCGGGCCGTGGGGCACGTGACCTGAAAATATGGCTTGAGGATGCCGCCGAAGCCGCCCGGTCGAACGAGGATCTGGCACGGCGCTTCGTCGAGCAGTGCCGGGCAACCCAGACCATCTTCCCGGGGATCACGGTCATCGAGCGGCTTTGCGCGGAGGCGCTTGTCGCGGCCGAGCGCCGGATCGACGCCCGGATCGGTGGCCGGCTGGACGATGCCATGCGAGCACGTCTCGATGCCCTCCTGACCGAAGATGCGGGCGGCTCGGTCACGCGGTTCGTCTGGCTGCGCCAGTTCGAAACCGGGCAGAATTCGGCCGACATGAACCGCCTTCTGGACCGGCTGGAATACCTGCGCGCGCTGGCGCTGGACCGGGGCATTCTGGCGGATGTGCCGCCACACCGCGTTGCCCGCCTTCGTCGGCAGGGAGAGCGATACTTCGCAGGCGATCTGAGGGATATCTCGGGTGACCGCCGCCTCACCATCCTTGCGGTCTGCGCGCTGGAATGGCGCTGCGCCATTGCTGACGCTGTCGTCGAGACCCATGACCGCATCGTGGGCAAGACCTGGCGCGAGGCGAAGTCACGATGTGACGCCCGGATGGACGATGCCAGATCGGCGCTGAAGGACACCCTGCAATCCTTCAGGACATTGGGAGCGGCGCTCCTGGAAGCGCATGAGGATCGGGCCTCTCTCGAAGAGGCCGTCGGCAATGCCGGCGGCTGGATATCCCTCAAGGGGCTTGTCGCCACGGCCGCTCAACTGACCGACACGTTTGCCGCTGATCCGCTGGCGCATGTCGGTCACGGATATCATCGCTTCCGGCGTTATGCGCCGCGCATGCTGCGGGTACTCGACATCTGTGCCGCGCCCGTGGCGGAGCCGCTGCTGGCGGCAAGCGCGGTCATCGCGGGCACGGCGACACCAGACGTCCGGCCGCTGACCTTTCTGCGCCGCGCCTCGAAGTGGCACCGCCACCTGGATGGCGAAGATGAGCACCGGATATGGGAGGTCGCGGTCCTGTTCCATCTGCGCGAAGCCTTCCGTTCCGGTGATATCTGGCTGGCGCATTCGCGCAGGTATGGCGACCTGAAGGAAGCGCTGGTCCCGGTCGACGTCGCCCGCGCCACGCCGAGGCTGGCCATGCCGTTCGAGCCGGAAACCTGGCTGGCCGACCGCAAAGCCCGAATGGCTGACGCCCTGCATCGCCTGGCGCGTGCGGCTAGGGCCGGGACCATGCCGGGAGGCTCCATCGAGGACGGCACCTTGAAAATCGACCGGCTGGCTGCGGCGGTTCCCGAGGAAGCCGACGCCTTGGTGCTCGACCTCTATGGCCGCCTGCCGGAAGTCAGGGTCACCGATCTCCTGCTCGAAGTGGATGCGGAGGTTGGCTTCACCGAGGCCTTTACGCATCTGCGCACCGGCGCGCCGTGCAGGGACCGGATCGGCCTGCTGAACGTGTTGCTTGCCGAGGGGCTGAATCTCGGCCTCAGCAAGATGGCCGGGGCCACGAACACGCACGACTTCTTCCAGCTTTCCCGCCTGTCGCGCTGGCATGTCGAAAGCGAGGCGATGGCCCGCGCCCTGGCCATGGTGATCGACGGGCAGTCGGCACTGCCGATGGCGCAGTTCTGGGGCGCCGGACAGACCGCATCGAGCGACGGGCAGTTCTTCCCGACGACACGCCAGGGCGAGGCGATGAATCTGATCAACGCCAAGTACGGCCATGAGCCCGGGCTGAAAGCCTACACCCATGTCTCCGACCAGTTCGGTCCCTTCGCCACACAGACCATCCCGGCTACCGTGAACGAAGCGCCCTACATCCTCGATGGCCTGCTGATGACCAGCGCCGGGCAGAAGATCCGGGAGCAATATGCCGATACTGGCGGCTTCACCGACCACGTCTTCGCCGTCACCGCCCTGCTGGGCTTCCAGTTCATCCCCCGCATCCGCGACCTGCCATCCAAGCGCCTCTACCTCTTCGATCCGGCCGCCTGCCCGAAAGAGCTGAAAGGGCTGATCGGCGGCAAGATCAGGCAGTCCCTCATCGCCGCGAACTGGCCCGATATCCTGCGCAGCGTGGCGACCATGGCGTCAGGAGCCATCCCGCCGAGCCAACTCCTGCGGAAGTTCGCGTCCTACCCGAGGCAACATGAACTGGCGGTCGCCTTGCGGGAAATCGGACGGGTCGAACGGACGCTCTTCATCATCGACTGGCTGCTTGATGCCGGCATGCAGCGCCGCGCCCAGATCGGCCTGAACAAGGGCGAAGCCCACCACGCGCTGAAGAACGCTCTCCGCATCGGCCGCCAGGGCGAGATCAGGGACCGCACCTCCGAAGCCCAGCACTTCCGCATGGCCGGGCTGAACCTTCTTGCCGCGATCGTCATCTACTGGAACACCAAGCATCTCGGCCAGGCCGTCGCCAGCCGCCGCCGCGAAGGCCTGGACTGTTCGCCGAACCTTCTGGCGCACATCTCGCCCCTCGGTTGGGCCCATGTCCTGCTCACTGGCGAATACAAGTGGCCGAAAAGGGCTTAACGTAGGATCCTGCCCCCTCCGGCATCAGCCCCCTTCCAGAGGCTCCGAAGGCCAGGCATGTCGACCAGATCGGACGGTCCATCGACACCGGGGCCGAAGGTCATTGCAGTCAGGCCACCATCCACAGGATCCCGGCGCAGGACCAACACCGGGGATTGTCATTAGGCGACGCGCAACAGGATGGGCCTTGGCCGTTTTCTTCACCGCCTTGTCCAAGTCTTCCGCCACTTGGCACAGCTTGGCACGGGTAACGATGAAGGCATTGGCCATGGCCCCCAGAACTGGGTCGGTCTCGCCCGCTGCCGCCAGTTGATCGCGGAACGCCTGCCTCTGTCGCCCCTGGCCAATGCCGATCATACGGATGCCGAANTCGCCCCTGGCCAATGCCGATCATACGGATGCCGAAGGTTTTGAGGACGCCACGGATGTGACCTTCGAGGTCCTTGCGCGACCGGATCAATCTTTCACGTGCCGCGACAAGGCACCTCAGCCGGTCGGCCTCTTCGCTGCGGACATGCACCGCAGTGAACCAGCCAGTTCGGGCGAGCTGTGAATAGCCCCGTGCATCGTAGAGACCGCGTTGCATGACTAACACTCGGGCCGCATTTTCCCCTTTCCCCGGTTCGTTATGCGACACGCTCATAGGCTGCACGACCAAGACGGGTCATGCGGTTGAGGACTTTGACAGCGATTCTGGTTTCGGCTGTCTGGGTCTCCATTTTGCGGCCGCGCAGTCGAGGCCCGATGACCTGTTTGTAACGCCCGATCTGGGCCTCGACGCGTGATCTCTGGCCATAACCTGTGACCTTCTGCCAGGTCATTCGGCCGCCCTCGGCGATTATCTCGATATGGGCATTGCGTGCGGCGCACTCCCCGGGAACGCCGTTCCTCGGCGGCGGAATGATCAGTTCGACATCCGGACCAAACGCGCGCCGGATCGTTGCCGCGGTTGGTGTACCATCATCCCGGTTTATTCATCCAAATCGATGGGGGCAGGTTGCGTGCGCCTGAAAGCGCCGTAGAATCAAGTTGCTACACCAAAATCCGCCAGCAGCTTCGGACGCACGCATGGGTGAAACGCTACGGCCGGTCACGGCCGGATTCAACCGCTCTCTTTCGATCGAAACTCGCGCCGAGCGCCTGACGGGCGATCCTGGGGCAGTACTGCTGCGAGAAGCTCTCGACGCGACCGGGATTATCGGCTGGATGGCGGCGCGGATGAAGGACAGCCGCCGCCAAGCCGATGTCGTGCATGACCTGCCGTCGCTCTTGCGGACCATGGTGCTCCTGGTCGCTCAGGGTTGGCAGGACCACGACGATGCGGATGCCCTGCGGCATGATCCAGCGATGCGTGTGGCGGCCGCCTCGTCGGCCGGGCTGACGCCGCTGACTGGGCACCCTGGGCTGGCCTCTCAGCCCACGCTTTCGCGTTGCACAGCGATGCTGGCGGAGCCAGGCAACCTGAAGGTTCTGCGGGAGGCTGCCCTCGAACTCGCCGGTCGGAACCTGCGCGCCGAGAATGGCGGGCAGCGGCGCACTCGCATGACGCTGGACGTCATTCTCGACGTCGTCGATCGGGCCGAGGCCAGCCTGTGCAAGATCACGACCGTGCGCATCGATGCAGGCTTCCCCTCTGGCGCGCTCCTGTCGGGCCTGGAGGGGCGCGGCATCCACCACGTCGCCCGCCTGCGGGCGAACGCAGCCCTCGACAGGCTCGCGGCGCCGCACATGAAGCGACCGCCGGGACGACGGCCGACGGAACCGCGGCTTTGGACGCATGAGCTGGAATACCAGGCGCAGGGCTGGGACGAGCCCCGCCGTGTGGTGCTGGTAGTCAAGGAGCGCGAGGGCGATCTGCTGCTCGACCGCTTCTTCCTCGTCACCTCGATCTCGCGCTTCCAGATGAAGGGGCAGGCCCTGCTGGACCATTATCGCCAGCGCGGCAAAGCAGAAGGCCACATGGGCGAGCTGATGGACGTGCTGTCTCCAGCGCTGTCCTCCACCAATCGCGCCAAGACCCATCTGCGCGGCAAGACGCCGAAATCGGTCACGCCCCCCATCGATGCCTTCGCCTGCAACGAAGTCCGGTTGCTCGTCGCCATGCTCGCCTACCAGATCATGCACGTGGCGCGCCGGGCCATGGCGCGCGCCACGAAAGCCCCTTGGAGCCTGCGCCGCCTGCGGGAACGCGTGCTGCGCGCCGGCGCTCGTCTCATCATCTCAGCCCGGCGCATGACCTTGATACTTGCCGCAACGGCCGCGCCCTACTGGGCCGCCATCTGGCCGCAGATCCAGATGCTACGCGGGGCCGACCCATAATCGCGAGCAAGTTGCAGATGCCGCCGACAGAATGAACGCCCAGGGGCGGCCAGAAGTCGTGGCCGATCCAAAGGGCGAAATCATCCAAAGGATGTCGTCTCGTCCACTCTCTCAACCAAACCGGGATGCGTAGCTCTCATCGGCAACAAGCTGGTGCCCAGAAGCCGGCAAGAACGGCTTCAACCCGCCTCCAGCGCGCCGCCGAGCCGGCTCGGCGAATAATGCGGGATGAAGGGCCGCGCACCCCCGACCGACATCGCCCCTCATAGGGCAGGGGAGGAAGAGGGTGCAGCCGCCAGAGGCGGCTTAGCAAGCACGCTGGCCTCGGAGAGGTCGCAAGTGCGCGCAGGCCCGGAGGGCGTAAGGGCGTGCTGGCCCCGCAGGGGTTGCAAACGCCCGCGCAGATGGTGGCCGAAGGCCGGCACCGAAAGCGCGGGAGGGTCGAGGGAGAGCGCAGCGGCTCCTCGTCCACACATTGAGGCACTCAATGTATAGGTGGACCCTTCACTTCCCTCCGCCTGACGGCTATGCTCCGTTCAGGGAAAGGTTGAGGGGTCGGCGCTGGCGCGCCTCGCGCATGGAGAACCACATGGAAGTTCAGAGCATCCACTTTCCGTCCAAGATTCTGAAGCGGTCGAAAGGCCGGAACGCCGTGGCGGCGGCCGCCTATCGGGCAGGCGAAGCGCTGGCATTCGGCGACGTGACCTTCGACTTCACACGGAAGCAAAACGTGCTGGCGACCCGAATTCTGGTGCCCCCGCCACCCTCGGCATCAGAAAGCTGGCAGTGGCTCGACCGCCTACAGGATCGCGCCACGCTCTGGACCGAGATCGAAAGGAAAGAGAACAGGAAAGACGCCCAGCTCGCGCGCGAAATCGAGATCAGCCTACCCGCCGCGCTCTCGGCCCAGGCACGCGAAAAGCTGGTTTGGGACTTCTGCCAGCGCCACTTCGTGAGCGCTGGAATGGTCGCGGACATCGCACTGCACGGGCCAGGGCGCGAGGGCGACAACCGCAACTTTCACGCCCATGTCATGCTCACCATGCGCGAACTGACACCCGACGGGTTCGGAAAGAAGCACCGGGACTGGAACCGCAATGAGCTTTTGGATGAGTGGAAGACCGCGTGGGAAGCGGCCTGTAACGAGGCTCTTGCGGCCGAGGGCGCGGCAGTGCGGATGGATCGTCGTCCGCTCGCCGCCCGCCGTCAGGAGTTGCTGGACCGGGCGGAGGCAACTCCGGACCGGATCGAGCAGCGGCGGCTCGAAATCGCTGCCGAGCGATTGAACTACACACCTCGGCCACACCTGCCTCGGACGCCCTATCGCGCGCTGTCGCGCGGCCTGCCGATCCCGGATTATCTCGGCAAGGTGGACAACAAACCCGCCCTAAACAAGTGGCGGGAGGATGTCGCGGCGTGGAAAGCGGCAGTGCAAAGTCGCGTCGAGGCCGAAGAGCGTGCCGACGCCATGGAGGCAGCTCTCGAAGCAGAGATCGCCGCAGCCCGGCTCAGAGAGGCTGAGCAGGCAAAAGCCGAGGAAGAAGAGCGTGCTTCCCGCGAACTGCAAGACGCGCAGGAGGCTGCCGCTATGGCGCTTTTCGAGGGGTTGAAACACCAGAGTTTCGCCAGAATTCGTGTCACCGCCGCTGCCATGCTCGCCTATGACCCGGACCCGAAATGGAATGCGGCCAACGAGCTGGCGCAGGCACTGCCCGGTATCGACCTTTCAGACCCGCGCGCCACCCACGCCACGATTGGAAAATCGGTCGCGGCGCTAAGAGCGGTTGAGGAAGTTTTTGAAAAGGATGGCGAGCTAGACGACCGGCACGATCACATGACGCACTCTATGCGAGGTTTGAGCACGAGCCTGCGCATCGACGGATGGCAGACGACGCAGCGTCGAATGGCCGAGTTTTTGCCAGAGTGGATAGTCAGGACAGTTCGGCATGTCGTCGAGATCGTGGCCGAACTGATCAGGACTGAGCAACGCGCGACTCCGACCCCCCAGAGCAAAGGCGGCGACAGCAGCGCGGGGGAGACGAAGCCGCTGCCCCCTACCCCCGGGCCTCGACCATCATGAAATCGGCTTCGGCAAGCATGTCCGATTTCGGATTGCGCTTGCTGCAAGCGATTGCTGATTGAAGCTGTTAGTTGGGCTGGTCTGTTCTCTGCGCCGACGCTGCTTGTCTCCTTCGAACACGCCGTAGAAGGGCGCGGCGAGCATCCTCGGGGGTCTGGCCAATACGCTCATCATCCGCCCCGGATCGGCTTAGGAGGTACACGCCAAACTCCTCGATCACGACCTCTCGGCCGAGACGCGCGGCAAGCTCGTGGAGATCAGTTTCGGTGTCAGTCGTCATCGGGGTACGTGTACGGCGCGAGCGTCCAGCCCCGGCGCAGCAGCTCTTCGCGGATCGCTCGCCGTGCCCAGCTTAGGCCCTCCGGATCGTGACGGCCGTAGCGGGCGAGTAGGCCCGCCTCCAGAACCTGCGCAATCACGCTGCCATCCAGATCGCTCTGAGCCGCAGCCGCGCGCGCGATCATGTCCTTGGCGTGAGTTATGAACGCGGCATCGCCGGTTTCGAGGGCATCCCGCAGAAATTCCGCCCGGCTCTCGGGATCACGTAGATATTCAGCAGAGTCGAATGGTTTGGTTTCGATGGCCATGGCTACCTGATCCAGTTTTCAACCCGGAGGCCGCGAACGCGGGAAAACTCGCCGGTGTTGTCAGTCACGAGGACTGCGCCTATGGCGCGGGCATGAGCTGCGATCAACAGATCGTTCGGCCCAATGGGCTTGCTAGCGGTCTCAAGCTCGGCACGAATGCCGCCATACTCCGCGTCAGCAGGCACATCGAGCGCCAGAACCTGCACGCTTTCCAGTATCGCTTCCACATGCGCCAGGAGTTTCGCGGACCCTTTCTTGGCGCACCCATACCGCAGCTCTGCGGCTGTGATGATGCTCACGCAGATCGCATCTGGCCCGACCTCGCCAATACGCTTTGCCGCACTGCCGTCAGGACGTCGCAGCAGATTGGAGATGATATTGGTGTCGAGCATGTAGCGGGTCAAAGGTCGATTTCCTTGGCCGGAAGAAGCGTCTCGTCCACATCAGGAAACTGATCTTCTGGCCCAAGCGGGTCCAGTCCGGCCAGCACTTCAAGCAGGTTCTTGCGGCGCACCGGCTCGATGATAAGCCGGTTTCCCTCACGATAGATGTTCACCCGATCCCCCGGCATCTCGAAGTCTGCGGGGATACGGACGGCTTGGCTTTTGTTGTTACGGAAGAGCTTGGCTTCACGAGGCGCTGAATCTGGGTGCGGATGCGGCATGATCACCCCTCCTGCTCACATGTATATGCCTGTGCATATACATCATGCTGCGGAATTTTACAACCTTCACTGCCGCCAGCCCCGGCCCTACGGCCCTGTTTGTAGAGAGCGGGCCGGGGCTGGCTCATCTCTCCGTTTCAATGTCCATAAGAGGATTGGTTTGGGATGAGGAGATGAGGCCTTCTCACGGCCTTAAGGCTGGCGGATTGAGTGTTAAAATATGTGTTATAGAAGGTGTTACGCCAGAAAAATACACATCAAGATATTGATTATAAAATAAAAAAGCATGATGCCGGTTTCTGTTATGGCGAAGGTTGGTCACTGAAAAGTCAATCTCGGTCATTGAAAAGTCCGTCGGAAAGCTTGCGCGGTACGCTTGCATGACATGCAAGCGCAAGCAGCAATCGCAATCGGATTGCGCAATCCGATTGCGATTTCTTGTATGAAATCAAGAACTTCAAAAATCGGAAATCTCCTAGGAATTTCAGAAGCTTCTGCCATGTCGGTCACTGATAGGGCGAAAAGGGCTTGTGCGGTCACTGATATGGCGAAAAAGTAGGGTGAAATCCAACAGAGAGTCACTGATATGGCGAAAGACGGCGAGCTTCTTCTCCCGGACAGACATCCACAAGCAGAGCTCTTCATCTGTGAAGTTGCTGATGCGGTCCTCAAGAGCGACATGGCCTCGATGGAACATCCGATCTTCTCGATGTCGAAGACACCGGACTACAAGGTCCGTCGCTACAAAGCTGGAAACGTCTCCTTAGTAATCGAACCCGGCACGCACGGCATCGCAACGATCTACGACAAGGACGTTTTGATCTACGCGATCAGCAAGCTGATGAAGCTACGGAACGAAGGTCATCAAATCTCGCGATACGTGAGTTTCACGGCCTACGATTTTCTCGTTTTCAGCAACCGTCGAACCAATGGTTCCGCCTACGATTCACTGAAGGGAGCGCTGTCCAGACTAGACGGGACTAGGATCAGAACAAACATCAAGACCAACGGGGAAGAACAATGGTCGGCGTTCGGGTTGATAGATGGTGCAACCATCAGGCGGTCCTCGTCCTCGGGGAGAGTACTTGAGTGGGGGGTGACGTTGTCAGAGTGGCTGTTCAACGCAGTCCTGGCGCAGGAAGTACTCACGCTGGCCCCGGATTATTTCCGCCTACGAAAGCCACTTGAAAGGCGTGTCTATGAGGTTGGGCGCAAGCATTGTGGCCACCAACGCAAGTGGGGCGTCAGCCTCGATAAGCTTCATTTGAAGTGTGGATCGACGGGGCCTTTGAAAATGTTCCGATACCGGGTCCGCGAACTGATCGAGACCAATCACCTGCCAGACTATTCGGTAACCTATGACGCGGCCAAGGATGTCCTTTGGTTCCATAATCGTCAGACTATGGCGCCTCACAATAGGCTGCCGTCACCCACGTATACTCTCACCTCGGAAGGTTACGACAAAGCCCGAAAAGCAGCCCCCGGCTGGGATGTGTATGTCCTTGAGCAAGAGTGGCGTAGGTGGATGGCTGAAAGCCACGCTGAGGCTCCGAAGAGTCCAGATCGTGCGTTTGCTGGATTTTGTCGAAAATGGTTCGAACGGGAAGGTAGGCCGTAAGAGCGACATATATTTGAGTAAATGAGTTATTACTTAAATACTCAAAAATGAGATTAAGCACGGAGAAGTGGGCAGCGCACTCGCAGCGGAATCGCGTTTGCTCTGGCACTCATCGGGATCGGTTACCTATGGTTTAAAACCAAGGCCGAAACCGCTTCTTCTTTTGCATAGGACCTATGGGTAGGGATGAAGACGTGAACAGCGAACAGTTCTCCAGCGTCTGGGATGCCATCGAAAGCACCCCGGAAGAGGCCGACAATATGAAGGTTCGGTCTGCCCTGATGCAGGCCATCGACAACCGCATCAAGGCTGAGGGCTGGTCCCAGACCGAGGCAGCCAAGCGGCTGGGCGCCACCCAGCCCCGTGTCTCCGATCTGACACGCGGCAAAACTGAACTGTTCTCCATCGATGCCTTGGAGGCCATGATGAACACCGCCAAAAGATAAACCCGGCAACCTAAGTTACCGGGCTCGACCCCGCGCCGGGCAGGGCTCAACGAAACTGAGAAAGTTTCCAACCCCGAGAACTTCGGGGCTCCACAATATTATTTATAACATACTTCCTGTGATTTGCACAGCCTCACGCCCCCAAAATCAACCTTCTGAGTATTAACTCATTTACTCAAATACTCAATCCAGAGACGTCGAGTGATCTCAGAGATAGTGAGACCTTCTTCGGCCGCCCGCGTCTTAATTCGGCGATACAGACTCTCCTCGATTTCGGCGTTGAGCCGCTTCTTACGCTCAGTCGTATCGGTGACTTTCTCCATGAGCCGCTGGCGAGTGGTGTCGGCGCGGGTGGGACGTTTCGCACTAAGCGCCATTGATGCTCTCCTTCGCGGTATCAGCGGCTGCCCATGTGAGGATGTCGTTGGTGAGCGCTTGCATCTCAGCGACGGCCTTGGTGTTCAGACCGTCAAACACGCTCAAACCTTCTGAGGCGGTTTGCGGGTAGATCTGGCGTTGCGTGATGCGGGTGGTGAGGACCGGGAAACCATATTCGCCGAGGGCGGCAGTGACCTCTTGGCCAAGCCGGGTCCCCTCGATCATCCGTGTGATGATGAAGGCGGCGCGGGGGATGCCGTCGGTCACCTCCTGACGGGCTTTGACAAAATCGACCAGATCGGACGCGGCCCAGATATCGTAAGGCGAAGGCTGCACCGGAATAAGGATAAGGTCGGACACCTTGATCGCAGCGGCAATCATGTCTTCGAGCTTGGCAGCGCCGTCGATGATCGTCCAGTCGTAGCTGGTCGACATGCTGCTGAGCGTCTTGACGTTGTTGGGGCGGTCGAGCGCGATCAAGGGCAAGGGATTGCTGTCGTTGGCGGCGTGCCAGTCACGGGCGCTGCCCTGAGGGTCGCTGTCGACCAACAACACGCGCTCGCCGCGTTCATGGAACGACCGCGCCAGATTGGTACTGAGGGTTGTCTTTCCGCTGCCCCCTTTGGGGTTCAAGAGAGATAAGATCGGCATAGCTCGGCCTCTGGATTGGACACATGTTACGCGAGCACCTCGCCGCTGCGTGTTTACTCAATTACTCATATATGATTTCACTCAATTACTCAATCACACATTTGTCACCTAGGGATGAAGAGTGCTAAGGGCTTTGCCCTCGCGAGCGCGATCCGCTCATCCACAAACCGGGGCCGCATGATGGTGTTGTCAGGGTTGATCCTCGAAACGTACCGCTGACTCAGAAACGGTCGTAGGCGCCCTGCATCCTGATCCAGAAACTTGGGCCATTACCGAACAGTTTGCCGATCCGAACGGCCATGGCAGAACTAATCGGTTCCTTCTCGGACAGGATATCATAGAGGTACTGGCGCGAGACACCGAGGAGCCGAGCGATCTCGGCCCTCGACTTGCCGGTCGCGGGGATCACGTCTTCACGGAGCAGTTTGCCCGGATGCGTCGGGCGACGGTGAGGATGGCGATATGTCATATCCTCCGATAACACGTTTCGGACCGGAGTGCCGATGGTGCGGAAGCTGGTTGACTGCGCGACCGCCCACCTAAGCTGAAACCATCCTGCCACCGGTTCACCGGGCGCGGGATGGCGTCCGAAGGACGGCGTGGGCGGCGGCGCGGTCAAGGGGCCGGAAAGGTTCCGGCGGGCCGCTATGCGGACCGCTGGAACGGCCCCGGCCAGCTTCTCGGGCGGCACTCCCAGCTCTACGATAAAGCCAGCGGTCATAGAAGTAGGCTTCGAATGCAGACCATCACGCTCGCAACATTGCTCATCTGCTCGGCTTAGCCGGGCCTCGCAATTGAATACATGTTGCGCATCACTTCTCTGCGCATTTACTCAATTACTCAAATCAGGTTCATCTGGCTTGGCAGGAAATAACGGTGGGCTTCACCTTGGCGGCCACCGCTGTACCTCCTTCGCATGGTGGTGACGTTAAGCTGACAGGCCTGCATCACCTCTGAAGCCTTGCACGCGGGAGGCTTGGGCACCTGCATGCTCAACTGGTCCGAGGATTGCGAGCAAGACAAGCGGCTCCGCGCAGCCTTCGACATCCCGGACCACGAGGTGGTCATCACCTTCATCGGCGTCGGCCAGATGCCCGAGGAGTTCGAGGTTGCGGCCTCACCTTCCCCGGCAGTGAACGAGGTGCTGTCACTGCTCGAACGGAAGGAGTGACATCCCCACGATTTTAGTTTGGGGCGGCCCCGGATCGTGCGTAGATACAGGTCCGGGTGCGACCGCACTCTCCTACCTTGAAACCCTCGCGGCACCAACGCGAGGGTTTTTTTGTTGGAGGATCTCGTCTTTCTGAGTCCGCAAAGGGCTTATTCTGTTGAGAAACTCTCCAGGCAATCCTCAGCAGGCTGAAACGCAGAACGTTGTTCTTCTGGGGGACATGAGACACTGAAATTCAGCCCGGAGGAGCGCGAAGCTGGAACACTTTCCCAGCATTCGGGGCGCCGGAGCCTACTAACCGAGTTTTTCAACAGAATGGGCTCGAAGCCGACCTTCGCCGCGCGCTGCACGAACGACCGCTGTCAGCTTAGCGTAGGATTTCACACTCTCCCGCAAACGACCCGGTACCTGCCCGAGCACCGCAAGGCCCGCCGGCCGCGCCGGGCCCGGAAACGCCGGGCTCCGAAATTCGACCGTGATGTCAGCATCCTGTTTCGCCCGGACAACGTCGCACACCGCAGGGAATTCGGGCACTGGGAAGGCGATTTGATGCTGTTCAAACAATCGCTTGGCCAGACCAACGTCACCTCTCTCGTCGAACGCGTCAGCCGCTTCACGGTGCTGCTGAAGAACGCGAACAGGCGCACGAAACCGGTTATGACCAAGATCGTGAAGGCGGTGCGGGATCTGCCCGTGGCGGGCCGCAGATCCATCACCTTCGACCGCGGCACGGAGTTCGTGTCATGGCCGCACCTGCAGGCCCAGCTCGGAACCCAGACCTGGTTCTGCGACCCCTCCTCGCCCTGGCAGAAAGGCACAGTCGAGAACACCAACCGCCGGCTTCGGCGCTGGCTTCCAAGGCAGCGCGACGTCGCGGCCATGACGGAGCTCGAGCTGAAGCAACTCTGCGACCAGCTCAACAAAACACCCCGACTCTCCTCAGCTGGACTAACGCAAAGGAGCCCCGGCGCAATCAAGACTGACAGTCGAGGCGCGCTCTGACGGCGCTCAGCCCCCCTGCACCACGTCGATTTCCGTACTCCAGTCGCGGCAGGCCCGCGCCAGTCCGGTCGGCAGCGCGGCATCCGTAATGAACACGTCAAGCTCTGACAGGGACGCGATCCGCACCGGGGCGGTGCGCTGGAACTTGGACCGATCCGACACGAGAAACGTCCGGCGCGAATGTTGCAGGATCGCCTTGCTCACACCCACTTCCTGCACGTCAAAGTCGAGAAGATCGCCATCGGGGTCGATGGCCGAGCAGCCGATTACCGACAGGTCGAACTTGAACTGGCGGATCGTGTCGGTGGCCAGACTTCCGATCAGCCCACCGTCCAACCGCCGCAAACTGCCGCCTGTCACGACGACCTCGCACTCCGGGTTCATGGCCAGGATCGACGCGACATTCATGTTGTTCGTGACCACCAACAGGTTGCGATGGTTCAGAAGTTCCTGAGCCACGGCTTCGGTGCTGGTCCCGATGCTGAGGAACAGGGAAATGTCGTTGGGGATCCGCGCGGCACAGGCGCGTGCGATGGCCGCCTTGGCTTCGGGGTGCAGGTTGCGGCGTTCTTCGTACCGAATGTTCGCCGTGCCGGAAGACAGGATCGCCCCACCATACACCCGCTCAAGCTGACCGCCCTCGGCCAGGTCCGACAGATCGCGGCGGATCGTCTGCAGTGTCACGCCAAAGTGCTGCGCCAGCTCTTCTACCGTGACCTTACCGTCGCGGCGCGCGATTTCGAGGATTTCGGGATGGCGGAAACTTTGGGACATCGGGACCTTCTGGTGATCGTGCCAAAAGCTGACATGCGACCCCGTCCGGCGCAAGTGGGCGCTCAGACGCGCGGGGCTGGCGGCGCCGATACGCTGATTGCCTCGGACGTGTCGCAATGTTCGCTTCTCGCACGATAGCGCAAAAAGGAACATAGGCGAAAATTTATAATTGCGTTTCTGTTTCTTTTGGCTCAGAAGACTGTCACGCCAGCGTGAGGAGGAATCTTTGGGGACCGAGGACCAGACTGACATCGTCGATATTTTCGTGATCGGGGGCGGTATCAATGGCTGCGGGATCGCACGGGATGCGGCCGGGCGCGGCCTGTCCGTCACCCTGGCCGAGATGAGCGACCTCGCCTCTGCCACGTCGTCGGCTTCGACCAAGCTGTTCCATGGCGGCCTGCGCTATCTTGAGTTCTTCGAATTCCGCCTTGTGCGCGAAGCGCTGATCGAACGGGAAGTCCTGCTGCAGGCCATGCCGCATATCTCCTGGCCCATGCGCTTCGTGCTGCCCTATCACCGCGACATGCGGTTCGAGAGCGCCACACCCACGTCGAGGCTGTTGTCCACCGTCATGCCCTGGATGAAGGGGCGGCGTCCGGCATGGCTGATCCGCCTGGGCCTGTTCCTGTATGACACGCTGGGCGGTCGCAAGATCCTGCCGGGCACGGCGACGCTGTCGCTGAAGGGCACGCCTGAAGGTGTGCCGTTGCAGGATCACTTTGAAACTGCTTACGAATATTCCGACTGCTGGATCGAGGACTCGCGCCTTGTCGTGTTGAACGCCCGCGATGCGGAAGCGCGCGGCGCGCAGATCCTGACCCGCGCTAAGGTCCTGTCCGCCGACCGCAGCGCCGATCACTGGACGATCGAGGTCGAAGATGTCGTGACAGGCCAGCGGACCCGGCATCGCAGCCGCATGGTGGTGAACGCAGGCGGGCCGTGGGTGGGGGAGCTGCTGCAGGGCACCATTCGTCTGAATTCGCGCGAAGGCGTCCGGCTGGTGCGCGGCAGCCATATCGTGACCGGGCGGCTGACTGATCATGACAAATGTTATTTCTTCCAGGGCAAAGACGGGCGGATCATCTTTGCGATCCCCTATGAGACCGATTTCACGTTGATCGGCACCACCGATCAGGATCACGCCGATCCTGACCAGCGCCCGGTCTGTACGCCCGAGGAACAGCAATACCTGATCGACTTCGCCAACGGGTATTTCCGCCAGCAAATGACCCGCGACGACATCGTCTGGACCTATTCCGGGGTCCGCCCGCTTTATGACGACGGGGCCAGCAGCGCCACCGCAGCCACGCGCGATTACACACTCAAGGTCGACACTGCCGGGGCGCCGGTACTCAATGTCTTTGGCGGCAAGATCACCACCTATCGTCGGCTGGCCGAAAGCGCGCTTGAAAAGATCTCGGCTGCGTTGGGGCGCGATACTGCGCCCTGGACGGCCGGCGTGGCGCTGCCCGGCGGCGACTTCGACGTATGGGACGTGGAGCGTCTGATCGCCGATCTGATCGCCGGGTATCCGTTTCTGGACGACCGCTGGGCCCGGCGCCTGATCCGCGCCTACGGCACGGAGGCGCGAAAAATTCTGGGCGATGCCGCGACGGCAGCTAACATGGGACGCGATTTCGGTGCCACTCTGACCGAAGCCGAAGTGCGCTGGCTGATGGCACAGGAATATGCCCGCACGGCCGAAGACGTCGTGTGGCGGAGAAACAAGCTTGGGTTGCGCCTTTCGAATGAGGAAGTGCAGGCCTTGGACAGCTGGATGGAAGATCAAAGGGCAGCGGTCGCGGCAGCCGAATAAGGCTGCGCGGATCGATGACGGGAGGACAGGGATGACGCTTGAACTTAAGGGCGTGTCAAAGGTCGTGGAGGGGCAGACGCATATCCACCCCACCGACCTGACGCTGGAAAAAGGCACGATGAACGTGCTGCTGGGGCCGACCACGTCGGGCAAGACGTCCCTGATGCGACTAATGGCAGGGCTGGATGCGCCCACCCGTGGCAACGTCATCTGGGATGGCACCGACGTAACTGGCGTGCGCGTCCAGGACCGTGCCATTGCAATGGTTTACCAGCAGTTCATCAACTATCCCTCGATGACGGTCTACGACAACATCGCCTCTCCAATGAAACTGATGGGCGTGTCGAAATCCGAGATCGACACCCGGGTGCGCGAGTCCGCCGAGCTGATGAAGCTGACGCCGATGCTGGACCGCAAGCCTCTGGAGCTGTCCGGCGGCCAGCAGCAGCGTTGCGCGCTGGCGCGGGCGCTGGTGAAGAACGCGGGCCTTGTGCTGCTCGACGAGCCGCTGGCCAACCTCGATTACAAGCTGCGCGAGGAGCTGCGGGTCGAGATCCCGAAGATCTTCGAGAAATCCGGGGCGATCTTCGTCTATGCGACGACCGAGCCCGAAGAGGCGCTGCTGCTCGGCGGAAATGTCGCCACGCTGCACGAGGGGCGCATCACCCAGTTCGGTCCGACGCCGCACGTGTACCGCCAGCCGGTCGACGCCACCACGGCGCGGGTGTTCTCTGATCCGCCGATGAACTTTCTGTCCGTCTCCAAGACCGGGGGCTGCCTGTTGTTCGGCGACGGTCAGAGCACCGAAGTCAGGGGCAAACTCGCCGAGCTGCCCGATGGGCGCTACACCGCAGGCTTTCGCCCCAACCATCTGGAAATCCGGAACCACGCGCCGGATGCGATGAAGTTCACCGCCACGCTTTCGGTGACCGAGCTGACTGGGTCCGAAACCTTCGTGCATCTCGATCACCACGGCGAGCGCTGGGTCGGTCTCATCCACGGGGTGCATGACCTTGCGATCGGCTCGGATCTCGATGTCTGGCTCGACGCCCGGCATGTCTACATCTTCGGCGAGGATGGCGCTCTGGTCGCCCCTGCCGCCTATGCTCTCGCGGCCTGAAGGGGGGGCTGATCATGGCACGCATCACGCTCGACAACCTCGCGCACAGCTACAAGCCGCAGCCGACGTCCGAGGACGATTTCGCGCTCAAGGAGCTGAACCACGACTGGATCGACGGCGAGGCCTATGCGCTTCTCGGCTCGTCCGGTTGCGGCAAGTCCACGCTGCTGAACATCATCTCCGGCCTGCTGCACCCGTCGCAGGGGCGCATCCTGTTCGACGGCAAGGACGTGACCCACGCCCCCACCGCCGAGCGCAACATTGCGCAGGTCTTCCAGTTCCCGGTCGTCTACGACACCATGACGGTACACGACAATCTCGCCTTTCCCCTCCGCAACCGGGGCCGCGACGAGGCTTACGTGGCCGAGCAGGTGAACGAGATCGCCAGGATGATCGGCGTGGAGCACATGCTCAAGCGCAAGGCGCGCGGGCTTGGTGCGGACGAGAAGCAGAAGATCAGCCTCGGGCGCGGCATGGTGCGCAAGGACGTCAACGCGCTGCTCTTCGACGAGCCGCTGACGGTGATTGACCCGCATATGAAATGGGAGCTGCGCACCCAGCTCAAGCAGCTTCACCACGAGTTCGGTCACACGATGATCTACGTCACCCACGACCAGACCGAGGCGCTTACCTTCGCCGACAAGGTCGTCGTGATGTATGACGGCCGCGTGGTGCAGATTGGCACGCCCGAGGAGCTGTTCGAGCGGCCCGAGCATACCTTCGTCGGCTATTTCATCGGCTCGCCGGGGATGAACGTCATCCCCGCTCAGATCGAGGGCAATGTCGCGCATGTGAATGGTAGCCAGATCGCGCTGACCCGCGGCTACACCGACCTGTCGGGCAAGGTCGAGATCGGCGTGCGCCCTGAATTCGCCCGCCTCAGCCGTGACGAGGGCCTGCCGGTCAACATCCGCCGCGTCGAGGACGTGGGCCGCCACAAGATCGTGCGCGCCGATTTCTTCGGGCAGGAGCTGAACATCATCGCCGGAGAGGATGACAGCATCTCGCCCGATATGACCCGCGTCACCTTCGATCCGGCGCATGTCAACGTCTACGCCAACGACTGGAGGGTGCCGGGCGCCGCCTGAGCACGAAGGGGTCCGAAAGAGACCCCCACAAAACACTCCGGGGGAGGAAACAATGAACAAGACACAGAACAACAAGGCGTGGTTCCTCGTGCTGCCGGTGCTGGTGCTGGTGGCCTTCTCGGCGGTGATCCCGCTGATGACGGTGGTGAACTATTCCGTGCAGGACACGTTCGGGAACAACCAGTTCTTTTGGGCCGGTCTCGAATGGTTCGAGGAGATGCTGAACGACGAGCGCATCTGGAACGCGCTGCGCCGCCAGCTGACCTTCTCGGCGATCATCCTCGCCATCGAGATCCCGCTGGGCATCTTTGTCGCGCTCAACATGCCCAAGAAGGGCTTCTGGTCCAGCTTCGTGCTGGTGATGATGTCGCTGCCGCTGCTGATCCCGTGGAACGTGGTCGGCACCATCTGGCAGATCTTCGGGCGGGTGGACATCGGCCTGCTGGGCTACACGCTGGCCAAGCTGGGGATCGACTACAACTACACCCAGAACATCGTCGACGCCTGGGTGACGATCATCGTCATGGATGTCTGGCACTGGACCTCGCTGGTCGCTCTGCTCGCCTTTGCCGGGCTGAAATCCATTCCCGACGCCTATTACCAGGCCGCGCGGATCGACCAGGCCAGCCGCTGGAAGGTGTTCCGCTATATCGAGCTGCCCAAGATGATGGGTGTTCTGATGATCGCCATCCTGCTGCGCTTCATGGACAGCTTCATGATCTACACCGAGCCTTTCGTCGTCACCGGAGGCGGTCCCGGCAATGCCACCACGCTGCTGTCGATCGACCTCGTGAAGATGGCGCTCGGGCAGTTCGACCTCGGCCCCGCCGCCGCCTTCTCGCTGATGTACTTCCTGGTGATCCTCGCGATTTCCTGGGTGTTCTACACCGTGATGACCAACCTCGACAAAAAGGGGATGTAAGATGACCGACGCCACCATCCCCGAAAAGCTCACCGCGGGGGGCAGCAACACGCGCCCCCGCCTCCGGGTCAATTCCCGCGCCGTGGTGATGACGCTCTACCTGCTGTTCCTCTTGCTGCCGATCTACTGGCTGCTGAACATGAGCCTCAAGACCAATGCCGAGATCCTGGGCGATTTCACCCTGTTCCCACGCGATCTGACCTTCCAGAACTACGTGACCATCTTCACCGATGCGAGCTGGTACATGGGTTACGTCAACTCGCTGATCTACGTGGTGATGAACACGGTGATCAGCCTCGCGGTGGCGCTGCCGGCGGCCTATGCCTTCAGCCGCTATCACTTCCTCGGTGACAAGCACCTGTTCTTCTGGCTGCTGACCAACCGCATGGCGCCGCCCGCCGTGTTTGCCTTGCCCTTCTTCCAGCTTTATTCCTCGGTGGGTCTCTTCGACACCCATATCGCGGTGGCACTGGCGCATTGCCTGTTCAACGTGCCGCTGGCGGTGTGGATCCTCGAAGGCTTCATGCGCGGCGTCCCCAAGGAAATCGACGAGACCGCCTATATCGACGGCTACAGCTTCGGCGGCTTCTTCATCAAGATCTTCACCCCGCTGATCGCCAGCGGCATCGGGGTCGCGGCCTTCTTCTGCTTCATGTTCTCCTGGGTGGAGCTGCTGCTGTCACGCACCCTGACCACGGTGGATGCGAAACCCATCGCCGCGATCATGACCCGGACGCAGGGCGCCTCCGGCATCGACTGGGGGCTTCTGGCTGCGGCAGGCATCCTGACCATCATCCCCGGCGCGCTGGTGATCTACTTCGTCCGCAACTACATCGCCAAGGGCTTTGCCCTCGGGAGGGTGTGATGCGTCTGTGGGAGGCGCGACTGCGCCAAGCCCGACCTCGGGTGGGCCGAAACGCATTCTCGGCCCATGCACTCCAAAGCATCACAGCCGCGCAAGCCGGGGCTGTTCCAACGAAAGCCCTCCCGGGGGGGAGGTCGGGCTTGGCGCAGTCGTGCCGGGTGCGCGAGGTGGTCTACATCGCGCACCTGCCCGAAATAGGAAAAAGGAGCGCCTGACCAATGGACTGGATGGCATGGACCTGGCCCACGGCGGCCTTCTTCGCAACCATCGCGCTGCTGCTGGTGATCTTCACCGTGCTCGCGGTGAAATTCCCCGAAACGCCGCGCGTCGGCATCCTGCGCACCGAGACCACGCGCGGCGACCGGCTCTTCGTCACGCTGCTTGGCAGCGCCTTCATCAACCTCGCCTGGCTGGGGCTTGTCGGCGCCGACACCCAGCCCTGGGCGATGGCCGTCTGTCTCGTCTACGCCGCCGCGGTCTTCCGCTGGGTCTGACGATGCATGCGCCGTCCCGAAAAGGCGGCATCCAACACTAGGTTCGAAATGGGAGGAGAACCATGAACTTCAGAAACACCACCGCGATGGCACTGGCGATGACCCTGCTGGGCACCGCCGCCTTCGCCGACATGGAGGCGGCGAAAGCCTTCCTCGATGCCGAGATCGGCGATCAGTCCGCGCTGACCCGCGAAGAGCAGGAAGCCGAGATGCAGTGGTTCATCGACGCGGCCGAGCAGTTCCGCGGCATGGACATCAAGGTTGTCTCGGAAACCATCACTACACATGAATACGAAAGCCAGGTCCTGGCCAAGGCGTTCTCGGAGATCACTGGCATCAACCTCACCCACGACCTCATCGGCGAGGGCGATGTGGTCGAGAAACTCCAGACCCAGATGCAGTCGGGCGAGAACATCTACGACGCCTATGTGAATGACTCGGACCTGATCGGCACCCACTGGCGCTACCAGCAGGTGCGCAACCTGACCGACTGGATGGCGAACGAGGGCGCGGACGTGACCTCGCCGACGCTGGACCTCGACGATTTCATCGGCACCGATTTCACCTCGGCCCCCGATGGCAAGCTCTACCAGCTGCCGACCCAGCAGTTCGCGAACCTCTACTGGTTCCGCTACGACTGGTTCAACGACGAGAAGAACCAGGCCGATTTCCGCGAGGCTTACGGCTACGATCTGGGCGTGCCGGTGAACTGGTCCGCCTACGAGGACATCGCGGAATTCTTCACCGGGCGCGACCTGTCGCACATGGGCATCGACACCGAGGTCTATGGCAACATGGATTACGGCAAGAAGGACCCAAGCCTTGGCTGGCGCTACACCGATGCGTGGCTGTCCATGGCCGGTGCCGGATCGAAGGGCGAGCCGAACGGCCTGCCGGTCGACGAATGGGGCATCCGCGTCAACGAGAACTCGCAGCCCGTGGGGTCCTGCGTGACCCGGGGTGGCGCGACCAACGGCCCCGCAGCCGTCTATGCCGTGACCAAGGCCATCGAGTGGCTGGAGAAATACACGCCCCCGGCGGCGGCGGGCATGACCTTCTCCGAGGCAGGCCCGATCCCGGCGCAGGGCAACGTGGCGCAGCAGATGTTCTGGTACACCGCCTTCACCGCCGACACGGTCAAGCCCGGCCTGCCGGTGATGAACGAAGACGGCACGCCGAAATGGCGCATGGCCCCCTCGCCGCACGGCGTCTACTGGGAGGAAGGCACCAAGATCGGCTACCAGGACGTGGGGTCTTGGACGCTGATGAAATCCACCCCCGAGGACCGCGCCAAGGCCGCCTGGCTCTATGCGCAGTTCGTCACGTCGAAGACCGTGGACGTGAAGAAATCCCACGTGGGCCTGACCTTCATCCGCGACAGCTCGATCAACCACGAGAGCTTCACCGAGCGTGCGCCGGTGCTGGGCGGCCTCGTGGAATTCTACCGCTCGCCCGCGCGGGTGCAGTGGTCGCCGACCGGCACCAACGTTCCCGATTACCCCAAGCTGGCGCAGCTGTGGTGGCAGAACATTGGTGACGCCATGTCCGGCGCCAAGACCCCGCAGGAAGCGCTCGACGCGCTTTGCGAGGACCAGGAGCGCGTGATGCAGCGCCTCGAGCGCGCTGGCATCCAGGGCGACATCGGCCCCAAGCTCAACGAGGAGCAGGACCCGGAGTACTGGCTGTCGCAGGAAGGCTCGCCCAAGGCGAAGCTCGACAACGAGGATGAAGAGCCCAAGACCATCTCCTATGACGAACTGATCAAGAGCTGGCAGTAAGCCAGCCCGCCGGGGCCATGTGCTGGCCCCGGCGTCCCCTCCCTTCCGACATTGCTGAACACGACCCGGGGCCCTCCGCCCCACGGGAAAGGCTTGCCATGCGCCATATCCTCGCCATCGACCAGGGCACCACCTCCAGCCGCGCCATCCTCTTTGACGAGCAGATGCGCGTGACCGCCTCGGCGCAGGAGGAATTCCCGCAGTATTTTCCATCGTCAGGCTGGGTCGAACACGACCCGTCCGACCTGTGGTCCACCACCGCCGCCACCTGCCGCGCCGCCGTCGAAAAGGGCCGCGCGGGCGGGGCCGAGATTGCCGCCATTGGCATCACCAACCAGCGCGAAACGACGCTGGTCTGGGACCGTACCACCGGCCAGCCGGTCTACAACGCGATCGTCTGGCAGGACCGCCGCACCGCCGAAATGTGCCGCCGCCTGCGTGACGAAGCGTTCGAGGACACGGTGACCGACCGCACCGGGTTGCTGCTCGACCCGTATTTTTCCGCCACCAAGATCAAGTGGATCCTCGACAATGTCGAGGGGGCCCGTGCGCGCGCCGAGGCCGGAGACCTGATTTTCGGCACCGTCGACAGCTGGCTGGTGTGGAACCTGACCGGCGGGCGCGTTCATGCGACGGATGCCACGAACGCCGCGCGCACCATGCTTTACGACATTCACAAAGGGCGCTGGTCCACGACAATCTGCGCGCGGCTCGGGATCCCCGCCTCGATGCTGCCCGAGGTCCACGACTGCGCCGCTGATTTCGGCGACACCCGGCCCGATCTTTTCGGTCGGCCAATCCCGATCCTGGGCATCGCGGGCGACCAGCAGGCCGCCGCCGTAGGACAGGCCTGTTTCCAGCCGGGCATGTTGAAATCGACCTATGGGACCGGGTGCTTTGCCCTGATCAATACCGGCGACGTCGCCGTGCGGTCACGCCACCGCCTGCTTACCACCATCGCCTACCAGCTGGAGGGCCGGCCCACCTACGCCCTTGAAGGGTCGATCTTTATTGCGGGCGCGGTGGTGCAATGGCTGCGCGACGGGCTGAAGGTGATCCGCCACGCGGAGGAAACGCAAGGGCTCGCGGAAACGGCGGATCCCGATCAGAAGCTGATCCTCGTCCCCGCCTTCACCGGGCTGGGCGCGCCCTATTGGAACGCAGAATGTCGCGGGGCGGTGTTTGGCCTGACCCGCGCCTCGGGGCCTGCGGAATTTGCCCGCGCGGCGTTGGAAAGCGTCGGGTTCCAGACCCGGGACCTGCTGGATGCAATGCGCGCCGACATGGCCCAAGGTATGTCGGAAACGCCTGTCGCCTCGTTGCGGGTGGACGGTGGGATGAGCCACTCGGATTTTGCGATGCAGTTTCTCAGTGACATCATCGGCGCGCCGGTGGATCGCCCGAAGGTGGTGGAAACCACTGCGATGGGGGCAGCATGGCTGGCAGGGGCCCGCGCGGGGCTTTACCCAGATCAGGCGGCCTTCGCCGCGGATTGGGCGCTGGACCGCCGGTTCGAAGCGGCAATGCCCGCAGAGCGGCGCGAAGCGCGGCACGCCGCATGGCTGCGCGCGGTCACGGCGACGCTGTCGGCCTGAACGCGGAACATTCTTGGGACACTTCCGCCCTCCTGCATACAGACCGCATCATGCCGGAGCAGGGGGGGGGCGAGGCTTCGGACGTCCCCGCGCCCGCGACAGTCAGGAAGACTGGGGTCTGATGCCGGAGGGGGCAGAATCCTACGC
>NZ_RAPJ01000045.1:0-49017 GCF_003703915.1 Salipiger sp. D13
GGATTTCTCATCTCACAATTAAGGGCTACGCGACACCAGGCCTTCGTCCATCAGACGATAGATCTCGGTCAGCATGGCGAACTGGATCCGGTTCACAAGAAAGCCTGGACGTTCGAGGATCGCGACACCGACATGTTCGATGTTCTGCACCAGCATGCGGCTCCATGCCACCAACTCCGCTGGCGTATCGGCCGCATGGATCAACTCGATTACGGGAACGATATGACCCGGAGTAACATAGTGAATGCCCATCATCCGCTCTTTGCGTGTCATTTGAGCGGCGATGTCGGAGATTAGGAAGGACGAGGTATTGGTCGCCAGCACCACGTTTTCCGGACAGATCCTTTCGAGTTCCGCGAACAGGGCCTGTTTGACTTCCAGGGATTCCTGCACTGCTTCATGCACGAGGAAGACCCCTTCGATCGCGCTCGCAAGATCCGGCTCAAGTGTCACTCCGGCTAGCATGGCCTCCGATGCATCCGAATCCTCGACCAGTCCTGCCGCGATCGGGCGGGCCCGCTCTACGTAAGTGTCAAGCATGGTCTGATTGCTGTCGCAGATCACCGCATCATAGCCGTGATGCGCATAGAGTGTCGCGATGACACATCCCATGAATCCGGCCCCGACGACGCAAATCCTACCGGACCCGGGCGGCTCCGTACCGAACGCAAATTCCTTCAAACTTTCCTCCTCCCTTCAAATGGTATGAACCTTCGACTCTTCTGGACGACAGGCTTCTAGCCGACTGTATCACTCGAGCCGCTGCGATAGCCGCGCAAGGATCAGGAATGTTCCGATTGTGCGATGCCGAGCGGTCTCGGGTCCAATACGCAAACGTCGACAATATATATGGCTATGGTTATGATTTAATGCCGGGCACTCAATCAATAGAGTTGATTCCTGAACTTGCCCGACTGATTTATTGTGGTTTTGGTATGCTTCCGAGCCATCAAACCGGATGCCTGACACGGGAGAACAGGAATTGCGCAAAGATCGGCCAGAAGAACCGAACGACACGCCGTCGAAAGACTTGCTTCGGTCGCGCAATCTCACGCTGCACAAGCTGCACGTCTTTTGCACGATCGCCAAATTCAACAGTGTAACCCGCGCGGCGGAGTATTTGAATATTGCGCAACCCGCAGTAACCGCCCACCTGCGCAGTCTTGAGAAGAGCCTTGGTGTCAAGTTGGTGCGCAAGGCCGGGCGCAACATCGAACTGACACATGCCGGGCGTCGCACTCTTGCCTGGGCGAAGGAAACTATTCAGCGCAGCTCAGATATGTTTCTTGACCTCGCAGACATCAAGAAAGGTCTGATTGGCCGAACGCGGATCGCCTCGTCGATGGTGGCCGGCACCTACAAGTTGTCTGAAACTATAATTGCGTTCAAAAAGGAATTCCCATCGGCCAGGATTTCGGTGTCGATGGCCAGCCCCTACCTGGCCACGGAATCAGTTCTGCTTGGGGATTGCGACTTCGGTATCACTTTGGTTGATCACAATCGCGACACCTCACGGTTGGAAATCGAATTGCTCTGGCGCGAGCCGCTTTATCTGGTGGCCGCGATAGAGAGCCGACTGGTCGGCGATGTCGCTTACATCGATGAGCTAGGGACATTGCCGCTGATCACCCCGCCGAAGGGGCAAATGGCTCGAGAACTCATCGATGAGGTGCTGCGCGCCGCTGGGGTCGTGAGAACCAACAGCGTACTGGCCTTCGGGCATCCCGAGCCGATCTTAAATGCGATCCGCGCCGATGTCGGGGCCGGTTTCGTCTTCAAGAGCGCATTGCCGAGGGACCCAGAGGTGTCAGGGCTTCGCCTTGTGCATACACCAGAGCTGGAAATTGCGATGCCGCTGTTCCTGGTCTACGACAAGAAGACGGTGTTCTCCGCGCCGCAAATTCAGCTCATGGACCGAATCCGTCAATCCTTCGCCGAGCCTGCATGATCATGGACAGAAGGCTCCGCGCGGGGGACGACACTGCTAGCCACGCAAAGGACGCCCTCCGAAAGGCGCGACGATGCGGTCAGTGGGACATGAACACCGGCACTTGGCTGTTCCTGATGACTTCGTGGGTAACGCCACCGAACAGGTCTTGTGAGAATTTGCTGTGTTCGTAAGCCCCCATCACGATCAACTTTGCCCCCAACTCGGCAGCGGTCCGTTGAATAACGTCGGCTATGCCGTTCTTGCCTTTGGGGCGCTCGACCTGTTCCACGTCAACACCATGGCGTTGGAGGTGGGTGACAATGTCTGTTCCTTCGGGCATTTTCGGCAGGCTCGCGCCAACGCTCAAGATCGTGACCTTGCGCGGTCTCTCCTCCAAGATCGTCATTGCGTCGTTGAGCGCTCGGGCTGCCGAGCGCTTTCCGTCCCAGGCGACGAGAGCATGTGAACCGAGTTTGTCAGTAGAGTATCCATTGGGTACAACAAGGACTGGGCGGCCGCTTTGTAGTGCCATAAGATCTGGGTTCACAGCGCGAAATTCATCGGTAGGAAGGTTCGATTGGTAGCCTGTCACCACAAAATCAAAATTACGTGCGATTTCGGGCAAACTTAACTTTCCGATCTCGCTTGGCATAACAAAACGCGACCGTTCGGCCACTCCTGCCGAAGAAGCTTGCTCCTCAAAAAAGGCTCGAGCAGCTTCGATTTTCTCATTTCGCACATTTCCGAGCTTGTCGAGAAGTTCCTCGGTCAGGCCGAGAACATGTTCGAAGTAGGAAGAAGTGCTGCCATAAACCGCCGTCAGCCATGCATCGTGCTTGGCCGCAATTTTTGTCGCATGACCTACGCCACTCGGGAATCCAGCACTCCCGGAATGCGTAATAAGGATATTCTTGATGCTCATCTTCGCCTCACTGATCGAACGCTAAGACATGCTATCATTTGACTACTTAGATGTCTATGTTTTTTGCCGCGCTTCAAGAGATAGCTAGGTCGCGATAACCGCCAGACATACTGCGTGCCGTTCAAGCATGAAAGAGGCCACCCGGATGTTCTCCGGGCAGCCTCGCAGTGATCCGTATATGCGTGTCCTGTTGAAGACGGACGACGAGAACGGCGTCAACCTTTGGCGTTTGCCTCCAGTTTCCACTCGGACATAACTGGGTCAAGATTGAACAGTTTCTGCGCGTTTCCACCTAGAATGCTCCGCTTGGCCTTCTCGTCCAAGAACGGAAGGTCATAGATCGTGCTCGGAAGATCCATATCCCAATGCGGATAGTCGGACGAATAGAGCAACTGCGATTCTGCGTTTATCATCTTGAAGGTGACTTCCAAGGCTTCGCGGTTGTCCACCAGCTCCATCGGCTGCGTAGAGTAGTACATCTCACGCATGTAATCGCTGGGTTTTTTCTTCAAGAGCGGAGCATCGGACGTACGCATCATGTACTCGTTGTCCAGCCGTTGCATCAGGAAAGGAACCCAAGCCAGACCACTTTCGATCCACATGGTTTTCAGCTTTGGAAAACGCTCGGGCATGCCGTTCATAACCCAGTTGGTCATGTGGATGATGTTACAGAAGCTGAAACCAAGCGCGTGAACTGAGATAAACTTGTTCAGCTGTGCCAACGAGGTGTCGGCCCAGTGATAAGCCGCGTGGAAGCCAAGAGGCATTCCATGCTCTTCCAGTTTGGCATAAATACGCATGTTTGCGCTGTCATGCACTGGCCGCTTGAGATACCCAGTCGAAAGGAACCCAACGACGCCTTTCTTTTCGGCGAACTCGTCAATCATCTTCTCGGCTTCGTGCGGCTCGTTCATGGGCAGATAGACCATGGATACGAGGCGATTGTCTTCTTCAAGAATGCGCTCGCTCAGCCAACGGTTATAGGCGCGGGCCATTGCCACCTCGACCTCGACTTGGGGGTGCGTTGCCAACAACAGCATTGGGGTTGGGAAAAGGCACGCCATATCCGTACCCATCGCGTCCATCCAGCGCCGTGCCAAAGTGATGTCGCGGTGTGGTTCTTCGGGGACAATTTCCTTGTTCCGACCCGCATAGCGCGTCACGCGCCCAGCCATGTCCTGCGAACCGATCGCCTGCGGAATAAGGCCGGCGCGGCCAACGTTACCGGCTGACAAGCCAAGATGGCGCATCACCGGGTCGTCCATGTATTGCAGGATTTCCGGCAAGGCCTCAGTCTCATAGTGGTGGCTGTCCACATCGCAAATGAAGAAGTCTTTGTAATTACGGTCTTCCGCTTGCTTACGTGCGTTCTTCAGCAGCTTGCTGGTGTTAAATTCCTGTATCGCCGGATCGTTATCCGAGCTGTAGTTCATCGTGTTGCCCGTCAAAGACATTTTATCTCTCTCCCCTCGTGTTACGGATTCAGCGTCTGCCACATGCCCAACTCGAACACCGCCATATCGGCGGCATCGAGAATGCCGGTCGCGGCGATGGCGACAGCTGTCGCCGAGACATCGTTGTCTCGTGGGAATGCGGGCAAGCCGTCATTGGTTTCGCGAAGTTTCGCATATGCGGTCACAGCGTGTGAAAGCAGCGCCTGAAGTTGCTCGGCGCGCAGGCCACTGCTTTCGGGGTTGCGCAGTGCATTCAGGACAGCATCGACCGATGCCTCCAGAGCAGGAGCTTCAGCGGCTATCTGGTCAAACTTCGACATAGACCTCACCTCCTCTTTCCACCACGTTGTAACGTTTCATTTTGTACTTTGGATCGCCAACGGCTTCGCCCGTCGCAATCTTGAATTCCCAGCCATGCCACGGGCAAACGAAATGCAGTTCGTCTTCGTTGAAGGTCTGCCGGAGCGCGCGCTGCTGGTCGTCGAGTTCGACGCAGACCTGCGGCATCTTTAGGCCTTCGCATACCGGGCCACCTTGGTGCGGACACACGTTCTTATATGCAACGATGTCTCCTTTGTGCCGAATGACCCCGATCTCGACCCCGTCGACCTCGCAAATCTTTGCCGTCTTGTCGCTCAAGTCCGACACCGCACATAGCAATCTTTCTGGCATCTTAGCTCCTCCGTCTGTTGCCCAGTCTTGCTTCAAGTTAGTAAGATTGCCTTACTATAAGAGTGGCTTTAGAATTGTCAAGAAATAAGACATCTAAATTAGGGGGGCGCAAATCGTGCCGCAATCACCTTCTAGGAAACGTGGTCTTGGGGCGTCGCTCCGCCTGGCGCATCATCTTTATGGTAAGCTGCTGCAGGAGCAGTTGCGCGAAACCGGGCTCAGCATGGCGCAGTACATTCATCTCCGGTGCCTGAGAGAGGAAGGCAAACTAAAACAATCCGAGCTTTCCGGGTTGCTGGGCATCGAAAAGGCGTCATCTACACGCGTACTGGACGAGCTCGAAAAGCGAGATCTTATCACGCGTAACCGCAGCCAGTCCGACCGGCGCGTGGTTCATGTCGACCTGACTGACACAGGCCTTCGAAGGATCGATGGCGCAATGAAATCTGCGCGTCTCGCGGCAGATCACGCCTCGGCGGGATTTGAACCCGACGAGTTGGGTCGCCTTTTCGCTGCGATGGACAAGCTTCTGGATAATCTCGCAAGCGTGTGTTGCCAGTCCCGCTAACCAAACCTTGGCGCAAGGGCGAGAAGTGTCACACCGGTCGCGGCCAGTGCAGACGCCAGGTAGAATCTGGGACCTGGGCGCCGTTCGGTTTTGAAGATATGGCCTGCGAGCCAGGCGGCAAAGAACATCTCGATCGATGACATGATCGCGACGACGGTCACATCAGTAAATATAAGCGAAAAGAACAGCGCCACTTGTCCAACGGTCATCGAACCGCCAGCCAGAAGTTGCCACCCGCTCGGCCGCTGAATTCGCCAGGACAGCGCGTTGCGCGATTTGAACCGGAACACCCAGGAGACCGCGAACCACATTAGACCCGTCATCGCACCGATGAACACGCCGGCCAGAGGGTCTGGCAAAGTCTGCATCGCGAGTTTTCGGGAGACGAAAGAGCCACCATATCCGGCGGCCGACGCTACGGCCATCGCGCGGCCCTTGTTCCTCTCTAGAGGGTCGGGCTCTCCGACCGCTAAGTCAGAAGCCGATTTGACAGAAGCGCGTGACATCATGACCACCACGCCGCTGGTAACCAGAAAGAAGGCGATGACCACAGGTGTGGTGATGACCTCACCCAGCAGAAAGAACGCCAACAGCGCCGCAAACACCGGTATCAGGCGTCGGATGAAACCGGTCTCGATGGCTCCGGCAAGCTCTACGGAGCGAAACAGCGTAAGACGGCCGACAACGTTGCCAAGCACCCCGGCTGCAACGAAATAGGCCACACCAATGAGTACACCGCGTCCAAGTTCCGGCATCGTTGGACCCAGGAGCAGCCAAAGCGCCCCGGAGACAACGGCGGTCATCAGCACAGAGATAAGAACGTCGTTGCCGCGGCCCTGAACCGATTGGGAGCTCTTGGCAATGGAAACCGAACTCAAGGCGTAGCAGAACGCTCCGAACGCGGCCAAGAGGCCACCGAACCCCGCGGTCATCGCGCCTGTCGGCGCGGATTGTTCCTGCTACTCGTCATGGGCCAGCAACTGATCCAGGAAGTGGCCTGAAGACATAACCTCGCGCATTGGCAGCGTCTCCTGCTGCTCCATCAGCTCGGTAGAATAGGTCAACCCTTGGCCGTCCCAGAACCACCAATAGATGATCTTGCCTTGCTTGTCGCGAATCGGCATCCGGAAAATCGGGAAGCTTCTTTCCGAATGCGGAATGTCCGACCTTCCGGCAAGCGCGTGCTTCAACCCTAACCGATTCAATACCCCCGTTAGGGGGACCATGGCTATCGGTGCGGGTTTTTCGGCCAATACAGTCACATTGTCGGGCCGGTGTTCGTAAGACCCCGGGAGGAACTTGACCACGGGAGGATAGCTCGGGTGGGTATGTGTGAGCTGTACGTAAGCCAGCCCCTTCGTTGTTTCGACCTCGACGATATCTCCGGGTGCGTACTTTTCCATTGTGGCGCTCCTCTTAAAGGCTGTAGGCTTCTAGGGTCGAGGGATGGAACAGTTCTTCGATCTCCACCCGGCGCGGCGACAGTCCCTGACTCGCGTGGTAATCCAAAAACTTGTTCAGGACATGGGCGTTGCCGCCGACGCCATAGCTCCAGGGGTCGTCACCCATTAGCGCATGCACGCGGTTGAGATTATCCTCGACGAAGGGCATCGTTACTTTCGTTGCAGAGGTGTCCGACAGGGCCTCTTCTGCTATTAGCTTCGATTGCGTGAACGCCTTGAGCAGGGCGGCGGGTAGGAACGGGTATTCCTCGGCGAGGCTGCGGCGCACCCCAAGAACATGCATGATCGGAAAGATCCGGGTCTTTTCGAAATAGGCTTCGGCCGTAGCGATGCTGTCTGCAAAAAGCCGACCTACGTGCGGATGCCGCTCGGCGAAACAACGCGGCCAACGCGGGCCGACGAAGCCGTCGATCTCACCGGCTTCGAGCATGCCATTCAACGTGCTGCCGACCGGCGCCTCTTCCATGCGGATATCGCCGGGTAACTGAACCTTGATCTTTTCGGGCCGGCCCGGCGTATCCATACCGCCGCGCACCCAGATGATGTCGGAGGGTTTGACACCGTATTCCTCTTCGAGAATGCCGCGCACCCAGACATTGGCGGACAGCTGGTATTCGGCGATCCCAATGCGCTTGCCCCTCAGATCCTGAGGCGTTTCGATTCCTTTGTCGGTTCGAATGTAGACAGAAGTGTGACGGAACGCCCGGCTCAGAAAGACCGGGATCGCGACATAGTGCGGATTTCCGCGGGCGACCGAGATCGAATAGGAGGACAACGAAATTTCGCTGATATCGAAAGCTTCGTGGCGGAACGCCCGGAAGAACATTTCCTCTGGGGACAGTAGCATGGGCACGGGATCGACACCGTCTATCTGCACTCTTCCATCCACAATGGCACGCGTCCGGTCATAATTTCCCATGGCAAGGGATAGTTTGAGATTGCTCATCCAGTTTGTTCCTCCTCATTTGTTTTGCATTGTTGCCGCAGGTCGACAGGTTGGCCGGTCGAGGCGGACTGCAGGATCGCATGGCAAACCTCCAGGCTTGCCAGACCCCACGCGCCCGTCTGGACGGGGGCCTTGTTCTGGCGGACAGCGGCTACCAGTGCATCGTTCACGGTTCTACGTGGCGCGGGCCCGAATGTCACTTCGATGAAGCCACGCTCGGTGTCACCAAATACTTCAACTCCGTCCGGAGTCAGCTTTAGGTCGGCACGGTCGCAAAGCGCGATGACTGGGCCAAAATGCTCGTTGTGCTTTGCGTCGACCGTCTTACCGCTGCCGAATGTGCGCGTCGTCTTGAGGCGCGCCTCGTCATCGGGATCGAGGTCCATCAGCGCCCGCCTTGCATCGCCATAGGCGCCGGCGAGTTTTCGCTGCCCCAGCTCTCCGACGTCGTTCATCCAAATGTCGCTATCGAAATGGGCATAGCCCGAATAGGTGAGATTGGCGACGCATCCACCCTCAAAGTTCATCAGCGCCGTAAAGGCGCCTTCTGTTGGACGCTTTGGATCCCATGCCCCGGTCATGGCATAAATCTTCTCTCCCATGCCGCCCGCAAGCCGTCGGACCACGTCGATCTGGTGGATGGCCTGGCTGAACAGCACCCCTCCTCCTTCTTCGGTGCGCAGCTCCTCCGGGCGTCGGGGACGATACAGGAAGTCAGTGTAGTTAAGGGCCTGGATCATTCTCAGCTGGCCGAACTTGCCGCTCGCGATCAACTGCGCGGCCAGCTCGACCGGCGGATCGAAACTGTGGCTGGGCCCAACGATCAGGTGAACCCCCGCCTCGTTCGCGGCGGCGACCATGGTCTCGGCGTCTTCCATCGAGATCGCGAGCGGCTTTTCCACGAGAATGTGCTTTCCAGCGCGCGCCGCGGCCAGAACGTGATCTACATGCATTTGGTGCGGGGTGGCGATGTAGATCGCTTCCACAGATGGATCGGCGCATAGTTCCTCGACAGTCGGATAGGCGACACCGCCGTATTGCTCTTCGAATGCGGCCCGGCTTTCCGCCCTCGGCGCGGCCGCGGCCGTGAGCTTGACGCGTGCGTCGGCATCAAAGGTGGGGACCATCAGCATGAAAGCCCGCCCCAATCCCGCAACTCCGAGGCGGACGGGATCAGAGGTCAAGAACCAGCCTCCCCGATAGCGCGCGCGATACACAAATCATTATATGGTCGCTTTTTTCCTCTTCCATAAGCACCATGTCGCGATGGTCAGCTTCCCCTTCGAGGAGGCGGATCTTGCAGGTGCCGCATGTGCCACTTTCACAGGAGCTGGACGTTGCGAATCCGGCGTCACGCAATGCCTCCAAGATCGAACGATCTTCGGGCACCGTGACGGTTTCGCTACTTTTTTTCAGCTCCACTTCGAAAGAGACATCGTCTTGGCGCACCACATCGACGGGCTTGAAATCCTCGAAGTGAACTCGCCCCTCCGGCCAGTGCCCGGAAACGGCCTTGATTTCATCCATCAGCGGTTTCGGACCACAACAGAAGACGTGAGTGGCACGGGGCGTGACGAGATCGTCCCAGAAATCGTAGACTGCATCCGGAGCGCCGCCGTCATGGTGCACAATGATCCGGCCATCGAAATCTCTCATCAGTTCATCCAGATAGGCCGATTCCTCCGGACTGCGGCTGACGTAGATGATTCTGAGCATCTTGCCCTTCTTGTCGAGATACCGTGCCATCGACAGAATCGGCGTGATCCCGATACCGCCGGCGATGAGCAGGTACTTCTGAACATCGGTTAGCGGGAAATCGTTTTCCGGGAATTCGACTGTCAACTCGGACCCGACGGTCGCCTGTTCGTGCATCGACGCGGAGCCCCCACGCGAATTCGGTTCTCTTTTGATCGCGACAACAAATTCCTTTGGGTCGCTGCCATCGTTGATCAGTGAATAGCGACGCATCGCTCCGGACGGAGTTTCCAAGGTGATGTGAGCACCAGGATCGAAACTAGGGAGCACATCGGCCCCAACCGGCACCAGGGTGAATTCGGCGATGCTCGGGGTCAAGTCACGCCGTTTCTCGACGCGCATCTTGATATTCTCCATGAGGTCCTCCCATATGGTCGTGATTGTGAATTTGTTTAGATAGCTAAGTTATGTGTGTCAACCGACCTTGAACTACGCAGTCATCCAAAACGTTGATCGTGCAAGCGCTACTGGCGGAGGAACCATTTATTACCGTCGAATTTCGACGTTGAAATCAGAGACCGCAGACACGGATCTTGCGCCCACAAAGGTCATGGTCCTCGTCATCTCCTCTTCAAGGATCGAAAGCGCCCGTGACACGCCCGCCTCGCCTTGCGCCGCCAAGCCATAGAGCGGCGCGCGACCCAGCAGAATGCCCTTCGCACCCAAGGCGAGGGCTTTCACGATGTCACTGCCGCGACGAATGCCGCCGTCCAGCAGAACCGGAAACTTCCGATCAAGAGCCGCGATGATATCTGCGAGTACGTCGATGGTGGCAGGAGCGCCATCAAGCTGACGGCCACCATGGTTCGAGACGACGATTCCATCCACACCGGCGCGTTGCGCGTCAATCGCATCTTCTGGGCACATGATACCCTTGATCAGCAGCGGGCCTTTCCATTTCTCCCGAATGCGGCGAACATCTCCCCAAGAAAACTCCGGGTTCCGCTGAGATCGGGTAAACTCGGCCAGTTCTCTGTCGCTCGCGCTGTTTCCGACAAAGTCCAAGAGGTTCTCAAGTCTGGGACGGTGCGGCCCGAGCCATACGGAGGTCAGCCAAGCAGGATGCAGAAGCCCATCGAGAACAGTCCGAGGGCCAATGCGGATTTCGTGGGCGAAGCCGTGCCGCAGATCACGTTCGCGCTTGCCGCCCACGAGTGAATCGACAGTCAGTACCAGAGCCGAGTAACCGGCCGCCTGTGCCCGGTCGATCAGCGCATCAGCGAATGCGCCCTTCCCCCACGGATAAAGCTGGAACCAGAGGGGACCCTTGCTCCTCCGCGCGATCTCTTCCAGCGTCGTGTTCGAGGCGGTCGAAACCGTGAACCCGACCCCGGCTCGTTCGGCCGCAGCGGCGAGGTGCAGATCTCCCTGGGGCCAGTAGAGGCCGTTCAGCCCTGTCGGCCCTATGAAAAACGGCTTCGAGTATGTTTCCCCGAACAGCTCCAAGGTGAGATCGACGCTCCCCCCTTTGAGGATTCGCGGCGTGAGAACGATATTCGTGAAGGAACTGCGATTGTGCCGCAGCGTCACCTCCGATTCCGCGCCCCCATCCAAATAATCGAACACCACCCGTGGCAGGCGACGCCGTGCCTGCGCCCGCAAGTCTTCGATATTGATTGCTGTCGTCATAACGCCTGTCGCCCGCCGAGCAGAATCCGTCGAGGGAAGCTATGAAAGTCCGACGGCACCACGAAAAAAGAGCCGCCCAAAACCCCTTGAGGCCTTGGACGGTTCAGGGAGGAAACATGTGCGCAAGTTATTCCGCCGCTTCCGTCTTGCTCGACGTGTCCACCAGTGTTCGCCAATCGACGTCCTTAGGATACACTCCCTCGTGAGAGGCGATTACCCTTTGCGGAATCTTCGACTCGGTGCCGATTGCCTGGCCACCTTCGGCGACTTTCTTTGCCGCATCGGCCATGAGGCGGCGGAACTCGACAATCGCCAGGTCGGAGGCCCCAAGAATGTCCGTGTGACGCTGTACGCGGCTACCCATCGAAACCCACATCACAATATCTTCGTTCGGAATGCCGTCCACGCCGGTAAAGTGGCCTTCTTTCATCCTTTCGCGGTCCTGCTTGAAGTCGTTCTCCAACGTCCGGAGAGAGCGCCATTTGTGGTCCACGTCCTCACCCGGTACGGCATGGGCAAACTTGCGCCACTCTTCGGTGGAGGGAACGTTCGGTCCGTCGAAGGCTATGAAGTGAAATGCTGTCTCATCGTCATTGATCGGCACGATGACGCTGGCGACCCGGTAGTTGTTGTTCGGCGGAATCAGCGAATAATAAGGCGCGATAAATTCGGTGATACGCAGGTAGTTGTGCGTCTGAGCGTTTTTGATTGGCTTTCGGATCGCCGCGTAGTGGAAACCGTAGCTCGTGGTCTCAGTCTGCATACGTGGGGATTTGTCGGTCGACGGGCGGTACCATGATTTGTCGTCTGCCGCGGCGCCCTCGACCCGTGCCGGAACCATATTCGACGAATGGAGCGACGACGAGTGCGCGCTGTCGATCTGACCCTCGTGGATCTGCGCCCAGTTTGCAGGAACGCGAATTTTCAGGATCGAAACCGGGGTGTCTTCGGTTGGCGCAAAGGCCGGCGGCTGGAACTCGGGCATGTCGTCTTTCTCGCCGAGCCAAGCCCAGACGAAACCGCCCCACTCCCGCACGGGGTAGGAACGATGTTTGACCTTGTCCATCAATGGACTGCCTTCCGGCTCCGAAGACATGGCGACGACATTGCCTTCGACGTCCATCTTCCAGCCGTGATAAAGGCAGCGCAGCCCACATTCCTCGTTTCGGCCATATACCAGAGAGGCCTTTCTGTGCGGGCAAAGCTCATCCAGCATTCCCAGACGACCCTTGGTATCCCGGAACGCGACATAGCTTTCGCCGAGAACTTCGACTCGAAGCGGTTTGCCGTCCGACTCTTCAACCTCTTCGATCAGGCATACGGGCGTCCAGTGTTGACGCATGAGTTGCGCCATCGGGGCATCCCCCGTTACGCGTGTAAGCAGTTCATTCTCTTCGGGTGTAAGCATCTGGGCTCCTCCAAGGGCATCCGACTCTTTCAGTGGATGAGTGGTTCTCTACCGCTCAACTATTCTTAGCTCTCTAAGTTTTGTCTGTCAACGTAACCTGCCACTTTTTTTGCCTGCGTTGTAGGACATGACCTCACTTGTTGCCCGAAATAGCGGGTTCTGAACTAGACCAATCTGACGAGATCGCCTGACCGAGATACTTTCGCGCAATTGTGCTCCGGAACCTCCCCGACAGCGGCTTGCCGGGCCCGTTACTGAGGTGCCATGGCAGCCAGCCTGCGCATGAGTCGCGGCAAGCGCGCCATCTCGCTTCACCGTGTGAGCCATAAACGCAATCTATTGCCCAGAAACGGCGCAACGTAGACACCGTTCACTCCGGTGAGCACCAGCGCAACAAGGAACAGAGACACCGGACCTGGAAGGTTTTGCGTGAGCGGTTGCAGCGCGTAGTAGATAAGGATCAGCAAGGGATAGACACCCAGCATGCTGGCCACCCAGGCCTTCCAAAAACGTGGCGCGGTCGATGGGTTCGGGTCCGTACCGCTGGCTGGCACCTGGTGTCCTACAGTCACCGAAGCGAAGCTCAGCCTCTCTTCGAGATCATGGCCCAAGGCGGCCATTCCGTCTCGGAGCGAATCGGATGCTTCTTCCCCATGCAAGGTCACCGAGAAGATGATCTGGTCAATGCCAGTCTGATTCTGTAGGGACATGTGCGCGTCAAATCGGTTCCAATCTAGGTGATCAAGAGCGGCATCGTTGATCGCCTTCGCGACGACCGCGGCCTGTACAAGGGGTGCTCTGATGGAAACCGACAGCTCGGAGATCGCGTCGGTGCCAATACAAAGCTGTTTTGGCCCAAGTTCTTCCGGCCCCCGTGTTTCATTCATTTTCTGAACCTCGACATACTTTGCGCCGGTTGCGAAATGATCAGTTCCCACCTACGGAAGTGGCCGCCTGTGTTCGGTGTCATAGGCCGACCGGCCCGGACCAACCTTAAAAATTGGCCCAGACCAAATGCCGCCTCTGGGTTGAATCCCTCGATGACCAGACTGCACTTCAATAGGGGCAACCTGCTGAGGCGCCACAGCTAGGCACTGTCGACGTGGGCGCTTTCTGTCGTGAAAGCGATCTGCCGGATTAGCATTGCGACAATCACCAAAATACAGATCGCGGATACCGCCAAATATGGGCTTACGGCGCCAATCGCAGCGATGGGAAGTACGCCCCTTTCGATTGCAGTGAGTTGCGTCTTGACCAAGCCTTCCAGAGAGGCTGCGACCGCGAGGGCTCCGGCAAACGCACCCACGACGGCCAAGGTGTTTGCCAGGGGGCCAAGTTCTAGGAGGATACCCGGGTTCCACACGAAGGCGAAGGGCAGCAGGAAGCCGACGACGGCTAGCCGGACTGCAGAGAACGCGATCTTGAAGGGGTCTTCGTCGGCAATCGCTGAGGCCGCGATTGCAGCCACAGCAATCGGTGGCGTCAGTGCCGAGAGAATCGCGTAGTAGAGCAGAAACATCTGGCTCGGCAACGTCGGGAAACCGAGCTTTGCCAGCGCCGGTCCGACCAGCACGGCTGCCAGGATATACGCACTGGGCGTTGGCATCCCGAGACCGAGAACAATCGTGACGACCGCGGCGATAACGAGTGTCAGCAGTGGTTGCATGTTGCTGACAGTCAAAATGACGTTCGCGGATTTCATTCCAAGGCCGGTCATCGACAAGCCGCCAATCACAAGACCGGCCGCGGCACAAGCGCCGGCGACTGGCAGAATCTGGAGCGTAGTCGCCCCCAGCCCTTCCACCAACTGCCACAGTGACAGCCGTGTGTCTTTCAGCATCATCGCGGACAGGATGGTTACCAGAACTCCGACACCGGCTGTGAAGGTCGGGGAATACCCCAGAATGAGGGCGACGATGATGCCGATGATCGGCAGCAGGAAAACCCATCCGGTCCTGAATGTTTCCTTTGCTGAAGGTATTTCGTCTGCAGAGGGTCGAAGGTTGTGCTTGACTGACCGGAAGTGAACCTGAGCGAAGACACCCGTGTAGTATAGAAGCGCCGGCACCAGAGCGGCGAGCACGATGGCGTTGTAGGAAATGCCGGAATACTCGGCCATGATGAAGGCTGCTGACCCCATGATCGGAGGCATCGCGCTTCCGCCAGACGACGCCGCGACTTCCACCGCCCCCGCGAACCGTGCCCGATAGCCGAGTCGCTTCATGACAGGGATCGTGATCGACCCCGTTGCAACAACATCGGATGTTGGGCTCCCGGACATCGTGCCGTACAGGCCCGACGAAATGATCGCGATTTTGGCGGGGCCGCCGCGCGCATTGCCGGTCACAAGCGCTGCAAGGTTGAAAAAGAAGTCCCCTCCCCCGGCCTTGGCCAGGAATGTTCCAAACATCACGAACAGGAAAACATAGCTGGCAACGACCTGAAGCGGCACGCCAAAAAGTCCATCGGTGGTGAAAACCAGAATATCCAAGAGATAGCTGAACTCGCTGACGCGATGCCCGAATGGCGGCGGCAGAAGAGAGCCAAACAGATTATAAATCAGGAAGAGGGCGACAACGCCGGTCAGGCCTAGGCCGGTGGTCCGGCGGGTCGCTTCGATGGTCAGAAACAACAAGGCTGAGCCAAAGAAAAACTGATCGGTTGTGAATTCGTCGAGTAGACTGATCCGGTCCGCAATCGCTCCCGAGGTCACGTAGAAATACACCCCTGTGGCCAGGCTCAGCGCAGAGAGAACCCAATCATAGATCGGAATGCTGTCCGGCGCGCGCGAGGTCGCGCCGATCGCGAGGAAGAGAATCGTGAAAATGCCCGATACGAACAGAATGCCCTGAATGAGCGGATCGGAGATGATGAAGAGGTTCGAGTGGATTACCCAAACCGCGAATGCCGCCGCCAGAACCATGACGATGGTTCTCATCGGCGAGCCTAAATTTCTACGACGACCGGTTTCTGTAAGCGAAGGAAAATTCATGTAGACCCCGTATAAGGCAGAGAAGAGAAAGAACCGCGATGTATGGGCCGCGCGATGACATGACGTGACATCTCACGTAGCCACCGCGGGGCATTGCTCTGTGCAGTCCATGAGTGGGCCGGCGCGTGTCGTTGCAGCGCGCGCCGGCCGGATCGCGGGATCGACCTTACTTGAGCAGACCCAGTTCCTTGTAGGCACGCTCCGCACCAGGATGGAACGGCAGCGTGGTCTGCGACGTCAGAAGTTCCGGTGTGAGCGCCTGCATCGCCTTATGCACGCCGCGGATCTCGTCGATATTGGACGCGATGCTCTTTGCGAGCATGTAGCCAGTTTCTTCCGGCAGTACATCGGAAGTGATTACCATCGCACCCAGTGCGAGCGTGACGACATCTTCGGTCTGGTTCTTGTAGCTGTCGGCTGGAATTGTGAACGTGCCGGTTCCGAAACGCTCGTTGGTCGCAGCGATGATGTTTTCGGGAACGCTGAGCAACACGACGTCATTGCCCTCGTCAACTTTACGGAACGACGAATGTCCGATGAAAATGCCGTTGATCACCATATCGGTGCGGCCGTCTGCAATCAGATCTGCTTGCTGTGACGAACCACCGCGGACAAGCACGCCGCCATTGGACTCGATCGTGGCTTCGTCGTAGCCCGCCTCTTCGAGCATGAAGGTCGTGATGTTGGCGACGATGTTCCCGGCATTGTTGTTCGCAACACGGATCGCCGCGCCGGACGTCGCGAGGTCGTCAATGCTGTCGATGCCATATTCTTCGGCAAGAGACTTCTTGATGAAGAAGTGCATCGGCGCCCAGTTGTACATGTAGCCGATGGCTTGAAGGTTCTCGATCGGCGCGTCAAACGGTTCGTCCCCTGCGAGGGCCAGCTTGATCTCGGCATCATGTGCCATCCCCAGGTCGGTCCGTTCACGGCCCAGAAGGCCGATGTTCGCAAAGCCACCCCCGGTGGCCTGATAGGTCACCACGCCGCTCGGGTCATCCGCCTTGACGGCACGGTCAATACCAGCGCCCAGAAGCGACCAAAGCCCCGAGGGATTGCCGCCTGAAAGGGTCACATTAACGCTTTCTGCGGAAGCAGCGCTCGCAAGAACCGCGAGGCCGATCGATGCGGCAACGGCTTTGATTGGAAATTTCATGTCTTCCTCCCTGTTTTCAGTAGACATCTAATATTAGATATCTATCTTTAATGCTAGTAGTCTATCCACTCGCACCCGTCAACCCTGATTGAAGTCGAGACTATTGTTCAGCGAAAGCCACTCAAGTCATAGTTCCTGACGCGGAACACGCCGAAGCCGTGTGTCCGGCGTAGGTGCTTTGTCGTGACGCACTATCAACCCGTGGAGCCCCGGAGCAGCAGGCCTCAAACCCCCGCCCCCATAGGCTCTCTATGTCCGCAACCGCCATTGAATGGCCCGCGCCGGACACTCGGCACGCATGGCTCGCGATTCAGTTTGCTGTGTTGCCCTTGGTCGGGGGAACACGGACCCCTCTGGCGGCCGCATCCTGTTCGTCATTTTCGAGGTTCCGGATCATCACGGCAAGTGCGTGTCGCAAGTCTTCCTGAGCTTTCTTGGACAGTCCCGCCATCGCTGCATCGTTCACTTCGAGCGCCAGAGGTTCGAGAACGTCGCGCAGCTCCAAGCCCTTCCGCGTCAGAAACGCGTGCTGGCGCCGTTTGTTGCCCTCGACGTTGCGTCGCTCTATGAAACCCAATTCTTCCATTTTGATGAGCGCGGTGTGGGCGGTGGGTTCGGTGAGATGCGCCCGGTCGCTCAGTTCGCGTTGCGACAACCCGTCTTCCTGCCAGAGGATGCGCAGGAAAATCCACTGACCGAACGTAACATTTTCCGTTTGCAGTCGAAGTTGAAGCGCCCGGTTGAACCCGCGGGCCGCCAGTCGTACCAGCCGGGCCATGCGCTCGTCGGGTTGGACAGGTACGTGGCTTGATTGCTTTTCTTTCATCGCATCGCTCACGGCCTGTCTCCACACATGGTTTTTATCCAAACAGCGCGCCCGCCCGGACTTGATAGCTAAGAACTCCAGAGTTGTGGCGCGCGCAACATAGGTGCCGAGCCTTGGTACAAAGTCAAGACATGGAAGCCGGGGTGCCTATCGTTGGGCCCGAGTATGGACTTTCTTCCGGGGTGGTTTTGCCCCTGTGTCGGGATTGTGCGCCGGTTGCTTTCCAGTACGCGACCATCATGCGCCGACACCTGCCTTGCACCACTGTGCCGCACAGCGCCGGGCAACCGTTGTGTAACGCCTCCGGCAAACCCGGCGCGGTTCACGGCCATTCAATAGGTGCAAGGAACATAGGCTCTGCAGTTCGGCTGTGCACACCGTTCGCGCGGAGGGGTTGGTCAGTTCAGATCGTTCAACTTTTGTCGCCAGCGTTCCACCACATCGGGGTTCCTGACATATGTCGGCAGATCACCTTTCATGATGCGTGTTGCGTTTTCGACGAGGACGTCGGGCATGACCGTGTAGAGATCAATGGTGTGGCCCAGGATATGCGGGGTGAGGATCACCCGGTCGAGGCCGCGCAGCGGGTGGTCGGCGGGCAGCGGTTCGGTTTCCGTCACGTCCAGCCCCGCACCGGCCAGGTGTCCTGCTGTCATCACCCGCACCAGCGCATCCTCGTCAATGAGACCCCCGCGCGAGGTGTTGATCAGAACCGCATTTGTCTTCATCGCGCGCAGTTCCGCCTCGGCAATCATGCCTCGCGTCTGCGCGTTGAGCGGCACATGCAGGCTGACCACATCGGACGTGGTCAGCAGCGCGTCGCGCTCCACCAACCGTACGCCCGCGGGTGCGGTGTCAGGTGTCAGGAACGGATCGTGCACCAGGATCTGTGCCGGCTCGAACGCCAGCAGTCGCTCGATCACCCCGGCCCCAATCCGGCCAGACCCGATCAGGCCGATCGTCCGGCCCCGCACCATCCGCGCATACATCTGCTGCGGCCGGCCCGCATTTTCGCGTAGCAGGCGTTCGGATTCATGCAGCCGGTACAGCAGCACCAGCATCAGCATCACTGTCGCCTCTGACATCGCCAGAAAGTTCTCGGGCGTTGCACCATTGGCCACGATCAGACCACGCGCGGCACAGGCCTCCAGATCGACCGCATCCACCCCGATCGTCGGAAAGACCAGCGCCCGCAGCCGTGGTGAGGCATCCAGATCCGCCTCGCTCAGCCGCGACCGCGAGCTGGCCACGATGATATCAACGTCCGACAGCAGCGCCTGCCGTTGCTCTTCCGTCAGCCGCAGCGGAACACCCGGGGTGATCTGGGGGCCGCGAACGACCTCCCAGCCTTCGGCCCGCAGCCGATCCGTTGCGGTGTCCAACACCTCTTCCAGCACAGGATCCTGCGCAATATAGATCTTCGGGGTCATCATCAGTCGCTCCGCGTCAGGCCAGCGACCATGTTGGGGTTATACCCCGGCTGGACACGTGCATCGATCACTACGCTCTTGCCCGCGCGCACCATCTCGACGCCCTGTTTGATCGCCTCGACCAGCTCGCCCGCGGTAAAGACCGGGCCGATCCCTTCGCAGCCCTGCGCCCGCGCAACTCCGGCAATGTCGATATCCGGATCACCGATACGCTGGCCGATCCACTTGTTCTCGACCGGGCGGTTGCGGGCCACTGCCACGCGTTCCTGGTGCACCTCGTCATTGTAGAACGAGCGATTGTTCGACACCACCGCCAGGAACGGAGTGCCATAATGCGCCGCCGTCCAAAATGCCGAGGCCGCCATCATGAAGTCGCCGTCCCCAAGAACCGCAACAGGCAGCCGGTCGCTGTCTTTCAGCGCCAGCGCCGCCCCGATCAGCATCCCAGGACCCGAGCCGATCCCCGCGCCGCCATCCGAACCCAGGAAGTCCAGCGGATGACGGAAGTGCCACGCCTCGCCCGCCCAACCCAACGGCCAACGCACAAAGCTGGCACAGACACCTTCCAAACCTTCGCCAAGCGCCCCGGCCAGCGTCATGATATCAAGCTCAACATCTGCATCGGGGGCGTTCAGCGCGGGTTTGACCGGCAAATCACCGGGCATCTCGCCCGCCCCTACACCCAGGGCATCGGCAATCGCATGCATCGCAACATCCGGGCCACAGGCCAGGTGCAGATCCAGCGCAGGCAGCGCCTGATGCTCCATCCCCCAGCCATTGTGCAGCTGATAATCCAGCGACGCCTGGATCACCTGCGCCGTCACTTCGCCCGCCAGTTTCAGCGTACCCGCGACATCCAGCCAGTCCAGACTCAGGATCACATCGGCCTCGCGCAGCACCGCGCCCGCCGCGTCGTCGATGAAGAAGGCTGGTTTACCCCGATGCCGCGGGTGATCCGTCGGGAAAGACGCCCCGATCCGGATATCCGTCAGAACCTTCGCCCCCAGCCCCTCGACAAAGGCCACACGCCGCGCCCAATCCGCCGGATCGCGCGACACCCGCCCCGCCAGCACCACAGGCGCCTTGGCGTTCTTCAGCAGGTCCGCCGCACGTGCCACGCCTTCGGCCGAAGGAGCCGCAGGCAAAGGCGGCTGGTAACGCGCAAAATCCGGCAGCGCCGGGGCCTGCGCGTGCTGCTTTTCCTGGATCGACACATCAAAGTTCACATAGGTCGGCCCTTTCGGCTCGCTCCGCGCGATCACATCCGCACGCAACATCGATTCCAGCGCCGCCTCCATCGAGCCAGGCTGATCGTCCCATTTCACATAATTCCGGATCATCGACGCCTGGTCACGGCAGGTATGGAGCCAGTCAATCCAAGGACGCCGCAGCGCCGCATCAACCGGCCCCGTCGCACCATAGATCAGCACAGGAACCCGATCACACCATGCGTTGAAGATCGCCATCGTCCCATGCATCAGACCCACGTTGCTGTGCAGAATCACCGCCAATGGCTCCCCCGTCACCTTCGCATAGCCATGTGCAATCGCAACCGCATGCTCTTCGTGCAGACACAACAGCATCTGCGGATCTTCATTACCAAGGTGGTTCACAAGGCTGTCATGCAAACCCCGAAAGCTCGACCCAGGGTTCAGCGCAACATACTTCACCCCCAAACCTCGCAACATATCCGCAAATACATCGCTACCCCAAACTCCCAAACTATCCGACGATACTGGGCGCTCAACCTGATACAGCCTGTGCTCTGTCATGTGTTTTGGCCTTTCCTTATGAAGTGTTGATGCAGCAGCGCCCCATTTTGAAAGGCGTACGCAATAGGTATTTATTGCCCGCCGAAAGGGCGGGCATTTTGCATTTCAGACGGTCTGGAGCGGTTCAGAGGATCAGAAATCCAAACCGAAATCGACGGTCCCCGCCGAATGGGTCAAAGCACCGGAGGAAATATAATCCACATTTGCCGATGCGATTTCGCGCAAACGGCCAAGGGTCACATTCCCGCTGGCTTCTGTCTTCGCCCGCCCGTCAATGCGCTTTACGGCTTCGGCCATGTCTTCGGTCGACATATTGTCAAACATGATGACATCTGCGCCCCCGGTCTGAAGCACCTCGTCCAACTGATGCAAACCGTCGATCTCGATCTCGACCACGACCATGTGACCCACATTTCGCTGAACGGCTTCCAACACCTGTTTGATGCCACCAGCCGCTGCGATATGGTTGTCCTTGATCAGGATTGCATCGGACAGGGAAAACCGGTGATTGTGGCCGCCGCCATGCAAAATCGCGAGTTTCTCGACAAGCTTCAGCCCCGGTGTGGTTTTGCGTGTACAGGTGATACGTGTCTTGGTACCCGCAAGTTCCTGCACATAGGACGCTGTCAAAGTTGCCGTCCCGGACAACCGCCCGGCAAAGTTCAGGGCAACACGCTCTGCGGCAAGGATCGACGCCGCCGATCCCTCTATACGCATCAAGGTATCGCCCGTTTTGCAGGCCGTACCATCCGCGACAACAGTCTCGACAATAAGATCGGGATCAATCAGCCGAAACGCCAGAGAGGCCACCTGCATCCCAGAAACAACCGCGTCCTGCCGTGCACGCATTTGCGCCTTGTAGCGCGTGCCTTCAGGCAGAACGGAACGGGTTGTCACGTCGCCTGCTGCACCCAGGTCCTCCACAATGGCGTTCCGAACCATAGGTTCGAGGATGATATCGGGGACGTTCGCAACATTGCTCATTATTTTTCAGATCCTTGTCGGTTTGCAGAAAGGGTAGGAAGGGATGGTCTCATCCCGGCCAAAGCAATCAATAAAGAAAAAGCTTTTGGATCCCAGACCCCGTTCGCACATTACCTCTGCACCGGGTTACTGACCCGACAGATTGATATGCACATTCTTTTCATGGGTGAAGGAAATCAGCTCGCCAATACCTTCTTCGCGCCCGATACCCGATTGTTTGACCCCACCGAACGGGGCACCAAGGAAATGCCGGCCAACTTCGTTAACCCAAACAAACCCGGCCTCGACACGAGCAGCCGTGCGATGAGCCGTAACCAAGTCCCGAGTCCAAATTGCGCAGGTCAGCCCCAGCTCAAGTGCGTTGACCTCGTTCAGCATGGAATCTTCGTCCGACCATTTGCGGACCGCCAGAACTGGCCCGAAAATCTCTTCGCGAGCGATACGCATCTGCGGCGTTACATCCGCAAAAATCGTCGGCGCGATGAAGCTTCCCTGTGCCAGCGCACCTTCGGTCACCGCATGGCCGCCGGTTACGGCACGCGCGCCTTCGCTCATGGCGGATTCGATGAAGTCCATGATCCGATCGAACTGTGTCCGGCTGACGATCGCCCCCATCGTGGTCTCCGGCTCTGTCGGAATGCCTGGCTTGTACCGTTCGACAGCCGCTTTGAGATGTGAGATGACCGCATCGTGGATGTCTACATGCAAGAAAGCGCGGCTCGTCGATCCGCAAGATTGCCCGCACCAGCCGAAATTCATGCCGCCGACGATCGCATCGGCGATCTTCTTCGGATCGCTGTCCGGATAGGCGATCAGCGCGTTCTTGCCGCCGAGTTCGAGCAGCACTGGTTTGACGGTGTCGCTCGCGCTGCGCATCACCGCCCGGCCCGCGGGTACGGAGCCGATGAGTGTGACCTTGGCGACGTCGGGATGTTCGGCCAGCCCAGCTCCTGCCTCGACGCCGCCCGGCAGAACATTGAACGTGCCTTTAGGCAGCAGGCCATCGATGAGCTCCGCCAGCCGCAGCGAAGACAACGGAGCCTGAACCGGCGGCTTGATGATGACGGCATTGCCTGCGGCCAGAGGCGCTGCCATCTTTCCGCCGCAGAACATGAACGGATGATTAAAGGCAAGAATCCTTGCAACCACGCCCATCGGCTGGCGTAGGGTCATGTTGATGCGCTCTGGTCCCATAGGGATCGTATCACCCTTCATTTCGGTCACAAGACCGGCGAAAAACTCCATCTGCGCTGCCGCAATCGCGGCGTCGCCGCGCATTTCAGTATAGGGGTTGCCACAGTTTGCAGCGTCCATCATCGCCAGTTCATCGCCATGCTTTCGCAAGAGATTTGCGATTTCCTTCAGGATACGTGCGCGTTCCAGCGGCACAACATCCCGCCATACCTCGAACCCTTCTTTCGCTGCCGCAACCGCCGCATCGACATCGGCGCGACTTGCCGTCGCAACCGACCCGATCCGCTCGCCGGTTCCTGGGTTGAAAGTGTCTTCGTACTTTCCCTCTAGTGGCGGCACCCATGCGCCGCCGTAGTAGAGATGGGCTGGTTCTTGAAGAGAGAGCTTCGCGTCTAGTTTCAGATTTTCCATCTAAGGTATCCTCCCGGCTTGAGGTCCTAATAACTTAGACTTCTAAATAATGTCAATCAGAGAACCCGCCCGAGGGCCGATTGGACGCCAAGCAAGTGCGGCAAGTATGTTTCAATCGTCTGCTTCGGTGTCCAGCCGGCAGACGACAAACCGATATTGAGAGCAGCGACGGTCAAACCCTTGCGATCATTCAGCGGAACAGCGATTGACCGTAAGCCCGTTTCCACTTCCTGGTCCACAAACGCATATCCGTCCTCTCTCGCAGCATCGATCCGGCACAAGGTCAGAACTGGGTCGAGTATTGAGAACTTGGTCCGCGGGGTAAGGTCCGAGCGTCTGACAAGCAGGTCAGCCTCTTCGCGAGGCAGCGCAGCCAACAGAACCCTTCCCATCGAGGTGCAATGGGCGGGGAGTCGTGACCCAGGCATGAGCCCGATGGACATCACACGTTTCTGCGCCGCGCGCGCGATATACACGATCTCGGTCTCATCGAGCAGTGCCACGGAACAGCTTTGACCAATTTGCTCGGAGAGTTGGTCAAGCCAAGGTTGGACAATCTGCGAGAGCGGTAGGGAAGCAAGTGCGGCCACTCCGAGCCGTAGGATGCGCGGGGTAAGAGTAAAAAACTTACCGTCATAGTCGGCGTAACCTTCGCGGTGGAGCGTCAACAGTACGCGTCGCGTAGCAGCGCGATCCAAGCCACTGGCGACGGCAGCTTCGGATATCGAAAGACGCGGGGATGTGGGTCCGAAGGCTTCGATCACTTTCAGCCCCTTGGCGAGCGATGCGATGTAGTCGGTGGGATTGTTCAACATGCGAACGCTGATATACACATGTTGAAAAAAGATCAATATATGAACATTTTACTCGCTACGGCGGTAATCTAGGGATATTTCGAAGGGTATCTAAGGAGGATCCTGATGAACAAAACATCGCCCAGCCTCGCTGACGCGGTTGCGGATATCCCCGATGGCGTACAGGTTATGATCGGTGGCTTTGGAGGCTCCGGAGCCCCGATCGAACTGATCCACGCTTTAATCGACCGCTTTCGTGCCACCGGCAGCCCCAAGAATCTTACCGTGATAAACAATAACGCGGGAAACGGCGCGATCGGAATCGCCGCGATGATCAAAGCGGGGATGGTCAGGAAGATGATCTGCTCTTTCCCGCGCAGCTCCAACGCCGAGGCATTCAACGAAAAATACCTGGCAGGCGAAATCGAGCTCGAGTTGATCCCGCAGGGTACATTGGCCGAACGCATTCGCGCGCGCGGAGCAGGCATTCCCGCTTTTTATACGCCAACTTCTTTTGGTACCGAGCTTGCCGAAGGCAAGCCGACAGAGACGTTCGACGGCAAGATGTACGTGCAAGAGTTGTGGTTGAAGGCCGACTTCGCCCTGATCAAAGGCCATGATGGTGACGAGACCGGCAACCTTACCTATCGTTTGGCTGGCCGGAACTTCAATCCGTTGATGGCGATGGCTGCCGATCGCACGATTGCGCAGGTCTCCAACCTCCGCGCACCCGGCTCCATCGATCCTGAGGCGGTAGTTACCCCCGGAATCTTCGTCGACAAGATTGTCGAGGTTCCCGCGCCTCAACAAGAAGAAGTACTCGTGCGTAGGGGGGTGGTCTACTGATGTCCGGTTTCAATTTAATGGAAGACAAACTGACGAACGCGCAGATCGCGTGGCGTGCCGCTCAGGATATCGAAGATGGTTCCTATGTGAACCTCGGTATCGGATTTCCCGAGATGATCGCCAAGTTCCAGCCCGATGGCCGCGATGTAACCTATCATACCGAGAACGGCGTGCTGGGATTCGGAAAAGCCCCTGCGGAGGGACAGGAAGACTGGGATCTTATTAATGCGGGCAAAAAGGCGATTACATTGAAGCCCGGTGCATCCTTTTTCCATCATGCCGACAGCTTTTCGATGGTGCGCGGTGGCCACCTCGATCTGGCCGTTCTTGGCGCGTATCAGGTCGCCCAGAACGGCGATCTGGCGAACTGGCGCGTAGGCACCAAAGGCGTGCCGGCCGTGGGTGGAGCAATGGACCTTGTGCATGGGGCCAAGCGTGTGGCGGTTGTAACTGACCATGTAACCAAGGATGGCGGCCCGAAACTGGTCGAGGCCTGTACTTTCCCGCTGACAGGCGTCGGGTGCGTGACCCGCGTCTACACCTCTCTGGCCGTGATTGACATCGAAGATAGCAAATTCGTGCTTCGTGAAAAACTGCCGGGCATCACTTTGGACGCCTTGCAGGCGGTGACTGGCGCGACGTTGCACATTGTTGGCGAAGTTGCCGAACTCAATGTTCCCGAGGGAATCTCATGACTGACGTATACATATGCGACTACATCCGCACACCAATCGGCCGCTTTGGCGGTGCGCTTTCCTCCGTCCGCGCTGACGACCTTGCCGCGATTCCGCTTCGGGCCATTGCCGCGCGCAATCCGGGCCTCGACCTTGCCGCGATCGACGAGGTGATCTTCGGCTGCGCCAATCAGGCTGGCGAAGACAACCGCAACGTCGCCCGCATGGCGCTGCTTCTCGCAGGCTATCCCGAGACGGTGCCGGGTACGACGATGAACCGACTTTGCGGCTCGGGTATGGATGCGGTCATCACTGCAGCTCGGGCGATCAAATCCGGCGAGGCCGAGCTGCTTGTCGCCGGAGGGGTAGAGAGCATGTCGCGCGCGCCATTCGTGATGCCCAAGGCCACCTCCGCCTTCTCGCGGGCCAATGAGGTCCACGACACCACTATCGGCTGGCGTTTCGTTAACAAGCTGATGAAGGAACAATATGGCGTCGACAGCATGCCCGAGACGGCAGAGAATGTGGCCGAAGATTTTGGCATCTCGCGCCCCGATCAGGATGCCTTCGCCTTGCGCTCGCAGCAGAAAGCGGCCAAAGCCCAAGTCAATGGCCGTTTGGCCCAGGAGATCGTGCCGGTTACGATCCCGCAGCGCAAAGGTGATCCTCTGGTCATCGACACCGACGAGCATCCGCGTTCCACGACTACATACGAAGGCCTGAAAAAACTTCGGCCCTTCGTGAAAGCCGATGGCACTGTGACAGCGGGCAACGCCTCTGGCGTGAATGACGGGTCTGCCGCTTTGATCCTTTCGACGAAAGAAGCTGCCGAAAAGCATGGGCTTAAGCCGATCGCCAGAGTGCTCGGCGGGGCAACCGCCGGCGTGGCGCCGCGCATCATGGGCTTCGGCCCGGCTCCGGCCTCGAGAAAGCTTCTGGCGCGTCTTGGCCTGCGCCAAGAGGAGTTCGCAGTGATTGAGCTTAACGAAGCTTTCGCCTCGCAGGGCCTCGCCACGTTGCGTAATCTTGGGATTGCTGATGATGACGTGCGTGTGAACCCCAATGGCGGGGCAATCGCGTTGGGTCATCCGCTGGGCATGTCGGGTGCGCGGATTACTGGCACCGCGATGCTTGACCTCAAGCCTGGTGAGAAATCGCTATCCACCATGTGTATCGGTGTAGGACAGGGTATTGCTATTGCGCTAGAAGCCGTCTGACTGGCTCAACGACGGGCGCAATCCTCTTCAACCCGCCGGTGCAGAAGCCGCGCCAGCAGATCGGCATGGCTGTCTTCGTCGAACGTGAACTTGCGTGTCAGACCAACCGCCCCGGCCATGTAATCCGACTTTAGATCGAGCGCAGCAAGGCTGCCGCGCGCAATTTCCCGCGCCACGACGCCGCGCGAGATGAACCAGAGCATCTCAGAACCTTCGAGAAGCGTTTGCGCCGCCGGCAGGGCCACCGTCTCGAACACCGGTGTGAGATCGGATAACCCCATCGCGGCAAGGTATTGATCCACGCTCTGACGAATGATCGCACCGGGGTTGGGCAGGATGAGGGGATAGCGTAGCAGAGCGTCGGTCACCGGCAGATCCAGCGCTGGATGTCCGGCGCGCGCCACCAGCAAGATCGGCTCGTCATAGAGATACTCGAAAGACAGGCCTGCCATGTCGGCTGCCCGTGGCATGCGCCCGACCATAAGGTCAATCTTGCCGCCGCGCAGTCGTTCGAGCAGGTAGTGGTTCGGCCCAGTGATTATACCGATCCGCGCATCCGGGCGCGCCTGCGAGAATGCAAGAGCGACCGAGGGGAAGAACCCACCGGCCACGGTCGGCAGCAACCCAACCTTCACCAGCCCCGCCGCCACCTGCCCCGACAGGTCGCGCACCCCTGCCTCGAGGCTTTGCAGCGCGGCGCGGGCATGAGCACGAAAATTCTCACCTGCCGGGGTTAAGACGGCCCGCCGCCCTGTACGCTCGAAGAGATGCGCGCCAAGCAGCCCCTCCAGTTCCGAGATCGTTTTTGACAATGCCGGCTGCGACACGTTCCGTTGCCGCGCCGCAGCAGAGATTGTTCCGGCTTGAGCAACGGTCAGGAAAGCTTCGAGATGGCGCAGTTTCAGACCATTAGGTATATCCATTTGGTTATAGCTTTTGGCCAAGATCATATTTTTGTAAAGGGAAAAGTTATGCCAAATTATCGGCAGGAGGATACCATGCAGGCATTGAAACGCGATTGGGGCACCACGCATCTGCGCGCCACTGACGGCGAAGGTGTCGCGCTTGTCTTCATCAATTCGCTCGGCACAGACCTGCGGATGTGGGACGATGTCGTCGCGCTTCTACCCGCGGGCTGGTCGAACTTGCGCATGGACAAGCGCGGTCACGGGCTGAGCAGTACCGCGCCGCGGGGATATGGCATTCCAGAGCTGGCCGAGGACGTGCTGGCCGCGATGGACCATATCGGTCTCGCTCAGGCGGTGATCGTCGGTTGCTCCATCGGCGGCCTGATCGCGCAGCACATCGCGCTCATGGCGCCGGATAGGGTGATCGGCTTGGTGCTTTCGAATACCGCCCCAATGCTGGGAAATGCGGATAGCTGGCTGAGTCGGATCGAGGGTGTACGCACTAATGGCATGGCGGCAATGGCAGACGGCATCCTACAGCGGTGGTTCGGCCCCGATATGCTTGCGACTCTTGAAACCGATCTGTGGCGGGCGCTGCTCACCCGGACAGATACGGAAGGCTATATAGCCACTTGCGCGGCGATCGCCGGCACCGACATCACCGACCGCCTTCGCGAAATCACCCAGCCCGCGCTGGTGATCGGCGGCTATCACGATCAGGCGACGCCGCCGGACGTGGTCGAAAAGCTCGCCGCCGCCCTGCCCCGCTCCGATTTAGTCATGTTCGACCGCTCCGGCCATCTTCCTGCGGTAGAGCAGCCAAAGGTATTTGCCCACACCCTGATGAATTTCGTGGAAAGGATCATCCCATGACAGAGACGTTCGACAAAGGCATGCAAGTGCGCCGCGAGGTGCTGGGCGAGGCCCATGTGGACCGGGCAGAGGCAGGCAAGACCGAATTCGACTTGCCGTTTCAGTCGTTGATCACCGAAAGCGCATGGGGAACTGTTTGGGCGTCGGAGCGGATCACCCGACGCGAACGCTCGATGTTGACCCTCGCACTGCTGGCCGCGACAGGAAATTTCGAGGAAATTCCAATGCATATCCGGGCTACCGCCAATACCGGTGCCTCGAAAGCGGATGTCGCCGAGGCGCTGCAACACGTCGCGATCTATGCTGGCGTGCCGAAAGCCAACCACGCGCTAAAGCTGGCCAAGCAGACTTATGCGGAAATGGAGGAAAGTATCTAATGACTGACCATGGACCACTGATTCCGCGCAACCGCGCGATCCACCCCGAGCCCTATGATCCTGGCTACAAAACGAGCGTCGCGCGCTCGCCCTTCCTGCCGTTGCTTTCGATGGAGAGCACTCCCTCGGAAGAGACTGGTCCGAGATTCGGCCACACGAAGCTCGGCGCGCTCGACAACAACCTGATCTTGAACTGGACAAAGGGTGCTGCTCCCGCCGTGGGCGAACGCATCCTGGTGCATGGCCGCTTGCTGGACGAGATGAACCGCCCGATACCGAACGCGCTAATAGAGATCTGGCAGGCTAATGCGGGTGGGCGCTACCGGCACAAGAAAGACACCTATTTCGCACCGCTCGACCCAAATTTCGGCGGCTGCGGTCGGACCATCACGGATGAAAACGGATACTACGAATTCTTGACCATTCGTCCAGGGGCTTACCCCTGGCCTAACCGTGCCAATGACTGGCGTCCGATGCACATCCACTTTTCGATATTTGGCCACAGCTTCGGCCAAAGGTTAATCTCGCAGATGTATTTCGAGGGCGATCCGCTCATCAATCACTGCCCGATCGCCGCGACCATCAAGGATCGCAGCCAGCTCGACCGGCTGGTCGCGCCGCTCGATTTCTCGAAATCGCGCCCACTCGATTTTCTCGCCTATAAATTTGACATTGTTTTGCGGGGTCGCCGTCAGACCATGTTTGAAAACAAGCTGGAGGGCATGTGAAATGGTTCAGAAACTTGAAACACTGATCGAAAGCGCCTCGCAAACGGCGGGTCCTTATGTCCATATCGGCCTGATGCCTACCTATGCGGGAAACGCAGGATACTATGACGAAGAGATTGGCACCACGCCTTTTCTGGATGAAAGCAAGGCCAAGGGTGAGATCGTTGAGATCGTTGGCTCCGTATTTGACGGCACCGGCTGGGCGATGCGAGATGCGTTGATCGAGAGCTGGCAATGCGATGCTGGGGGCGTGTTTCCGGGCGATAAAAGCGCCGATCCGGCCTTTACAGGCCATTGCCGCTTTGCGGCCGACGCGGAAAGCGGCGAGTTTACCTTGCGCACAGTCAAACCTGGCTCTTACCAGGGGCGCGGTGGAGTCGAGAGCGCGCCTCATATTTCCCTTTGGGTCGTCGCACGTGGGATTAACGTAGGTCTCAATACCCGGATCTATTTCGAAGACGAGGACAACGCCAATGACCCGTTGCTGATCCGAATCGAACAGCGACCACGGGTGAATACCCTGATCGCCAAGAAAACCGGCGACGGCAAGTACCGCTTCGACATTCGACTACAGGGCGAGGGCGAGACGGTTTTCCTCGACATCTGACCAGATCGGGAAAAGCGGCATCATATAGATTGGTCATCCCGCGCTTTCGGCGCACCATAAGGAGCTCGCTATGAGCGCTTCAGTGTTTGAGAGTCCGTGGCTATCCGGTCTGTTCGGCGATGACGCTATGGCAGCGATCCTCTCTCCGGAACGGCATCTTCAGCACATGCTCGCCTTCGAGGCGGCATGGTCGCGGGCCTGTGGCCGGGCAGGACTGATTGACGCAACTCTGGCCGAGACAGCTGCACAAGCAATCGAAGTTGCCAAACCCGATCTAACCGATCTTACCAAAGGTACGGCGCAGGATGGTCTGCCGGTGCCGAGTCTGGTCAAACAGCTTAAGGCTATCGCACCTGAAGAAGCCGTCCACATGGGCGCTACTTCTCAGGATGTGGTCGACACCACGACAGTCCTGGTTCTGCGAGAGGCTTCATTGCTCATCACCAACAGATTGATTGAATTGGAGAAATTCCTCAAGGAGCTAGAAGAGCGGTTCGGGGATGAACCGTTAATGGGGCGCACAAGAATGCAGGCCGCCACGGTGATCAAGGTACGTGATCGGGTTCTACCCTGGCGCCTGCCTTTGGCCGAGCATCGGGTGCGGCTGGATCAAATCCGTCCCCGTATCGAGCGGGTACAGATTGGCGGGGCCTCCGGCGACCGCAAGGCTCTCCGAAATAAGGCGGATGAAGTTGTCGCCGATGTCGCCAACCAGCTCGATCTTGCGCCGACTAAAAAGGCCTGGCACACGATGCGTGACGGGATTGTGGAATATGCGTCTCTGCTTTCAATGATTTCTGGCACTCTAGGCAAGATTGGGCAGGACATCGCCCTCATGGCGCAGCAAGGCATCGGTGTGATCGCGATTTCAGGAGGTGGTACCTCGTCCGCCATGCCTCACAAGAACAACCCGATTGCTGCCGAGCTCTTGGTGACGTTGGCACGGTTCAATTCGGTACAGGTCTCGGCTATGCATCATGCCTTGATCCATGAACAGGAACGGTCGGGTGCAGCCTGGGCTTTGGAGTGGATGGTCCTCCCCCAAATGCTGATGGCAACCGCGAGGGGGTTGGGTGCATGCTGCTCGCTCAGTCAATCAATAACAAGAATTGGTGAAGCGGATACAAAAATTTAACAACTATCTTGTTTGATGGCCGTGTTCCTTCGCAGGTCACAAACTTTGTTTGTTCCGATGGAGATTTGCAGCCGGGTATACGTCGTCCGGTCCATGCGAAGCTGGTTGCCGTCTATGGATTGACCACTCAAAGCCCCAACAGTTTCGGCAGGTCAGCCATATCGGTTAGCCGTCGCGCACCGAAGACGTTCTCTGGATTCAAAGCTGTCTTCGGGAGGTAGGCAAAACAGGTCATCGCAGCGTTGGAGGCCGCCTCGAATCCGCTCATGCTATCTTCGACTACCACGCAATCCTCTGGCGCAACGCCATTCATTTCGGCCGCATGCAAAAACACATCGGGCGCGGGTTTGCTGGCGCCGACATCATAAGCCGAAAACATATTTCCTTCGAACCAGGGAAGCAGCCCCGCCCGTTCCAGTGTGACACGCATCTTTGCCAGAAGCCCATTTGAGGCTACGCAGAGCGGAATGCCAGCCGACGAAATCAACGTCACCGCCTCACGGGCGCCCGGGATCGGCTCGACCTCTTTTCCGAGGGCTTCGAGAACTCTGTCGTAGAAGTCGTGTGGCCATTTCGCAGGAAGGCGCAATCCCCTTTCGCTCACATAACGTTCGACATCATGTCTGCTCTTGCCGACGAACAAGCCGTGGCATTCAACGAGTGACAAGCTTGCGCCAGTCGAAAGCAAATAAGCGTGCAGCACGCGATTGAAGGTCGGCTCGGAGTCTACGAGCACACCGTCACAGTCAAAAATCACGAGTTTCGGTGCGCGTCGCGAAATTGGCAAATCCAGTTCCCGTCCTCCTTGTTTGAGAATAATCGCCCAAACTGCTTGGACGATTTCATGCTATAAGCCGCGCTACACCCGGTGTCACCCACCTCCAAACGTTCTGCCATGCGCCGTCGCTAGGTCACTAATTGGTGACTCTCCTTCGCTTGAGCCGGCTGTCCCCAGGCCTTTTTTTGAGGAAGGCAACTGAAGGAGGCCCTACATAAGTCTGACGTGAGATCCGAGAAGAGTATTCACTTGGTCTTCTCTTGAGTTTGAGATCAAGAAATGGCCGATACGCATCGAATTGTCGAGCCGACTCGGAACGCAGAAAGCCTGTTTCAAACTGGGCCCCGACGCCGAGACCGACTCGCGTTCAGGCGAGGTTGGCTTCGGCAAATTCGTAATTCGCCAGGTTGTCGAGGAAGTTGGTCACATAGTCGGGCCGCCGGTTGCGGAAGTCGACGTAGTAGCTGTGTTCCCAGACATCGAGGCCCAGCAGCGTCGTGCCCTCTCCTGTAGCCAGCGGGTTCACGCCGTTCGGTGTTTTGGTGACGGCCAATGTGCCATCAGATTTCTGGATCAGCCACGCCCAGCCGGAGCCGAACTGACCGTTGGCTGCGGTCTTGAAATCGGCCTTGAATTGCTCGACCGAACCGAAGGCATCGACAATCTTGCCTTCGAGTTTACCCGGGATGCCGCCACCCACAGGCGAAAGTGCGTTCCAGAAATGAATGTGGTTCCAGTGTTGGCCCGCATTGTTGAACACGGGCGCACGATCGGCATCGCCATAGGTGAGCGCGATGATTTCTTCCAGTGTCTTGCCTTGCAGGTCGGCGTTCGCGTCCACAAAGCCGTTGAGCGCGGTTACGTAGGCCTGATGGTGCTTGTCGTGATGCAATTCCAACGTTTCCTGGCTCATCCCCCGCGCGGCAAGGGCTGCGTGGTCGTAGGTTAGGGCGGGCAATTCAAAGGCCATCATGTCTCTCCTTATCGGGTCCGGCTTGCGTCATGGTACGTGAGCGGGTAATTAAACAAGTGAAGACTTTGAAAAACAATCCGGCCAATATGTCAAGCGATCACTTGGAAAAATACCCGGATGCACCACGTGCGCCGTCGGATCGCATCCTGATGACCCTGAAGATGCAGGGCGCGTTGACCTCGTCGCAGATCGGCGAACGGCTTGGGATCACCGGTGAGGGCGCGCGCCAGCAGCTCATGAAGCTCTCGAATGACGGGCTGGTCCGCGAAGAGCGGCGCAGTGCGAGCCGAGGCCGTCCATCGACCTACTGGCACCTGTCCGAAAAGGGGCAGGCACGGTTTCCGAATACCCACGCCGGGCTAACCGTTGAAATCCTGAGCAGCATTCAGGATGAGTTGGGTGCGGAGGCCCTGGATCGGGTTATCTCGGCCAGAGAGACTAGGACACGGGCACAATACGAAGCCGCGATGGTGGGATGCGGCAGCCTGAAGGAGCGCGTCGCCAGACTGGCTGAACTGCGCTCTGACGAAGGCTATATGGCGAGTTTCGAGGATGCCGGTGACGGGACGTTCCTATTTGTCGAAAACCACTGCCCGATCTGCGCTGCCGCGCGTTTCTGTCAAGGTTTCTGCCGGTCCGAACAGGCGGTTTTTGAGCAGGTTCTGGGCCCTGGTACCGCCATCGAGAGGGTCGAGCATATTGTGAGAGGTGGCCGCCGTTGCACCTACCGGATCGGGAAGGTGGCCGCAGGCGCAGCCTGACCGGCGCCGACACCCTATTCAGCGGGGATCTGCGCCTCCTTTCGAGGTACAGAAAGCATCGCCAGAGCAAAAGCGATCACGGAACAGGCTGCGATGGCCACGATCATCGGAATGGGCGTGCCGTCAAAGAATGCGCCCGCAATCCCGATCATGACCGTCGCCGTCATGAATTGCAGTGCACCCATCAGCGCTGACGCCGTTCCGGCTTTTTCTCCATGATCTTCCAGAGCGAGCACCGCCGTGCCCGGCACGACGAGACCCAGAAACGCATAGCCGCATAGAAGCAGAACAATCATCACCGGCAGCGTTGCGATCCCGACCAGTTCCGTGATCAGCAGCAGCAGCATGACAGCCACATTCGCCGCCGTCGCAAACCGGATCATCGGCCCTAGCCCGAAGCGTCGGCTCAGATACCCGTTGAGTTGGGCGACGCCGATAAACCCTGCGGCGTTGATCGAAAAGGCGAGGCTGTATTGCGTCGGGCTCAGTCCATAGTACTCGATCAGGATGAAGGACGAGTTCGCCACATAGGCCATGAAGCTGGCCAACCCGAATGCACCAACAAAGACGATGCCGAGAAACCTCGGTTCGCGCAGAAGGCTTGCGTAGTCCCGGAGCGAGCGTGCAAGGCTGCTGTCGCCGCGCTGTTCGGGGGGGCGGGTTTCCTTGAGCGCGGTGGTCAGAAGCACAAGCGCCGCGATGGCCGCCGCCGCCATCGACCAGAAGATCGTGCGCCAACCACCTGCGGCGAGCGCAGCGCTTCCCGCCAGCGGAGCGAGGACCGGCGCAATACTGACCACCAGCATTAGCGTGGCCATGAGCTGCGCGGCCTGAGGGCCGGTATAGAGATCTCGAATGACGGCACGCGCGATCACCATTCCCGCTGCTGCGCCCAGCCCCTGAAGCGCACGCGCGGCGATCAGCCATTGAATGTCCGGGGCCAGCGCGGAACCGACCGCCCCCAGCAGATAGAGTGTCAGACCGATGAATAGCGGCAGCCTGCGGCCGAACATGTCCGAAAGCGGGCCATAGATGAGCTGAGCCAGTGACATGGAGACAAAGAACGAAAGAAGGCTTAGCTGAACGGTCACCGTGTCGGTGTCAAAGACATCCTCGATGACTGGAAGCGCGGGCAGATACATGTTGATCGCCAGCGGGCCGACCGCAGTCAGCAGGCCCAGGACGAGGGCTGTGAGATAGAAACTGCGCATGAAAGGAACCTTTCCAAGGCTGCCCATTCGTTTGGGCCGATCGACATATGTGTTGACCCGAGGACTGGCTCATCCGGCGTGTCGACCGTGACAAACCTGACAGGTCATTGAAGGCAGGGGCCCGGACCCTAGGAAACCAGGGGCATATCCTCTCCCTTATGGTCAAACGCCTCACGCGCCTGGCGGATCTGGTCATGGCTTCGGTCGGCCCAGACAATCAGCCCGGCCAGAGGTTCGAGCGCGGACCGGCCAAGATCCGTCAGACGATAATCGACCATCGGCGGTGTCGTCGGGTAGACGGTCCGCTCAACCAGCCCATCGCGCTGCAGCGAGCGCAGCGTCTGGGTCAGCATCCTCTTGGAGATGTCACCGACAACCCTGTTCAATGCGCTGAACCTCTTTGGCTCACGAGCGAGCAGCGTCAGGATCAGAACCGACCATTTGTCTCCGATACGGTCCAGCACATCGCGGACCGGACAACTTGCCGTATCAATGCCGCCTTCCGGACTGGTCTCGAAATGCTTGATGAGGTCACCGAGCACATCAGCAGGGTTACTTTGGTGTTCCCTGGTCATTTGCAACTGCCTTCTTCCAATGCTGAGCAATAGTAGGTAACTGAAAGAGACCATACCTCATATGTATACCAGAATCAAAGTAAAGGACATGTTCATGGCGGATCAGACGGCAAAATACCTCGTCACAGGTGCATCGGGCCAACTCGGCGCGCTTGTCGTTGCCGAACTGGTCGGCAAGGTTCCGGCCAAGAACGTCGTGGCCCTTGTGCGTAGACCCGACGCGGCTGCCGCTCTGGAAGGGCACGGCGTTGAAGTGCGCATCGGCGACTACGACGACCGCGCATCGCTCGAGCAGGCCTTTCAGGGCATCGACCGGCTGCTCCTGATCTCTGCTTCCGAAATGGGCAGACGTGCCGAGCAACACAAGAATGCGGTTGATGCCGCTGTGGCGGCCGGTGTTGGCTTTCTTGCCTATACCTCGGTTCTCAGGGCCGAGACGAACAGCATCGGACTTGCCGCCGACCATCGCGAAACCGAAGCGGCGATCAAGGCCTCCGGCCTGCCTCACGCCTTCCTGCGCCATGGCTGGTATACCGAGAACCAGACGGCTTCGATCCCGCCCGCGCTCGAACATGGGGCCTATCTCGGCGCGGCTGGCGACGGGCTGTTCTCTAGCGCGACCCGTCAGGACTATGCAGAAGGCGACGTTGCCGTTTTGGCCGCCGATACCATTCAGTCCGGGGCGATCTACGAGTTGGCCGGGGACGAAAGCTACACGATGGCCGAGTTTGTCGAGGTGATCTCTGCGGCGGCCGGAAAGCCCGTCGCCTATGTCAACATGAGCGAGGCGGAATTTGCTGGCGCTTTGGAAGGCGCCGGCCTGCCCGCCCCGATTGCCGCGCTGCTTGCCGACAGCGACGCCAATGCAGCCAAGGGTGCGCTGAAGGATGAAAGCCACACGCTTCAAAAGTTGATCGGGCGCCCGACAACCCCCTGGACCGAAACGGTGCGTGCCACTGTGAAGGCACTTTGAACGAATAACTCGAACAAGCATCGGGCCTTGCCTGACTGCTACGAGCAACAGGAGTGCTCAATTTGGCTGAGATTATTGATTTGGCAAAAGCCCGTTATCCCGATCTAGGTCACCGCCGTGTGGTCATTGCCGGAGGAACCGGAGATGTTGACGAGGGGATTATTCGCGCATGGGTGAAATCTGGTGCACATGTCGTCGTTCCGTCCAGAACCGATCGCAAGATCGATGAGCTGCGAGGCATCCTTTCGGATCTCGAAGGTCCGGGAAGGGTGGATTTTGTATCCGGCGACTCCGCCAGCTTCGAAGACGCTGAGGAGATGGCCAAGCTCGTCATTAGTGAATTCGGCCCGGTTACGGATATCGTTGCTTCGATCGGCGGATGGTGGCAGAAAAACCCCCTGTGGGAAATCTCGGACGAAGACTGGCAGAGCTTCTTTGTCAGCGTAAGTAGCGCCCATGTCGCGACGGTTCGCGCTTGGGTTCCCCATCTGCCGCAATCTGGAACCTACCAGTTGATCCTCGGGGGAAGCGCCCAGATGCCGGTGCCCGGCGCGTCGATTATCAACATGCAGCAGGCGGCGCTTTTGATGATGCGCAAGGTGCTGACCGCTGAACTTGGTGACCGGCTTCGCGTTACGTCGCAGGTCCTTGGCCCAGTGGTTACACGTGCACGCGAACACGTTGATCCGAACTGGGTTGCGAATGGGGAAGTCGGGCTGGTTTCCGCCGCAATCGCTGCCGGTCCGGCAGTGACCGGCGTCGATTTCGTTTCCTACGAAAAGAGCCAGATGTTGGAGACCCTGGTCGCGCTGAAAGTCTACCCCGGGTGAAAGGCCTACGGGTCAAAGTTGACAAAATGCCGACCCGGCAAACCACATAGAAATAGATAGTCCCGCTCGCGGGTAAATTAAGGAAGACGGCAATGAAAGCAATCAAATTCAATGAGTTTGGCGGACCTGAAGTCCTTGAACTGGTCGAAGTCGACGAACCCCATGCGGGGCCCGGCCAGGTGCGGATTGCCGTCCGCGCAGCCGGGGTAAATCCGGCGGAGTGGAAGATCCGGGCCGGGTATTTCAAGGATTTCATGCCCGTTGAGTTTCCCGCTGGCGTGGGGTTCGAAGCCGCCGGAATGGTCGATGAGGTTGGTGAAGGCGTGAGCGGCGTGGCCGTGGGCGATGCCGTCTTTGGTGCAGGTATCGGCACATTCGCGGACTATGCAGTGCTGAACTACTGGACGGCCAAACCTGATGCGATGCCCTTTGACGTGGCTGGCGGGATGACAGTCGCTTCGGAGACCGCCATTCGCAGCCTCGACTATGTCGGAGCCAAGGCGGGCGAGACGATCCTGATTTCCGGCGCGGCTGGCGGCGTCGGTTCGGTTGCGGTCCAGGTCGCTAAGGCGCGCGGGATCACCGTCATCGGCACAGCCAGCGAAGCCAAGCATGACTATCTGAGCGGTCTCGGAGCAACGCCGACCACTTACGAGCCGGGGCTCGCCGACCGGCTGAAGACCCTTGCGCCAGAAGGGATCGACGCGACCCTCGACCTCGTCGGCGCGGGCAACATTCCCGAACTGATCCAAATCACCGGCGAGGCGTCGCGGGTTATCTCAATCGTCGATTTCTCCGCCCCCGAACATGGTGCCCAATTCTCGCCCACCCCGCAGGCACAGCCGGAACAGGCGCTACAGGAGGCAGCGCGGCTCTACTCCGAGGGCGCGTTGGATCTACGCATCGAAAAAACCTTCCCCCTGGATCAGGTCGGCCCAGCCCATGAACTCAGCGCTGAGGGCCGTGTAACCGGCAAGCTCATTATTGCGATAAGCTGAGCCGGACCCTGGAACAATCGAGCGAACCGCAATGGAAATCGGGCTTTTTACCTTTGGCGATATAGGTCCCAACCCGGTTACCGGGCAGGTCGTTGGCGCGCCCGAACGCCTGCGCAACATCGTCGAAGAGATCACTCTGGCCGATCAGGTCGGGGTTGATGTCTACGGACTCGGCGAACATCACCGGGACGATTACGCCGTCTCCTCGATCGCGGTTGCCCTCGCCGCCGCGGCGACACAGACAAAGCGCATCCGCTTTACCAGCACGGTCTCGGTTCTCAGTTCCGATGACCCGGTGCGGGTGTTTCAGCAATTCGCCACGCTGGATGGACTGAGCGATGGTCGCGCCGAAATCATCGCCGGGCGGGGGGCGTTCTCTGAATCCTTCCCACTCTTTGGCTATGACATGAACGACTACGATGATCTGTTCATCGAAAAGCTGCACATGCTGTTGGAGATCAACAAGGCCGAGCACGCAAACTGGCCGGGGAGCGCCCACACCCAGCCTCTCGATGGGCTCGGTGTTTATCCGCGGCCGGTTCAGCTGCAACTGCCGATCTGGCTGGGGGTTGGCGGCACGCCGCAATCGGCCATGCGGGCCGGCACCATGGGACTGCCGATGGCGATGGCATTGATTCTGGGCGGCGAATGGAAACGTGTCGCGCCAATGTTCCAGCTTTATCACCAGGCCGGGCATGAGGCGGGCCATAGGGCATCGCGCCTGAAGACATCGCTGACAGCCCATGGTTTTGTGCATAACAGCATGAAATCCGCGCTGGACATCTACTATCCAGCGCATTCGGCGAAGATGGGAAAACTCGGCCGCGAACGCGGCATGCCCATGCAGAGCCGCGAGATGTTCGAGAAGTTTTCCGGTCCCAATGGCGGCTATTTTACCGGTGGCCCCTCGCAATTGTCCGAGAAAATTCTCGCCGCACATGAGGTCTTGCGTTTTGACCGGATCCTGCTTCAATTCGGTGTGGGCGTTATCGACCACCGATCCATGCTGGAGGCCATCGAGATTCTCGGCGCAAACGTCATTCCGGAAATACGCAGGGGGCTCGCGAAGGCGGCCGGTTAGGCCTTCGGATTTGGCAGTCAGGCCCGGGGTTCGTTCCAGGGAACACCTTTTATACAAGTGCACACCACACTCTGTATCGGCCCTGCCCGGTGATTTCGCGGATGAGTCCCATCTGAGCCATATCATTGAGATTGCGTTGAAGGGCCGCCCGGCTGGCCCCGGTTATTGCTTCGGCCATCGGCGCGGAAACCAGCGGCCATTCTGTTAGAACCTCAATCAATCGCTTCGGTGTACGACCCGACCGGCCTTGCAACGCTTGCTCTGCCCTGCCCTGCCAGGCCTCGAGCTGATCGAGATGACGCAACGCCGCCAATGTCGCCGCCCCTGCCCCGTCCAAAAATTGCCGAAGCCGCTCTTGCGGATTTCCGGCGCGACGCAGCCTTGACAACCCGCCACCCGCCAGCGGCAGGAATACTGCCCCGCCTGTCAGCCCACTAGTCGCAAGCCTCGCTGCCAAAACCGCCGCCTCCATCTCGGCACCTTGCACATGTGCTAGCAGGCCAGCTGGTCCCCACAGGAACAGACCGAACGCGGCTTGACTGATCGGATGGAAGTCCCGCGCCCTTTCCATTTCTTCGCACCATGCGGCAAGCTGTTCCCCAATCGGCTCGCCAGAGGGATGCTGAACATCATCCGTCTCAAGGGGTTCCTGACGACCAAGGAAGTCCATGATGCTCTCGGCGGACGTCACGTCGGGCATTGGCCCCTCCGTCAGGCGACGACAAGCCCAATCGGCGCGTGCTAGAGCCCGGTTGTCCTCCTGAATGCCACTGAGCCGCATGGCCCGCCAAAGTGACAGGCGCTCGGCCGAGATCCGTTCGGTCCCGAGCCAGCTCAACCCGGACGCTTCGATTAGAGCCAACCGGTGCCGCCAGCCCTCTGGAGCCCGCCGCAAACGTTCATCGAGGGCCCCAAGCTTCGCGGCGACCTGAGCCAGCGGCACGGCGAGACTGGCTTCCGCCTTCCGCCATGTGTCGACATTGATGAGCCTGGAGCGATCGGCCCGGGGCAGCGGCGGCGCAAGGTCGTTTGCGTTCTCCCCACCCGGCGCGGGCATGAACCAGAGATCTTCATCTTGAAGTGGCTCAGGATCGTAGATACCGCGTTCGGTCTCTTCGTCATCAGCTCGGATAATAAAGTGTTGCCTCTGCATAATGTGCAAAATAGATGCCTAATGAACACCACTCAAGGGTTTTAAGGGGTGCAATCCAACATACGATAAGATACAATTATCGAATGTTGACAGAAACAGCCATTCTCGTCACTCTCAGTGCATGAAACCACGGCCAAAAACACTCAGCGCGACGAGAGAGAGCCCCCTGCCCTACCCGGTTCCGCGTCTCGACGCAGAAGACCGCGAAGCGCTCAATGACCTCTATGCGCGCGGCACGCCTGAAAACACGCGGCGGGCCTATGAACGGGATCTGATCTATCTCTCGGCCTGGAAGAAAATGCGCTTTGCTGATGAACCGGCGTTGGCATGGCCCGAAAGCGAAGATGTCGCGCTGCGCTTCATCCTCGATCACAGTCGCGATCTGAGCAACGATGCGCGGAAGGCCGGTGAGGTTGCGCGAGCGTTGATCGCCATGGGGCTGCGCAAGAGCCTTAGCTGCCCTGCCCCCTCGACGCTGGACCGGCGCATTGCCTCCTGGCGGGCTTTTCACCGCATGCGCAACTTTGCCTCGCCCTTCGAGGCGCCGCTCGTGCGACAGGCCCGTGCGAAGGCGCGTAAAGCCGCGGCAAGGCCCCCTGCCCCGAAATCGGCTCATCCGATCACGAGAGATTTGTTGTTGCAACTCGCCGAGGCAGCAGGTCCCGGTCTTCGCGGCATTCGTGATCGCGCCATCTTGATGCTCGGCTGGGCTTCGGGTGGTCGCCGCCGGTCGGAGATTGTCAGCCTCGATCGCGGCGACATTGATCTGGAGGCGTTTGATGCTTCGGGTATCGTCTGGATACAGTTGCCCAGCACCAAGACGACCGACGCAGGCAACACGCCGAAACTCGTGCTCAAGGGCCGCGCCGCCCGGGCGCTCGTCGCCTGGATCGACGCGGCCGAGATTGAAGACGGGCCGCTGTTCCGCCGGATCACCCGCACGGGTGCGCTGGGCAAGAAGCGGTTGTCGGATGCTGCGGTCAATCAGATCGTCAAGCGACTTCTGGAAGACTCTGGCCTGGATAGGAGCTTTGCGTCTCCACACGGGCTTCGCTCTGGTTTCCTGACGCAAGCCGCTCTTGCCGGCACCCCCCTGCCCTCCGCAATGCGTCTGTCCCTGCATCGTTCGCCAATACAGGCGCAGAAATACTACGATGATGTCGATGTCGCGGAGAACCCAGCGAGTGAGCTGCTCGATTAAATGGTCAATCGACGACATGTTCTGTCGTTGCCGAGAGCTAGTGAAAGGGAAGCCCTGGTGCTGGGCTTAAAAGGATAGAGAGAGTCTCTTCCGGGTCCGGCCTCAAGGTCCCTTGCCATGGCTAAGACCACAAACCACTCGAAGTCTTCCACTGCGAAGAAGAGCGAAATCACCAGATCGGTCGCGCCTGACGGCGCAGTCGACATCCGGATGATGCCGCTCGACCAGCTAGAGCCAAGCCAGTTGAACGTCATTAAATTGGCCGCGAACGCCAAGGACGAAGCAGAGCTTTTGCCAGCAACCGCGAGACTGGCAACCAGCAGAAACCGGTGATCCATGCGTTTAGAAGACGCATCTTGTTGTCGATGCCGGTGGACGTCGGCTCAAGGCTTTGTAACAGTTCTCAGAGAATTGCGTGCTTCCGGCAGATGTGTGACGGGCAGCTAAGAGACCTGATCGAAATGTTGCATGAACGGCTTAGGTTGGGCACGTTTAAGGACGCCTTCAGAAACGCTCATTCCGTTTTCGGCGAAGCCCCCCGGCCTTACCGCACCTCACGAATCTCACTAGTCAGAACTTCCGAACGCAGCATCCTCGAACGCATAGCGCGGGCACGGACACTCGTCGCAGCAGGCAAGCCGGTGCTTGGCAATTTGGCCACGACCAATTTTCAATGGCGTGGGATCACATGGCTTGGTCCAGCTAATTCGCTATCACTTGCGGGCATCTTTGCAGCACAGCGAGGACGATCCTGATTCGCCGTAGTGGGCCTGTGCCCGGCTGGCGATGGTCACCGACAAATCGCGGCTAGTTCGCTGGATGTGCGCGCACCCTACTAGACCCGTCCGCCGGCAGTTTGGCCGCGATCAAGGTCCCCAAACGGATCCTCGGGTAGCTTCAGGGCCACGCAATCCGTTTCTGGTCCGGCAAGCGGCGACCCGATCTCTTCTTCGGCGAAGGTCTCAGGTGGGCCTCCTCGATCGGCAAAGCTATACCGGAGTTTGCGCTCGCCTTCGGCCTGACCGTTAGCCATCTTTGCCCCCTGCTCCGGCCTGTCGAAGTCGAATTCGCACGGCGACGTACTCGAGATCACCATCGGCCTCCTCACGGGCAGTCAGCTGGAATCCGTCTCAATGAGATGCTCTGGTCCTTGACCACGAACTGCATCAAATTCACCAGCGCCGACATCGAAACCGCCAAGGGCACCGGCCCCTTCTCGACCCTGACCTTCGATCTCGACATTACGGTCGAACCCGTCGGGAGCGCGAACTCGATGGCCCCCACACACCGTGTCCTCGACCGCTTCCCGCGCGGCAAGCTGGTCGAGTGCGGCGGCATCTGGAAGAAGCAGAACAAGGAGACCGGCGCCGACTAATACACGCTGTCCATCCGCGACCACTGCTTCAACGCCAACCTCGTCAAGGCCGCGAACCAGGACGATCTTTCCCTGCAAGCGATCATCCCCTGGGGTCCCAAAGACGCAGCCTAAGCCAAGGGCCAGACCGCTCCGGCGGTCTGGCTGCACCAGGCTCCGAGGTTTTTGCACGCGTGCAAAATCACCTCGGCGGCTCAAGTTGCTGTCCGTATTTTCAATCGGTGTAGCCCATATTGTGCGCCGGAAATCCTGTAGGCGTACAATATCTGTACATTTCCTCAAAAACCGTGCTATTCATAACTCGGAGCGATTCCGTGAGAGAGTCGAAATGAGAGCGGTGCAATGGGCGGCAGTATAGAACAGTTCCTTCAAGAGCTCGAGCGGGGCCTTGGCCGGACCATGGTCTCGGTCAACAAGGAGTTGACGATGCGTGAGCGCATCAAGCGCTCTTGGTCGATGCGCCAATGTGCTCGCTTCCTGAACATTAGCCATCAGCATCTGACGAAGTTCGCTAAGGATAATGAGGATTTTCCTGCCGGCAAGCATGTAGGGCGCGAGCGTGTTTTCACCCTAACGGAGCTGATGCACATCCGGGCTTTGATGGCTGCCTCAGCAAAGCGGCCTGAGCATTTTCTTGCTTGGCGCAAACCCGACGATCCTTTGCCCGTCATTTCGTTTGCAAGTCAGAAAGGTGGCACCGCGAAGTCGCTTAGTGCTGCGCACTTCGCTCAGTACCTGAGTCTGCACTACGGCATGCGAGTCGGCGTCATGGACGCTGACCCCCAGAGCACGATCACGCTCTATTTTGTCGGCGGCGAAGAAATGCCAACTTTGCCAGATGACGAAACTCCAACGATGGTTGACTTCGCGGGGCTGTTTCAGACCGACGAATCCATCCCCTACACTGACTATGATGCGGAGACGCTTGACGGGTTTTTCAAGAAAACCTCTTGGCCGGGCGTGCGGCTAGTACCTGCGCATGGCGAAACCTCAGAAGGTGAAATTCAGATCGCGAGGTTGTTGCGAGCGGGAACCCCGGAAAAGCGGTTCTACAGGTTCCTAAGAGACTCCATAGATCGTTGGAAAGAGGGGCATCCACCGGTCACCCGTCCGAATGAACTGGTGAGCAACGGTAGGGTCGACCAAGCGAAGCTTGAAAGTGCCCTCAACGAGACCTTGGACTGCATCATTATCGATTATCAGCCTGCGCTGACACTGTTCCAGCTGAACAATGTGATGGCGTCTACTTCGTTGATTATCCCGCAGACGATGAAGGGTTTCGACATTGCGACCTTGTCCACCTTTGTGACTGGTCTCCTCACCATGCTGCGCCACATTTTCGCGACGGATCGGATCGATATGGGCGGTGCGGCACATATGCTATTGCCCACGATCGTGCAGAGAACAAATGAGCAAGACCTCACACAGGTCGGCAACCTGCTCGAAAACTGCCCAGATGAGGTGCTGCCGGTATTCTATCTTCGCTCTGATGCTATTTCGAACGCGTCGGACGTTTATCAATCCGTCTACGAGTACGACCCAGATACTCCAGGCAAGCGAAAAGGAATCAACAGGTTCATCGAGAATGCTGACGCAGTGAATGACGCCATCGTCTCACGCCTCTGGCCTGGTCTTGAGCGTGGCTATGCCGAGGATTGGATGCAGAACTTCTACAATTTCGAGGAGGAAGCCGAATGAAGCGAACACTGAGCAGCTCGGTCCTCAAGAAAAAGCCCACGCGCCCAGATGAGGATGTGTCTGCGGCTCCTGGATCTGGTGCAAGCGAACAAGTTCACGAAGACGAAGCGAAACTGGTTGGTGGGGTTAAGCCAAGACTGGGCGGCTCTGGCAGTGCTTGGAAGGCCGGAGCGCTTTCAGACGCCAGCCAGATGCTTCACGTTGAGCGCGCGCAGGTCGTGGAGCGCATTCTCGCGGGTCGACATGAGTTGCAGATTGATCCGTCTCAGATCGTGGACGTGATTGGATCGGACCGGCGTGAAGATTGGCGCGACCAAGAGGCATTCGAGAAGCTCAAAGAGAGTATCGAGAAGAATGGTCAAGATACGCCCATTCATGTTCGGCCAGCGGATCCTGATTGGCGACCGGATGAACGTGAGCCCGAGAACGTAGAAGGCGTGACGTTCCAGCTGATCGTGGGTCGGCGACGCCATGCGATCCTTGAAGCTTTGGGATTGCCTGTCCGCGCCATTCTGGTTCCACAATCCCTTCGGGGTTCCCGTGAAGAGCAGTTCGAGATGCTATTCATGCGCTTCCGGGAGAATGAGGAACGTGAAAACCTCAGCGCTTTCGAGCGCCTGGTTTCGATAGGCGAGATGTTTGAGCGGCTACAAGATGCCAAACCGGACGAGAAGATAACTGCAACCGAGTTCGCCAACCGTGTGGGTGTCCATAACAGCGCGGTATCACGTGGTCGCGCTGTCTATACCGCTAGAGCTGAGATTTTGCACGCGTGCAAAGATGTCTACGATCTCAGCCACCGTGACCTCGAAAAGGTTCTTGGTAACCTGACTGAGAAGCAGTCCAAGCCTGCAAAAAAGAAATCGCAGAGCCCAAAGAAACTCACGGTACAGCGAAAGATCGGTTCGCGGAAATTGAGTGTTACAGGGCAGGGCGGGAAGCTCTCGGTCGCTGCCACGGGGCTAACATTGGATGAGGACATTCTCAGAGGTTTGAGTGATGTCATCGCTGAGTATTTGGAGAAGCACGGATCGAAGTAAGAGGCAGGAGCCGCGGAGACGGTGGTCTTCGATCCAAACGAGGTAAGAAACAGGAGCGGATATGCTTTGAGATAACGGCAAAAGAAAAGCCCCCAAGCTGAGGGCCTGAGAGCTTATCAAGATTAGTTTGGTCGCTATCACGATAGTTCTCCGGCGAATCACTGTCAACAGCAACGCTCCTGAGCGAACGGGATTCTTTTGCCCTCCATCAAGCAGAGGAGGCGAGAACTATCCATGAAACATACAGGTTGGCGCAAGCCGACACCGGGACTTGGCGTAGCGGAGCAGCTCGCCCAAGCCGGTGAACGGGTAGCTGTACCCAAATCAACAGCATTCGTGGCAATCAAGCGAGTCGGAGCGCACATCGGCCTCAAAGCCGGCGACCTCCTGCTCCTCGACACACTCGGGGCGTTTACCCAGACCCAGGATTGGGAGGAGGGCAGGCGGCCGATCGTCTGGGCGTCGAACGCCTATCTGATGGAGCAGACGGGCTTCTCGCTGTCTGCCCTTAAGCGTCATGCTCGGCGCCTGGTCGAGGCAGGGGTGATCTCCTTCAAGGATAGCCCGAATGGCAAACGGTGGGGCCGGAGAGATGAGGAGGGCGTCATCATCGAGGCCTATGGCTTCGATCTGTCGCCGCTCTCGGCCCGTGCAGAGGAGTTCGAGCAGCTGCATATCGAGATCCAGGCCGAACGTGCCCTCTGCCAGCGCCTGAAGCGCCAGATCACCGTCTCACGGCGCATGATCCGGGCGCGGATCGAGGCGGCCCTGAGCGGCGCTCTGAAGGGCCCCTGGACGCAGCTCACGACCCTGTTCGAAGATCTCCTGGCGCGGCTTCCACGCCGCCACACGGCGTCAGAGACGCTTGAGAGGCTCATGGACTGGTTTCGGGAGCTGCAGGAGCGGGTTGAGGCAGCCTACCTCAAGGCGGTCCGAGCGGATGAGGTTGTGGAAAACATGGCGGAGCCCATCGAAGAAGTGTCCGAGAAGACTCAAGAAATGAACCCCAGGGAGGTCATTTCCGGACCTCATATACTAACTACAACCAAACTTAATCCTGTAACCAGTAATTCCTCTGAAAAAGAGGAAGAGGCCGGCATCGCGCCAAATGCCCCACCGGAAGAGCGCGTGGACAGGGAGCTGGAAGATTGGGTTGCCGAGGTGCGCAAGAAACGTGGAGCAGCGCTCGATCTGCCGACGGTGATGCAGGCCTGTCCGGAATTCGCGTCCTGGGCGCGCAATGTGGGCGGATACCTGAAGGATTGGGGCGATCTGCACCGGGTGGCGGGGCAGTTGAGGCCGATGATCGGCGTCTCCCAGCACGCCTGGAACCTGGCGCAGGATCGTCTCGGGCCTCAGATCGCCACCGCGGCACTGGTCCTGACCTTCGACAAGCATGCCAAGGGCGAAGTGGCATCGCCGGGCGGCTATCTCCGCGGCATGATCGAGAAGGCCGGGGCAGGGGAGCTGCATCTCGAGCGCAGCTTCTATGGCCGGTTGAGCGGGCAGGCGGCGTGATGGAGAACCTAGAGCCCCGCGGCTTTGGTCATGTTGACCCGGAACCTGTCGCGCCGACGCTGATAACGGCGGGTCATCTCGGCCGAGGCGTGCCCGAGCTGCTTCTGAATGTAGCGCTCATCGACCTCGGCCGAACTGGCGAGCCCAGCCCGAAGCGAGTGCCCCGAAAACAGAGCCAGCCGATCCTTCTCCGGCAGGTCCGCGCGAATACCCGCATCCAGCACGGTCTGCTTGATGAGCCGCGCGACATGCTTGTCGGAGAGGCGGGATTCCAGGGCCTTCTTGCCGTCCCGCGAGGTGCGCACGAAGACCGCACCGAAATCGATGCGTGCGAAGTGCAGCCACTGCTCCAGCGCGTGAACGGGGCAGGTCTGTTCCGACGAGCCGCGGCCGACCTCGACCTCGCGCCAGCCGGTCTTGGCATTGAGCGTCAGGACGGCGCCATCCTTGAGGATCTCGATCCAGCCGCCCGAAACCGGGGTATCGTCCTTGCCGTGATCGAGGCTGACAATCTCGGAGCGCCGGAGCCCGCCGGCGAAGCCGATCAACAGGATGGCACGATCCCGGAGCCCGCGCAGGTCGTGGGGCAGGGTGGCCACCATGGCGAGGATGTCGTCCGGAAGAATGGCCTCTTTCTGGACCGGTGGCCGCGCATGCTGCCGTTTGATACCGGCCAGAACCGTGGCAATGTGCCGGTCTTTGCGGTCAAGGGCAAACCCGCGCTGTACGTAGTTCCAGGCGAGACCCGAGAGCCGCCGCTCGATCGTCGAGACAGACAGGCCAGGGGAGGACCCCGACCCGGCAGCCAGATCGGCGAGGTAGAGCCCGATCATTTCATTGGACGGGGGCAGGGGCTCGGTCCCCTTGAGCCTGCACCAGCGGGCAAAATGTTTCCAGTCGGCCACGTAGGCCTTGTTCGTGTTCTCGGCCGTCGATGCCTTAGCGTAGTCGCGGGCCGTGTCGACCAGGCGATCGAGCGTGCCGGAGCCTGCGACATGGGCGGGCAGGGCGACGGGCGCCCTGTCGGATGTGGCTCTCTCGTCTCGCTCGTTGCCGGTCGACGTGTCGTCGGGCGCTGAGCTCGAAATCTCGGTCTCAGGGACGTCTGAGCCATCGATTTTGGTGCCGTTATTTGTGAGACTACCCATGTCGTTCTAGTTCCATTAGTGGACACTAACTTA
>NZ_RAPJ01000046.1:0-43134 GCF_003703915.1 Salipiger sp. D13
TGGCCGCAGGTGCGGCCGCGCTCGCCGTTGAGCCGCGCCTCGGGCAGGCCGCTTTCCTGGGTGCCGATCTCGGTGATCTGGGCGCCGCGCGCCTCGATCTCGTCGGCGATGGTGTCGAGGAAGCGCGCCCGCGCCTCGCGGCCCAGGTAGCCGTAGGTCTCGAAGGCCGCCTCGGCGGCTTCCACCGCGCGGTCGACCAGCGCCGGCGTGCCGACGGAATACTCATGCGCCGGCCCATGCGCGGGCTCCGAGGAAAAGGTCGCCTCGCCGGCGACCCAGTCGCCGGCAACCAGGTGCTTGCCGTGAGGGGTGAAGCTGGACTTGTCGAGCATTTCGGCTCTCCCGTGTCAGGATTCGTGGATGGGTTCGTCGGTGAAGACACCGCCCTGATATTTCGCAACCGGCTCGTCCGGGCCGGGACGCGGCACCGTGCGGGCAATCTCGGCCGCGAAGTCGGCGGCGTTGTCCTTCGGCTTCCAGCCGAGGAAGTCGGCGTGGGAATTGTCCCACCAGCCGTGGTCGTTGTTGGAGGCGCCCCAGAGCATCGTGCAGCCAAGCCGCGGGGCGCGGAACACCGTCTCGATCAGCGAGACGAAATCGTCGGGGCTGAACCAGGTGGCCAGCATCCGCCAGTTCTCGGGGCGCGCGGTGCAGGAGCCGATGCGCACCAGCGCGCTCTCCTGGCCGAACTTGTCGTAATAGAGCTGCGCCACCGCCTCGCCGAAGATCTTCGACACGCCGTAAAGGCTGTCGGGCCGGTAGGGAGCGGTGTGGTCGAGCCGCTCGGTCTGCTCGTGGTAGCCGATGGTGTGGTTCGACGAGGCGAAGACGATGCGCGGCATGCCATGCGCACGCGCCGCCTCGTAGAGGTTGTAGACGCCGCGCAGGTTCGCCGCCTCGATCAGGTCGAAGCTCTTCTCGACCGAGATGCCGCCGAGATGCACGATCCCGTCGCAGCCCTCGACCAGCCGCTTGACGGCGGCGCCGTCCGCGAGGTCGCAGGGCACGATCTCCTCGCCCTCGCCTGCGGGGCCGAGGTCGGCCACGTCCGACAGCCGCAAGACCCCTGCCCTGCCCTTCAGCTTCTCGCGCAGCATGCCCCCCAGCTGGCCTGCAGCGCCGGTGATCAGGATACGGTTCATCATGTCGCTCACTCCATCAGTCCGGGCAGCGTCATCGAGACCGCCGGCACGTAGGTGACCAGCATCAGCGCCCCGAAGATCGCGAGGTAGAAGGGCCAGATCGTCCGCACCGCCTGGTCGATGCGCACGCCGCCCACGACGCAGCCGACGAAGAGGCAGGCGCCCACCGGCGGGGTGCAAAGGCCGAGCCCGAGGTTCATCATCAGGATCACGCCGAACTGGATCGGGTCCATCCCGAGCCCAACGACCACCGGCAGGAAGATCGGCGTGGTGATCAGGATCAGCGCCGCCATGTCCATGATCATGCCGAGGCCCAGCAGCACGAGGTTCAGCAGCAACAGGATCACGATCGGGTTGTCCGAGATCCCGGTCACCGCCGTCGCCAGCAGGTCCGGCACCCGGTAGAGCGTCAGCAGGTAGGAAAAGGCCGAGGCCGTCGCCACCAGCAGCATCACCAGCGCCGTGGTCCGCACCGAGGTGACGACGGCGGCGCGGAACTTCGCCCAGGTGAGCTCGCGGTAGACGAGGATCGTGACCAGCACCGCCCAGATCGCGCCGAAGGCACCGCTTTCGGTGACGGTCATGACACCCGAGAGCACCCCGCCCACGATGATGACCGCCGTCATCAGGCCCGGCAGCGCGACGATGGTCGAGATCGCGAGCGACTTGAAGCCCGGGAAGGTCTCGGCCGGGTAGCCGCGTTTCACCGCGATGACATAGGCCACCACGCCGAGGCAGAGGCACATCAGCACGCCCGGCACGATGCCCGCGATGAAGAGCTTCGACACCGAGACGCCGCCCGCCGCCACCGCGAAGAGGATCATGTTGTGCGACGGCGGGATCACCACGCCGGCCACCGAGGAGGTCACGGTGACGTTCACGGCGTAATCGCCGTCATAGCCCTTTTCCTTCATCACCGGCATCAGGATCGAGCCGAGCGCCGAGGTGTCGGCCACCGCCGAGCCCGAGATGCCGCCGAAGAGCATCGAGGAGGCGACGTTCACGACGCCGAGCCCGCCGCGCATCCAGCCGACGGCGGAGCTTGCCAGCCGCACCAGCCGCGCGGCGATGCCGCCCTGCATCATCAGCTCGCCGGCGAAGATGAAGAACGGGATGGCGAGCAGCGAGAACACCGAGATGCCCGACAGCACCCGCTGGAAGCCGATGAAGAGCGGCAGGCCCTCGTAGAGGAAGCCGCCGACGGTGGCGAGGCCGAGCGCGAAGGCCACCGGCATCCCGGTCAGCAGGCCGACGAAGAAGAGCCCGAAAAGCAGTGCCAGACCCATGGTGTCAGTCCTTGCCCGTGGCGAGTTTCACGCCTTGATAGAGTGTGAAGACGGCGGTGAGCGCGCCGCAGATCGCCATCGGGACCGCGCGCAGGCCCTCAGATATCCCGAGCATCGGCACGCGCCGCGCCCAGGTGCTCTCGGCCAGGACCCAGCCCTGCCAGGCGAGCACGATGCCGAAGACCAGCATCCCGAGCAGCGCCAGCCAGTGCAGCGGCACCCGCAGCGGGCGCGGCATCATCTCGCGGACGAAGTCGATCGACAGGTGGCTCTGCGTCCAGACCCCGGCGGCTGCGCCGAGAAATGTGATCCAGACCACGAGCATGAGCGCCAGCTGCTCGACCCATGTGGGCGTGTCGTTCATCACGTAGCGGCCCCAGACCAGCCAGCCGAAGATTCCCACGAGCGTGACCAGCCCTGCGCCTGCAACCGCGACGCAAACCTTCGAGACCATGTCGAGCACCCGCTCGACCGGGTCCATCTCGGCCGTGGATTTGTCCTGTGGCAGCATACTGCCCTCCCCCGAAGCGACGTCCCGGCCGGATGGCCGGGGAACTGGCGGGCCGCCCGGGCCCGCCAGATCGGCTTACTTGACCGCCTGGATGTCGCGGATCAGCGACTCGAGGTCGGGGTTCTTCTCGATGAAGCGGGAGTAGACCGGCTCCATGGCGTCCTGGAACGCCGACGCGTCCTCGACCTCGTTGATCTCGACACCGGCGTCCATGACCTCCTGCTTGGAGGCGTCCGAGCGCTCGGCCCAGAGCTGGCGCTGCTCCTCGGCGGCGGCGATGGCCGCTTCGCGGACGATCTCCTGGTCCTCGGCCGGGGTCTCGTCCCAGACCGACTTCGCGACGCAGATGCACTCGGGGATGATCAGGTGGTTGGTGATCGAGTAGTACTTGGCCACCTCGAAGTGGTTCGAGGACTCGAAGCTCGGGTAGTTGTTCTCGGCACCGTCGATGACGCCGGTCTTGAGCGACTGGTAGACCTCGCCGTAGGCCATCGGGGTGGCGTTGCCGCCCAGCTCGTCGACCATCTGCACGTAGAGGTCGTTGCTCATCACCCGGAACTTGAGACCGTCCATGTCCGCGGGCGTCATGATCGGCTTCTTGGTGTTGTAGAAGCTCCGCGAGCCGCTATCCATCCAGCTCAGCGCGACGATGCCGGCCTCGGAAAGCGCGTCCGAGAAGCGCTGGCCGATCTCGCCGTCCATGGCTTTGTGCATGTGGTCGATGTCGCGGAAGATGAACGGCAGCGACAGCACGTTGGTCGCGGGCACGATCTCGCCCATCGGGCCCATGTTGAAGTTGCCGACCGCGATGGCACCGGCGCGCAGCTGCTCGATGGCATCGGGCTGGGCGCCCAGCACGCCGCCCGGATAGACCTGCGGTTCGATCCGGCCTTCGGTGGCCTCGGCCACGTCCTCGGCGAAGCTCTCGAGCGCGACCACGTTGGGGTAGCCCTCGGGGTGGATCGCCCAGGTGCGCCAGGTCTCGGCCATGGCGGGGGCGGCAACGGCGCTTGCCAGAAGCGCGGCGGTCATCGTGGCGGTGGTGAAACGAAACATGTCAATCTTCCTCCCTGACAGTCGGCAGTCATACGACCGCCGGAACAGTGTATGACAAACTTGTATGATAACTGTCAAGGGAAAGTCGCAGGGCGTCCCCCAGAGGGGGCTCTGCAGGTCCATGCCATTGTTTGCAGATGGTTATGCCGCGCTGAAGCCAAGGTTACGGCGCCTTGGTCCAATGCACTTATATGACCACTTCCCGCGCGGGCTCAGCTTTGAAGGTCGATCCGCCTCAGGCCCGGATACTCGAGCTGTGCCGCGCCCATGAGAAGGCGCATGTGATGGGTCTGGACATATTGCGCCACGAAGGCCGATGGCGCGGTGAGCGTCAGCACGCCGTTTTCCACCCCTTCGCACTGCAGCCCGGCGAACCAGTTGCGATGCAGGCTGGGCTCGAGCCGGGCGAGCCGCCCGAGGCAGCGCTCCCACGGCCCCCCCTGCCCTTCCGCCGGCCCGACTTCCGGCGTGGGCGGCGTCGCGACGGTGGGCCCGAAATTCACGTGCACGACCTTGTCGGGTTCGGGGGTCTGTTGCTGGGCTTCCATGCGTTCAGAGAAATCCGGACCGACGCGTTCCCAGACGGGCGCACTCAGCCGGTAGATTTCGGCGATGTTGAGCCGGTAGGCAGCCACCCTGCCCCGCACACCGGGCCGCAGTTGCAGCAAGATCTCGGCCGCGGTCAGCCGCTTGATCTCGCGCTTGACGGTCCGTTCGTCCACCGACCAGAGCCGCGCCATTTCGCGCTGCCCCACGGTCAGCTCGTTGCGGGCCCAGTTGTAGCGCGCCGTCACCAGAGCCACGAGCCGGAGCATCGAGGTCTGGAACCCCGGAGACCCGTTCAGCCCCGCCACCGACAGCGCGGTCAGCAGATCGTATTTCTGTGACCCGGCCTGTGGCCCGGTGAACCGTTTCGCATCCATCACTGCCGCTCTCTACCTCCGGGTCCGGCTCTGTCGGCCGATTCCCGTTCTGGCCCTGAGTGTCCAGTAATCCCGTAATTTGTCAACAGAATGCTAAGAACAGGAACGGCGTGCCCAAATCCGAAAATTAAAAAAGGAATAGGTATATTGGTATAGGGGGACACTCTGGCGTCACCCTATTTGACCTCCTCTGTCACCCTATATTCGGTATTTCCCGGTAGGCTGTCACCTAGATCGTTGCGGGGCCGCCACGAATTTCCCGTAAATTCTCGAATCGCTCCGAAAAAACGGGAAAATCAGGTTTCGATGTTTTGCGCTTTCCCGAATTCGCGTTATTGACGTGGTGATAGCAGAAAACGCGAGCAGGGTCATGCGCGATCATTCAGATCTACAGACAATGAACGAAAGAAGCCTCGCCCAGCAGGCAGCGGTGCGAAAGGCGACATTCTCTCCGGCCGAGGAAAAGACCCTCCGGCCATTCTCCATCTGGGAGATCAGCCAGTTCATGTTCGACGTGCCGGCAGACACGTTGCGCAAGAAGCTGGCCGACGATCCCTCGCTGCCGCAAGGCAGCACCGAGGAGGACGGACGGCAGCGCTGGTTCTCGCTGGGCGAGATCAACGAGCTGCGCCGGCGCGTGCGGTTCCGGGGCAAGACGCTTCTGCCCAAGCGTCCGGCGGGCCGCGCGATGCGGGTGGCGGTGTCCAACTTCAAGGGCGGCGTCGGCAAGACGGTCGTGGCGCAGCACCTGGCCAATGCCGCCGCGCTCGACGGCTACCGGGTGCTGGTGATCGACTTCGACCCGCAGGCGACGATGACCCACTCGATGGGGCTGGTCGAGGTCAAGGAATGGAACACGGTCTGGGGCATCATGTGCCGCGACCTCTGCCGCGAGGCGGACCGGATCGCGCAGGCCTACGACGATCCGGCCGACTGCCCCTACCCCACCGCCGACGAGCTGCCCGAGGACGTGCAGTCGATCGGCGCGCAACGGGTGCAGGACTTCATCCAGAAGACGGCCTGGCCGACCATCGACATCATCCCGTCGTGTGCCAACGCGGCCTTCGTCGAATTCGCCAGCGCGCAGTACCGCTCGATGCACAAGGCCTGGAGCTTCTTCGGCTGCGTCGCGCGCTACCTCGACGAGCTGCCCGACGACCAGTTCGACCTCATCATCTTCGACTGCCCGCCGGCCATCGGCTACCAATCGCTGAACGCGGCCTTCGCCGCCGACATCCTCTACATCCCCTCGGGCCCCGGCTACTGGGAGTACGACTCGACCACGAGCTTCCTCGGACAGCTCGGCGACGCGCTCGAGGACATCTCGGTCGGATACGAGAAGATCGCCGAGGATGCCGGCATCCAGCTGCCCAAGCGGTTCGACGACGTGCGTCTGCTGATGACGCGGTTCGAGACCTCGAACCCGCTGCACGCCGCGATGATGGAGGCGTTCCGGAATGTCTTCGGCGCCGACGTCTGTCAGAACGCGATCGAGATGACCCGGGCGGTCGAGCAGTCGGGCCGGTTCCAGATGTCGGTCTACGAACAGGACTACAGGCAGATGACCCGCGAGACGTGGAAGCGCGCGCGGCAGAGTTTCGATGCGGCCTACGACGAGTTCAAGGGGGTCGTGCTCGGCGCCTGGGAACGGCGGGGCCAGAAAGAGGAGGTTGAGGCATGAGCAAGAACAAGTTCGGTTTCGGTCCGCTCGAGGATCCCCCCGCCCCGGCGCGCCGTCGCCGTGACGTCGGCCCGATGGGGGCCGCGGTGCGCGAGGCGGCGAGCAGCCTCAGTGACAGCACCGAGAGCCTTGTCGAGCAGCGGCGCCAGAACGCGGCAGACGCCAAATCCTGGCGGCAGGCGCAGGACGAGGGCAGGGTGCTTGTCGAGATTCCGCTCGACGCGATCCGCACCGACGCGCTGCCACGGGATCGTCTCGATCTCGACGCGGTGGCGGGCTCGGACGAGATGGAGGAACTCAAGACCTCGATCCGCGAGCGCGGCCAGAAAGAGCCGATCGAGGTGTTCGAAGTCGGCGGCGGCTACCAGCTCAAGAAGGGCTGGCGCCGTCTGACCGCGCTGCGGCAGCTGCACCATGAAACCGCCGATCCGCGCTTTGCCCATGCGGTCGCGCGGGTGGCCGAGGGCGCCGGCAGCCGCATCGACCTCTACATCGACATGGTCGAAGAGAACGTGATCCGCGAGGATCTGTCCTTTGCCGAGATGGCGCAGGTCGCGATCACCGCTGCGCAGGAAGAGGACCAGAACGCCGGCGAGCTGGTGAACCGGATCTACGCCTCGCTGCACAAGATGAAACGGAGCTACATCCGCAGCTTCGTCTTCCTGCTGGAAGAGCTCGGCGAGGCGCTGGTGTTTCCCAAGGCGGTCTCGCGCAACCTCGGTGTCGATGTCGCGCGGCGTCTTCAGTCGGCGCCCGACGCGGGGCAGGGGCTTCGCGCCGATCTGGCTGCGGTAGCTTCGCCCGACGAACAGGCTGCGGTCCTGCGCAGGTTCCTTGACGGCTCCGAGCGCCCTGCTTCGCAGAAGCCGCGTCGTGAGAAGAGCGTGAAGTACGAATTCCACGTCGGCCGCTCCAAGGTCACCGCGCGCAAGGGCGAGTGCCGCATCCTGTCTGAGACCGATTTCTCCTCGGTTGACCGGGCGCGGATGCAGCGCGCCATCGAGGCCTTCGAAGCGGTCATCGACGAAGAGTAACCCGTGGGTTACCGGTCAGTTAACCCACCGTTCGATGCCGTAACCCATGGGTTACGGCATCGGACAAAAGAAAAGCCCCGCCGGAAAACGGCGGGGCTTCTTGCTTTCGGTCACCCGAGGCGTCTAGCGGGCGAGCCAGCCACCGTCGACGTTCAGAACCGCCCCGGTGATATAGGTCGCCGCGGGCGATGCGAGGAACGCGGCCGTCCCGCCGATGTCCGACGGATCGCCCCAGCGACCGGCGGGAATCCGGTCGAGGATCGCCTTCGAACGGTCCGGATCCTCGCGCAGCGCCTCGGTGTTGTTGGTGGCAATATAGCCCGGGGCGATGGCGTTAACCGTGATCCCATGTGGCGCCCATTCGTTGGCGAGGATCTTCGTCACCCCGGCCACGCCATGCTTGGAGGCGGTGTAGGCCGGCACCCGGATCCCGCCCTGGAACGACAGCAGCGACGCGATGTTGATGACCGAACCCGGGGTGCCATCCGCCATCAGCGCCTTGCCAAAGGCCTGGCAGGTGAAGAACAGCGCCTTGAGATTGGTGTCGACCACCGCGTCCCAGTCGGCCTCGGAGTAGTCGACGGAATCGGCGCGCCGGATGGTGCCGGCGTTGTTCACGAGGATCGAATAGCCCGCCCCCGCGAAAACGTCACGCGCGGCCATCGGGTCGGCAAAATCGAGCGTCAGCGACTCGGCCTTGCCGCCTGCGGCGGTGATCGCATCGACCGTCTCGGCGCAGGAGCGGCGCCCGGCGCAGGTGACATCCGCCCCCTGCCCGGCCAGCGCCACCGCGATGGCCTGACCGATGCCGGTGTTGGCACCGGTCACCAGCGCGCGGCGGCCTTCGAGTGAAAACAGCCCTGCCATCAGCGCATGTCCTTCGGCTGGATGAACTCCATGTCGGTGTAGTCGACGTTGTCGCCGGCCATGGCCCAGATGAAGGTGTATTCGCCGATGCCCGCGCCCGAGTGAATCGACCACGTCGGCGAAATCACCGCCTGCTCGTTGGCGACGAACATGTGGCGCGTCTCGTCCGGCTTGCCCATCAGGTGCAGCACGCGCGCCTCTTCATCCATGCCCCAGTAGAGGTAGGCTTCCATCCGGCGATCGTGGATGTGGGCGGGAATCGTGTTCCAGACCGACCCGTCCTCGAGCGAGGTGTAGCCCAGGATCAGTTGGCAGCTTTCCATGACCTGCGGGTGAATGAACTGCTTGATGGTGCGCTTGTTCGAGGTCTCTGCCGCCCCGAGGTTCACCTCGACGCAATCGGCCACGGTCACCAGCCGCGAGGGCAGGGCGCGGTGCGCCGGGGCCGAGGTGATGTAGAAGCGGCCCGCGCCGCCGAAGGTCACCGCGCCGGTGCCCATGCCGAGGTAGAGCACATCGCCCCGGTTCATCTCGTAGGTCTCGCCACCAGCCTCGACGGTGCCGGTCTCGCCGATGTTGACGATGCCCATCTCGCGGCGGTCGAGGAAGCTGTCGGTCTTCGTCTCCTCGACCTTGTCGAGCGTCAGCGTCCCGCCGGCGGGCACGGCGCCACCAAGGGTGAAGCGATCGTAGTGGGTGTAGATCAGACGGATCTCGCCGTCTGCGAAGAGCCCCTCGCCAAGGAAGTGTTCGCGCAGCCCGGCGGTGTCCATGCCCTTGGCATGGTCGGGATGGATCGCGTGGCGGGTTTCGACTGTCAGCATGCTGCGTCCTTTCTGTCTGGTCGCGTGAGTTGCCGCCCCCTCGACACGTTTTGAATGTCATACGAAGGCTTGAGTTTGTATGATGACTCTAGCAATATGCATTTACATGTATGACAGATCAAGGGGCGCTTAGGGCCTGAGCCAAGGTCGGGCACGGAATCGGGACACGTCAGCAGGCGCGAATCATGTTCAGGTGATTCGCCACGATTTGCGTGCTTTGCGGGCCGTCCATGTATCCAAGGCCAGTCCCGAGTCGCCCTTGGTTGAGACAATCGCCGGCCGCGCGCCATTGCCCGCAACAGTGGTCCACACGCACAAGGCTAGCGCATCCCTCGCAGAGCGAGCCGAGCCCTTCGTCCTGTCCGGTTCAAGGAGTTGATCGCAAAGCGTTTCCCGGGCGACCTCAGGACCCCCTCAGGGGCGAGTGACACCCGCGCGCGGCGGCCGCGGTCCAAGCGCCTGAAAAGAGGCCCTGAGACCGCCCGAACGGCGTGCACTGTTGCTGCGCCGCAGCGTAAAATGTTCTGGACATTATGTCGCGAGTGATGTGTCGTGCCGGAACGCAAGGGAGTAGAGGGTCGACCCGCCGGAGGAGGAGAGCGGGCCGACCGCGCAGACGGGCGTGGCCACCGGGAGAGGGCCTGAACCGTCGTGATCCGGTCGCCTCCGTGGAGGACGTGAGGCGGCCGGTCTTGCTTACCCCCGAGATAGCAACGCCAGCGTCATCTGCAACGACCCATCAGGTTTGGCACGTCGGATTTCGCGGATTTTTGCAAAAGCAGCACACTGCATGCACGTTTTTTCGCCGCTTTTTTCGCAGCGGGCTGTGCGGTGGGCGGGCGCGGAAAGATCGGGCCAGAAACCGCCGGAGATCCTGCGGCTGTTTGCGCTATCCCGAAAGCTTGGTTGCGCTACCCTTTCATGCTATAAGGCGCCACCTGCCTTCATCTCAGGCGGGTGTCCGAACAAGACCACCCTCGTCACAGCCGACCGTGCCAGCGGCACAGCCGTGCTATGTCTCGTCAGGAAGGAGTAAGGCCCATGACCATGTTCAATCGCGAACAGACGAAAACCATCGAGAGACTGCTCGATCGCGGCAACTCGGATTTCGAAATCGCGCAGCAGATCTGTCCCTCCGACGACGACCCGGAACTCTTCCTCGAGGCCGTGTCGGCCGAGCGCGAACGCCACGAGCGCATGTCGGTGACCTGATAGCGAATTGCTGAAAGGGAAGGGAGCGCGGCGACCCTCAGGGAGGAGGAGAGAGGGCCGCCGCTGATTTCCGAGGTCCAGGGAGGAGGAGAGAACCTCAGGAAAACTGTCTGGCGCTTGGCAGCGCCGTTACCGCTATCTAGCAATGCGCGGTCCGCGGAACAATCGCATCCGTTGCAGACCCGGATTGTGCTGCGTGCATGGCTCGCAACGTCTGCTCCTGCAAGGCCCCCCGAAAAGGGCAGGGCTCAACCGCGCTGATCCTCCCCCCATCCGACCGCATGGAAGTGATGCACCGGGCCGTGGCCGGAACCGACCGCCAGACGGTCGGCCGCCGCGATGGCGCCGGTGATGTAGCGCTTGGCCTCGGTTGCGGCCTCGGCGAGCGGCAGGCCCGCTCCGAGCTGTGCCGCAAGCGCCGAGGACAGCGTGCAGCCGGTGCCGTGGGTGTTTCCCGTCGCGATGCGCGGACCGGAAAGCCATGTCTCGGTTTCGCGCGTGGCAAGCAGATCGTCGCTGACCTCACCTGCAAGATGGCCCCCCTTGAGCAGCACCGCAGCGGGTCCGAGCGCAAGCAGCGCACGGGCCTGCGCCTGCATGTCGTCCCGGCACTTGGCCTCGGGGCGGTCCAGAAGGTCCGCGGCCTCGGGCAGGTTCGGGGTCACGACGCTGGCCAGTGGCAGCAGGCTGTCGCGCAGCGCACCGACCGAAGCCGCGTCCAGCAGCCGGTCACCGCCCTTGGCGACCATCACCGGGTCGAGCACGACGGGGCAGCCGATTCCGGCGATCTCGCGCGCAACGCAGGCGGTGATCTCGGCGTCGCCCAGCATCCCGATCTTGACCGCGTGAACCGCGATGTCCTCGCGGATCGCCCGGATCTGCGCCGCGACGATTTCGGGCGGGGTCAGATGCACCGCCGACACGCCCCGGGTGTTCTGTGCCGTGAGCGCGGTGATGACCGCCATCGCGTAACCGCCGTTCGCCGAGATCGCCTTGATGTCGGCCTGGATGCCGGCGCCACCCGAGGGATCGGAGCCGGCGATCGAGAGGATGTTGGGGGTCATGTCCGGCCCCCCGTGGTCGGTGTGCGGCCTTGCCGCGTCGTGGGCATGTGGCGGGTTTCGGTCAACTCTCGTCTCCTCCATGGGGCGGGGCGGAGACATCACGACGGCAAGGGGCATGCGCCCGGTGGGTCGTGCGCGCCTCCCTCCGCCGGCATTATCCGGTTCAGGTTCCAAGGGTGCATCTCAGCCCGGATGTCCGGGCGCCCCTGTCGCTTCTGCCCACTGGCTCGCACGGAGAGCCGGCGCACGTCAAGCGTGCCGGGCCGCTGACCGACGACAGGGCAGGGCAGGGGGCTCAGGGCCTCAGGGGCCGGGATCGCCCATCAGGGTCGAATCCCAGTTGCGCAGGAAGTCCTCGCGCTTGATGCGGTCCAGAAAGGTCAGCAGGCTGGGGCCCAGCCGGATCGGCAGGAAGTTGGTCGAGCTGCGCGGCATCGGCAGCGCCGGCGGGGTCAGGCCGCCCGCCGGGGGCATCAGCGAGAACAGCGGTGTCTCGGCGTCGAGGATCGCCTGCCCCTCGGGTGACAGCAGGAAGCCGATGAAGGCCTCGGCGCGCACCGGGTTGCGCGCGCCCCTGGGAACAAAGGCGCTGCGGGTCATCACGAGATTGTAGTCGTCGAGGAAATGCACCCCGATGTTCGGATCGTCGGCGACCAGCGCCATGGCGTAGGAGCTGATGATGTTCAGCGCCATGCAGATCCGGCCCTCGCGCGTGGCCTGAACCATGCTCGCCGTGGTGTTGAAGGTGCGGATGTTGGCGCGGCCCAATACCTCCATCAGCCGCTGCGCCTGCACGCTCTGGATCGTGTCCTGCGTGGCGAACAGGTAGCCGATGCCGGAGCGCCGCAGGTCGTAGCCGCCGATCTTGCCGCGCAGCTCGTCCTCGTGATCGCGGATGAAGCTCGACAGGTCGCGGTGGCTGGTTGGCAGGTTCGACTCGGGCAGCACCCGCCGGTCGTAGAGGATCGCGGCGGGCTCGAAGGTGAAGCCGAAAAGCTCGGATCGCCACGAGGCCCATTCCGGCGGCTGCCATGCTTGCGGAACGCGCAGCCGGTGCGCAAGACCGCGGTTCACGAGGTCGACCTGAAGGTCCATCGCCGAGGAAATCACGAGATCCGGCACCGTCTCGGGCGAGGGATCGAGAAGTTCCTGGTAGAGATCGACGGTCTGGTAATCGTGGTAGACCACGTCGACGGCCGGGTTGCGGGCCTCGAATGCCTCGATCAGCGGGCGCATGGCGGCGGGATCGGTGGCGGCGTGGACGAGAAGCTCGTCGGCCTCCGCGCGCGGGGCTGCGATCAGGGCCAGGAGCCCCGCGAGCAGCATCACCGCCAGCCGCCGGAACAGGATCGAGGCGCGAAGCCCGCCAAGCCGCGAGGTGCCGAGCGTCAGCCGCGCGTCGTGGCCCTCGGCCACCGACCGGACGATCGCGAGCCCCAGCCCCGAGCCCGCCGTCGCCCGGTTGATCGAGGTGAATCGCTCGGTCGCACGCAGCCGGTCGGCGGGGGCGATGCCGGGGCCGGCGTCCGAGACGGTGAGCGTGATCGTGGTCTCGTCGCCATCGAGCCGGATCACGATGGTGTTGTCCTCGCCGCCGTGACGGATGGCGTTGTCGATCAGGTTGCGCAGCGCCTCGCGGATCGAAATGGCGTCTCCCCGGATGCGCCCCCGCCCGTCGGGCAGGCCGGCATCGTCGAACGACAGCGTCGCCTTGCGCAGCCGCCGCTCGCGCAGCAGTTCGGCCAGCGTGTTGCGGACCAGCGGGCGCAGGTCCAGCGGCTCGAGCTGCGCCTCTTCCGAGCGGTGCGAGACCATGGCGTTCGACAGGAGCTGGTTGGTCAGACGCACCGTCCGCTCGGCCTGCGCCGAGGTCCGCCCCAGCCGTTCGCGCAGCGCCTCGGGGGTCTCGGCATCGGAGGCGAGCGCCAGCTGGCCCTGCAGCGCCGAGAGCGAGGTGCGGGTCTGGTGCGCGACATCCGCGATGAAACGCTCGGTCAGCGCGCGGTTGCGTCCGAGCTGCGCGATGAAGCCGTTGATCGCCTGGAAGAGCCCCGAGATTTCCTGCGGCGGGTCGCCCTCGATCGGCGACAGGTCACGCGGCGACCGGGCAAGCAGCGTGTCGGCGATCTGGTGCAGCGGGGCGAGCGATGCCCGGATCGCCAGCCAGACGAAGCCCAGCCCGATCAGCGACACCACGGCGAGCCCGCCCATGCCGTTCAGAAACAGCGACAACTGCTGGTCCTTGCGGGCGTTCAGCGTCTGGCCCATCTGGACGAAGACCCACTCGCGCCCGGCGCTCGAGGTGATCTGGCGGCCCTGCAGCACGAAGCGGAAGCCCTCGTCGAGATCGGCGTTGTAGAACACCGGCTCGGCCGAGGGGCCGGACGTGTCGGGCAGGGGCAGATCGGCCATGCCGGTGAGCTCGCCGTATTTCGGCGAGAACACGCGATAGACGATCCGGTCGTCGGCGGCGAGCGCAAGGATGTCCATGGCCGACTGCGGCAGGTCCACCGTCGGCCCGTCGGTGTTGTAGGACACCCGTTCCAGCACCGACAGCGCCGCCCCCGCGAGCAGCAGGTCGAAGGTCCGGTTCGAGGCGTCGCGCGCGTAGTTCCACAGCAGGATCGAGATGATCAGCAGCAGGGCCCCGAAGCCCGCTGCCATGCTGACCAGAAGCCGCCGCTTGAGCGAATGGGCGCGCAGGTCAGTCATCGTCCGCGACATAGGGAAGGTAGCCCAGCCCGCGCACGGTCTTGATGACCAGCGGCGTGCCCTCGAGCTTGCGGCGCAGCCGGGTCAGGATCTGCTCGACCGCGTTCAGGCTGGGGGTCTCGTCGAAGGAATAGAGCTTGTCGGCCACCTCTTCCTTGGTGAGCATCCGCCCGAGGTTGTCGACCATGATCTCGAGCATCTGGATCTCGCGGGCGCGCAGGTCGATGGTCTGCTCGCCGAGCCGCGCCTGCTTGGCGGCCCGGTCGAAGCTGAAGGGTCCGGCGGTGAAGACGTTGCTCGACGCGCCGGCGCGGCGGCGGGCGAGCACCCGGCAGCGGGCCGACAACTCGCGGAAGTCGAAGGGCTTGACCATGTAGTCGTCGGCGCCGGCATCGAGCCCGATGATCCGGTCGTCGATCTCGCTGCGGGCGGTGAGCACGATCACCGGCGTCTGGTCCCCGCGCGAGCGCATCGAGCGCAGCACGTCGTAGCCGCTGCGGCCGGGCAGGTTGATGTCGAGCAGCACGATGTCGAAGGCGGCGAAGCGCAGCAGCGCGTTGGCCTCGTTGCCGTCGCTCTCGCGGTCGACCGAATGCCCCTCGCTGCGCAGGCGATCCAGGATCGTCTCCGCGAGTTCGTCGTTGTCTTCCACAAGCAGCATCCTCATTGCCGCAGGATTACTCAAGTTCACCCGCTGCGCATAGATGTTGCGGGACGTGTCAGTGTCCTGTCAGTTTCGAGTCAGGAAAAGCACAGCGTCCGTACCCGATAAGATGCGTCGCGCCAGACGGCGCCATGACTTACGGGAGGATCTCATGAAAATTACCCACATCACCACGGCCTTCGTGTGCGCGCTCGGCCTCGGCACCCCGGTCTTCGCCCAGAGCGAGATCGACAACCCCGAGTGCGTTGCGCCCGCGAACCCCGGCGGTGGCTTCGACCTGACCTGCCGCGTGGCGCAGACCGGCCTCGAGCCGCATGTCTCCGAGCCCGTGCAGGTCACCTTCATGCCCGGCGGCATCGGCGCCGTGGCCTTCAACCAGTTCAACACCAACCGCACCGATGACGGCTCGGCGATCGTCGCCTGGTCGACCGGGTCGCTGCTGAACATCATCCTCGGCAAGTACGGCGAGTTCGACGAGAACGATGTGCGCTGGCTCGCGACCGCAGGTGCCGACTTTGGCGCCGTGGTCGTGTCCGCCGACAGCGAGTACAACTCGCTCAAGGACGTGATGGATGACCTCGCCTCCGACCCGCAGTCGGTGGTCGTGGGCGCCGGCGGCTCGGTCGGCTCGCAGGACTGGATGAAGGGCGCGCTGCTGATGCGCGAGGCGGGCGGCACGCCCATGCAGATGCGCTACGTCGCCTTCGACGGCGGCGGCGATGCCATCGCGGCACTGCTCGGCGGCTCGATCGAGGTCTACACCGGCGACGTCGGCGAGATGGTGCCCTACCTCGAGAGCGGCGACATGAAGATCCTCGCGACCCTCGCGCCCGAGCGCCTCGACGCGCCCTTCGACGAGATCCCGACCGCCAAGGAAGAGGGCTACGACGTCGAGTGGACGATCATGCGCGGCTTCTACATGGGCAAGGACGTCTCCGACGCCGACTACCAGAAATGGGTCGACGCCTTCGAGGCCGCCTACGCAACCGAGGAATTCGCCAAGGTCCAGAACGAGCGTGGCCTGCTGCCGCTCAACATGTCCGGCGAAGAGCTGACCAGCTCGATCAACACGACGATGGGCGAGCTTCGCACCATCGCCACCGAAGCGGGTCTCATCCAGTAAACCCGCTCTCTCCCGCAGGGCCGTCTCCGGGTTCCGGGGGCGGCCCTCGCGGCAGATACGACTTTCCCACATTCCGACACACAGGAGGTTTCCCATGGCCGACCGCATCTTCGCGGCGGTTCTGCTGGCCGTGTCCATCGGCTACGCGGTGATCGCCTTCACCGTCATCAGCGCCCCGTTCCAGTATGACCCGCTCGGCCCCGAAAGCTGGCCGCAAATCCTCTCGGTCGTCGCGATCCTGTGCCTGCTGGGCATCCTCTGGAAGCCCGACACCAATCGTCTCGACGTCACGAAGCGCGTCTGGTTCCGGCTCGCCACCGCGGTGGTGATGCTGCTCGCCTACGGCGATCTCTACGAACCACTGGGCTTCGTGCTCTCGACCATTCTCTTCGGCACGCTGATGGCGCTGATGCTGGGCGCACCGAAACTGCGCGCCCTGGGCTTCGGCGTCGCCGCCGGCATCTTCGGCTGGCTGCTCTGCGTGACGCTCATGGACCTCAACCTGCCCGAGGGCGCCCTGATCGAGTATCTGCTCGAGGCGACGACGGCAGACCAGGAAGGAGGCAACTGATGGACGCGGTTCTTTCCGGTCTCGGGACCGGCTTCGCGGTCGCGCTCGACCCGTTCAACCTCATGCTCGTGCTGGTCGGCTGCTTCGTCGGCACCCTGATCGGCGCGCTCCCGGGGCTCGGCCCCATCAACGGCGTGGCGATCCTGCTGCCCATCGCCTACGGTCTCGGCTTCCAGCCCGAGGCGGCGCTGATCCTGCTCGCCGGCATCTATTACGGCGCCGAATACGGCGGCCGGATCTCGTCGATCCTGCTCAACGTGCCGGGCGACGCGGGCGCGGTGATGACCACGCTCGACGGCAACCCGATGGCCAGGGCCGGGCAGGCCGGGCGGGCGCTGTCGCTCTCGGCGGTCGCCTCGTTCATCGGCGGCACCTTCGCGGTGATCCTGATGTCGCTCTTCGCCCCGGCGCTGGCCAAGTTCGCGGTGACCTTCGGGCCCGCCGACTACGTCGCGCTGATGGTCTTCGCCTTCGCATCGCTCGCCTCGCTCGTCGGCAAGAGCACCGTGAAGACGCTGCTCGGCGCGACCATCGGCCTGATGCTTGCGACCATCGGCCTCGACGCCAACACCGGTGTCGCGCGCTACACCTTCGGCATTCCCGACATCCTTGCAGGCATCGACTTCCTGATCGTCGTCGTGGGTCTCTTCGGCATGGCGGAACTGCTGACGCTGGTCGAGCACCAGGCCCGCGGCACGCTGAAGTCGCTGCCCGTGGACAAGAGCTTCGTGAAGATGTCGGACCTCGCGCTGGCCAAGTGGACCATCGTGCGCTCGTCGGTCATCGGCTTCTTCATCGGCATCCTGCCCGGCACCGGTGCCTCGGTCGCCTCGGCCGTGGCCTATGGCACCGAGAAGCGCGTGTCCGACACCGAAGGCACCTTCGGAAACGGCGACCCGCGCGGCCTCGCGGCGCCCGAAGCGGCCAACAACGCGGCAGCGGGCGGCGCGATGGTGCCGATGCTCACGCTGGGCATCCCCGGCTCGGGCACCACGGCGATCCTTCTCGGCGCGCTGCTGATGTTCAACATCCAGCCCGGTCCGACCATGTTCACCCAGCGTCCCGAGGTGGCATGGGGGCTCGTCGCTTCGATGTACATCGGCAACGTGGCGCTGCTGGTCATCAACCTGCCGCTGGTCGGGCTCTTCGCCCGGATGCTGACGATCCCGCAGCACTACCTGACGCCGCTGATCGCGATCCTCGCCTTCATCGGCATCTATACCATCGTCGGCAACCCGCACGACCTGATGATGATCACCGCGCTCGGGGTCTTCGGCTGGTTCCTGCGGAAGATGGATTTCTCGCTCGCGCCGGTCATCCTCGGCTTCGTGCTGGGAGGCCTGTTCGAGGACAATCTTCGCCGGTCCCTCTCGATCTCGGGCGGCGACTGGGGCATCCTCGTCTCGAACTGGAAGAGCATCCTGCTCTACGTGCTGGCACTCGTTGTGGTGATCCTTCCGATCTGGATGGGTCGGCGGGCCCGCACCCGCAACGCCGAGGGCGATGATGTGGCATGACGGGGCCGGTAATGACCGGCACTGAAGCAAGAACCGCGGCGGTGACCTTCACCGCCGCGCTCGCGGGGGCGGCTCTGGCCGCCCTCGCAGGCATTCCGGCCGGGTCGCTCATCGGGGCGCTGCTGGCGGTCGCGATGGTCTCTGCGGTGGGGCAGGCGGTGCACGTTCCGGTGCTGGCCCGCGACATCGCCTTCCTCATCATCGGCATCTCGCTCGGCTCGGGCATCGACAGCTCGGTCGTGCCGCATCTGCCGGGCTGGTCGGTGAGCCTTGCCGGGCTCGCCATCGGGCTGGTCGCGACCATGGCGGTAAGCTCGTGGCTGCTGACCCGCGTTTTCGGCATCGACCGCGAGACGGCGGTGCTCGCGAGCTCGCCCGGCACCATGTCGAACGCGGTGGCCATCGCCGCCGAGGGCCGGGGCGACCCGGCGGCGGTGATGATCCTCCAGCTGATGCGGCTGGTGATCCTCGTCACCCTCGTGCCGCCGCTGGCGGCCCTCGTCGACGCACCGGGTGGGGCAGGGGGGCCGGCCCGCGAGATCATGCCGCTCTGGGGGCTGGCGCTGCTTCTCGTCATCGGGCTGCCGCTCGGTCGCTTCGCCGGAGCGCGTGGCATCTCGGCGGCCTGCCTGCTGACGGGCATCCTGCTGAGCGGCTCGGTCCATGCCACGGGGCTTCTGCACGGGGCCGCGCCGCCGTGGATGATCTTCCTCGGCTTCACCATGACCGGCGCCGCGGTCGGCACGCGGATCAGCCGCATCGACCTGCGCTCGGCGCTCCGGCTCGGCTGGGCGGGCGTCGTCGTCGTAGGTGTGGCGCTCGGCATGGCGGTGGTTTTCGCGCTGCTGACCTGGACGGTCACCGGGCTGCCCATCGGGCAGGTGCTGATCGCCTACGCGCCCGGCGGAGTCGAGGCGATGGCGGCGATCGGTCTCGCGCTCGGCTACGACCCGGCCTTCGTCGCGGCGCATCACTTCGCGCGGATCGTGATCCTGCTGGGGCTCATCCCGGTGTTCCTGCGGGCGGCGCGCTCGGCGGGCTGAGAGGGGGGCGGGCAAGACATTGCATTGACGCCCCCGGCAGCATCCGACACCTCCCGACGCTTGAGGGAGCCGCGCGGCGTCGGGCCGCGGACTGGCGAACGGCGCTCGGAATCCCTCGATTTATCCCTGCCAGGTCCGGAAACCCTCGAAGCTGAGCGCCAAGCCCGCCCAAATCGCCGGTCCGGGGGGCGGCCCGGCGATGCGCGGCGGCCTTCGGCCTTTGTTCCGCGCTGCCGCGTCGTGACACGATCCGCGCTGGCGCGTGTTATCATGAACAAGAACCGCCCCCGCAAAGAGTTGCGGGGGCGGTTTCGCATATCAGGCTCGGGCAGGGCGCTCTGCCTGGAAGCAGCTGCCCGTCACCCGCTCAGGACGCGGGGCAGGCCGAGCCGGTGTCGATCCAGGCCTTGGTCAGCTCGCCGAAGATCTCCTGCGAGCCCGGCGCCGGTTCGCGGCCCTCGCCGGGGTGCCAGCCCCAGCCGACCAGCCCGTCCTCGGCGTTGTGCTCGTGCAGCTCCGCCATGCTGCGGCCGCCGTTGCGCTCGGGGTCCTTGAGCTGGGCGCAGATCTCGGCGGCGCTCTTGCCGATCCAGCCGGTCTCGAGCGGTGCGAGCTGCCATGGCTCGTGGCCCGGGATCGAGCCCTCCTTGGTGGTGAACTCGACGTTCTCGGTGCCGTGGCAGGTGGTGCAGCGCATCCCCGGCGCGCCGAAGTCATTGGCGCCCCGGACCACCGGCGGCTCGTGCATCTGCATCTCCATGCCCTGCCGGGGGCTGTTGTCGACCGGGTGGCAGTTCAGACAGCGCGGGTGCTGGATCACCTTCAGCATCTCGTCGAAATAGGCGACCGAACGCTCGGACTCGGCCTCGATGCCCTCGAACTCGTCGACGGTGCGCAGACCGTTCACGGTGTCGGCAAGGGCCGGGGCCGCGACGAGCATCGCGGCCAGGATAAGGGTCTTGCGCATGGATCAGGCCTCCGCGGACTTGGAGAAGGGAAGGGTGGTCACCGATTTGCCGGTGAGCGCGCGCCAGGCGTTGGCGACGGCCGGGCCGATGGGCGGCAGCCCCGGCTCGCCCACGCCGGTGGGGTCGGCGTCCGAGGCGATGATCTCGACCGTCACCTCGGGCATCTCGTGGATGCGCAGCATCCGGTAGCTGTCGAAGTTCGACTGCTGCACGGTGCCGCCCTCGCCAAGCGTGATCTCGTCGAAGAGCACGGTGCCGAGGCCGAAGCCCACGCCACCCTCCATCTGCGCGCGGATCACGTTGGGGTTGACCGCGACGCCGCAGTCGACCGCGCACCAGACCCGGTGCACCTTGGGCATGCCACCTTCGTCCGACACCTCGGCGATCTGCGCCACGTAGGTCTCGAAGCTCTCGTGGACGGCGACGCCATAGGCCTTGTCGCCCTTGACCCTGGTGCCGTCCCAGCCGGCCATTTCGGCCACCTTCTCGAGCACCCCGCGATCACGGCCCCTGTCGGACTTCAGCAGGTCGAGCCGGCCCTGCACCGGGTCCTTGCCCTGCGCCTCCAGCACCATGTCGAGGAACACCTCGGTGGCATAGCCGGTGTGGGTGTGGCCGACCGAGCGCCACCACAGCACGGTGACCGGGCTTTCCTGCTGCACCCAGCCGACGCGGGCGTTGGCCAGGTCGTAAGGCATCTTGGTCGAGCCCTCGTAGGAGGTCGGGTCCATGCCGTCCTGCATCATCTGCGCCATCGGGCCGCCCGCCATGATCGACTGGTTCACGATCACGTCTTCCCAGCCGAGCAGATTGCCGTCGCCGTCGATGCCGGCGCGCATCCTGTGGATGGTGAGCGGGCGGTAGTAGCCGCCGTGCAGGTCGTCTTCACGGGTCCAGAGCAGCTTGTAGGTGCCGGGGCCGCCGGCCTTGGCGACCTCGCCCAGCTCCGAGGCAAAATGCGCGGTGTCCTGCGCGCGCCGGCCGAAGCTGCCACCGGCGAGCATCACGTTGACCGCGACCGCCCCGGCGTCGAGCCCCAGCGCCTTGGCGATGGCCGGCTTGTCGAGCGCCGGAAACTGCGAGCCCATCCAGGCCTCGGCCCCGTCCTCGCGAACCTCGATCACGCCGTCGAGCGGCTCCATCGGCGCATGGGCGAGATAGGGAAAGCGGAACTCTGCCTCGATGACCTGCGCCGCGCCCTCGATGTCGGCGGCGCCGTTGCCGAGCATCTCGGCATCCTGTCCGCCGTCCTCGGCGGCCTTGGCGAAATCGGCGTAGATCTGGTCGGAAGAGCGGGTCTCGGCGCCGCTTTCGTCCCATTCGATCTTGAGCGCGTTGCGACCGCTGATCGCGGCAAAGGTGCTGTCGGCGTAGACCGCCACACCCTGCGGGATCTGCCTCACCGCCCGCACGCCCGTGACGTTCATCGCGTCGGCGTCATCGAAGGAGGCAACCGTCGCGCCCAGCTTGCGCGGGCGGGCGACCACCACGGTCTGCATGCCCTCGCGGTAGACGTCGAGGCTGAAGGTCGCCGTGCCGTTGGTCTTGGCTCGGGTGTCGAGCTTGGGCAGGTCGGTGCCGATCAGGGTGAACTGGTCGGCGGACTTCACCTGCGGGTCCTCGGGCGGGGTCATGCCGGCGGCCTTCTGGGCCAGCGCTCCGAAGCCCGACGACTTGCCGGAGCCGTGCGAGATCCTGCCCTTCTCGACGGTGATCTCCCCGGCGGGCACGCCCCATTCCTCGGCGGCGGCGGCGACGAGCATCGCCCGCGCGGCGGCGCCGGCCTTGCGCATCTGCATGTAGCTGTTGGCCATGGCGGTCGAGCCGCCGGTGCCCTGCATCCCGAAGGCGAGGTTCTTGTAGAGCTCGTTGTTGGCCGGCGCGCTCTCGGCCCGCATCTGCGACCAGTCGGCGTCCATTTCCTCGGCCACCAGCGTCGACAGGCCGGTGTAGGGGCCCTGTCCGAACTCGATGTGCTTGATGATGACCGTCACCGTGTCGTCGGGGGCGACGCGGACAAAGGCGTTGGGGGCGAAGCCGGCATCATCGGTGGCCCCCGATTCCAGCGCGGCGGCGGCACCCGACTGCGCCCGTGCGGCGAGCGGGAGCGACATGCCGATGACGAGCCCCGCCGACGAGGCGAGGAAGTTGCGGCGCGATAGCTGCTTGGTCATGGCTCAGCCCTCCAGCTTGTCGGCGGCGTCGTGGATCGCCTGGCGGATGCGGACGTAGGTGGCGCAGCGGCAGACGTTGCCCGCCATGGCGTTGTCGATGTCCTCGTCGCTGGGTTTCGGAACCTCGCGCAGAAGCGCCGCGGCGCTCATCACCTGGCCCGACTGGCACCAGCCGCACTGCGGCACGTCGAGACCTTCCCAGGCCTCCTGAACGGCCTTGGCCTCGGGGCCGTCGACGCCCTCGATGGTGGTGACGTAGGACCCCTCGACCGTCGAGATCGGGGTCACGCAGGACCGGCGGGTCATGCCGTTCATCATCACGGTGCAGGCGCCGCATTGCGCGACCCCGCAGCCGAACTTGGTTCCGGTCATCCGCAATTCGTCGCGCAGGACCCAGAGCAGCGGCGTGTCGTCGGGCACGTCGACCGACACCTGCTTCCCGTTGAGTTCGAAAGAGACCATGCGTTCCTCCCTGGCTGCGATGGCTTGGTGGGCTGTTTTGTCGCAGAGCTAGCGCCGCACGGTCGCTTGTCCATGCGGGCGACTCACACAGGCCGCCTTCCGGAACCTCACCGAAGGGGGGAGGGGAGGCGCTCAGCCACTCAACTGGATGTAGAAGCCGAGTGCGCTCACGGCGACGACAAGCACATGCGCGATGCCTACCACGACGCCGTCGCGTGCGAGGATGCCGAGGGCGTAGAGCGCGACCGGAAGCCCCATCAGCGGCGTTGCCACCGGGATCGCGCCGAGCACGACGAGCGAGCCGCCCGAGATCATCAGGATGACCGCGACCACCGACAGCGACACCGATCCCTGTGCCAGCCATTCCGCGCGCATCCGCATGTGCCGGTGGACCCTCTCCGAGTGCGGCCTGATCCATTCCGCGAGCTTTCGGATGTGCTCGGCGGTGAACTCGCGCTTGGCGAACATCTTCGGCAGCCAGATGCCGCTGCGTCCGCGCAGCATCTGCAGGCCGATGATCGCCACGATCAGACCGAGCGCGCCACCGATGCCCGGGATCATGCCGGTCGGCAGCACCATGAGCAGCGCGCAGACCATGAGCAGCGGGGAATGCCCCTGCGCGCCGATGGTGCGGACGAGTTCCCCGAGGCTGATGCACTCGCGCTCTTCGGCAAGCTCGTAGAGCCGGTCGACCATGGCCGGGATGGCGCCGGGGCCGCGAGTCGGACGCGCGTCGCGGTTGCCCGATCTGCCTGCGGATGCGTCCTGCGCCGTCATTTTTCCTCGCTCCCTTTGCTGGTGTCCGCGTCGGTGCGCTCTTCGAGAGCCGCGTTGATCTTGCCCCCGAGCAGCACCACGAAGGCCGAGATCCAGAGCCAGAACAGCAGGATCACCACCCCGGCGAGCGAGCCGAAGGTCTCCTGGTAGCTGCCGAAGTTCTCGGCATAGACCGAGAAGCCGATGGAGGCTGCGAGCCAGAGCAGGCAGGCGATGGCCGCGCCCGGCGTCACCCAGCGCCAGCGCGGCGCGCGGCGGTCGGGGCCGTAGTGGTAGATCACGCCGATCGCCACCACGGTGGACCCCAGCAGGACGACCCAGCGCAGCACCCAGACCACGCTTTCGACCGTCTCTCCGAGCTGCATCACCGCGAGCAGCCCGGGCAGGACAAGCACCGCTGCCAGTGCCACCACGACGCCGACGATGAGCAGCAGGGTCATCACGATGGTGATCAGCTTGAGCTTGATGAAGCCGCGCGTCTCGCGCCGCTCGTAGGCGACGTTGAGTCCCTGGATCAGGTTGCCGACCCCGGTCGAGGCGGAATAGAGCGCGAGCAGGATACCGAGGATCGCGGCAAGCCCGAGCCCGCCCTGGTCGCTTCCCGCCACGCTCTTGGCCTGGTCGATCAGGATTTCGGCCGCGCGCTGCGGCAGAACCGCCGAGATCTGCTGGATCTGGTCGGTCACGTCGCCGGGCGACAGCACCATGCCGGCGATCGCCATCAGGGCGGTGATCGCGGGAAAGATCGCGAGCAGTCCGAAGAAGGCGACCCCCGCGGCGATGAGGCTGAGCCGATCCTCGGTCACGCCATCCTTGACACGCAGCGCCGCGGCCTTCCAGTCGCCGCGGTGCAACTCGGACGGGCGGTCGGCCCAGGAGGTTTCGCCTGTCATCGTGATATCCCTTTTCGTGACGTTCGCGCACCGCCGGCTGAAACCGGGGTAAAGGTCAAACACCGATGCGCGGCCGGGGTTCCCGACAGGCCCCGCGCTGCCCGCTCAGAGGTCGTGTCGCCCACGCACTGACGGGGGAGCGCGGAGGTGGGCAGCGCTCGCCGGGAGAGCCTTAACCCGCCCGCCGCGCACCCGGGGTGCGGCAGGCGTCGGACATCAGCACCGTCTCGCCGGTACGGATCTCGAAGGTGAGGTCGTCGAAGTCGAATACCGCCTCGATCGTTGAAACCTCTGTGTGCGCGGTCAGCTGCAGGCGCCGGCCCTCCTGCCTGTGGGTCAGCTCGCGCGGGCTGGCGAGCCCGTGGTCGCGGCGGATGCGCAGCGCGGCGCGGTAGCGGGCGAGCGTGCTCGTCTCCGAGCCCTCCTGCGCGCGGACCGAGATGCCCTCGAGCCAGCGCATCGGTAGCCAGGGCGTGCCACGGGTGAAGCCGAAGGTCTCGGGCGTCTCGTCCCACGGGATCGGCACGCGGGCGCCGCTGCGGCCCGGGCCGTCGGGCCAGAAGGCCCGGTCGAAGGGATCTTCCGACTCCGCCCGGCGCACGTCGGGCTGCGGCAGGCCCAGCTCTTCGCCCTGGTAGATCATCACGCTGCCCGGCAGCACCGCCAGAAGCGCGGCGAGGAAGGCGGGCGCGCCGGGGTGGTCGTCCCAGAGCCGGGTCGTGGCGCGGGCCTGGTCGTGGCTCGAGAACCACCACGGCAGGCGCCACGTGCCGTTTGTCTTGTCGAGCATGGCGCTCCACAGTCTGGGCGAGGTGCCACAGCGCACGGTGTCGGTGGTGTAGCAGGCATCGAGCCGCCCCGGACCGGTGTAGCCCTGCGAAATCTCGACCGAGGCGAGGCCGAAGTTGTTCTCGCCGATCAGGAACATTTCGTCGCCGGCCCATTCCCGGATCAGCGTCATGCGATCGCGGCCTTCGCCCTCCTGCATGTCGCGCCGGTGGCGCTGGCGGTTGTAGGGCGAATGCGGCAGCCCGTCGATGCGGGGCCGGTCCTCGGGCGCGGCGGCGGGATTGTCGCGCAGCTTCTCGTCGTGGAACCACGAGGTGACGGCGTCGAAACGGAAACCGTCGACGCCGCGCGCCTTCCAGAACGCCATGATCGCCTGTTGTTCGGCCATGACCTCGGGGTTGCGGTGGTTCACCGAGGGCTGCCCGCGGTGGTATTCGTGCAGGTAGTATTGCTGGCGCTGGTGCGCCCAGCTCCACGCCGGCGTGCCGAAGTAGCCGATCCAGTTGGTCGGCGGCGTGCCGTCCGGTTTCGGGTCGCGGAAGACGTAGCGCGCGGCGGCCTCCGTATCGCCGTCGAGCGCGGCGCGGAACCACGTGTGGTCGACGCTGGTGTGCTTGAACACCATGTCGATCAGCACCGCGAGCCCGAGCTCGTGGGCGCGGGCGAGCAGCCTGTCGAAATCCTCGAGCGAGCCCAGGCGGGGATCGACGGCGCGGTGGTCGCGCACGTCGTAACCCCCGTCCACCCTTGGCGACGGGTAGAAGGGGGCGAGCCAGATCGCGTCGACGCCAAGGTCGCGCACGTGTTCGAGCTTCCCGGTGATCCCGTTCAGATCGCCCTCGCCCGACCCGGTGCTGTCGTGGAACGAGCGGGGGTAGATCTCGTAGATCGCCGGGTTCACCAGCCGGTCAGGCACCGACGATGGCCCCGCCGTTGGGATGCAGGCACTGGCCGGTGTAGTAGTTGCCGTCGGACGAGGCGAGGAACAGGTAGGCGGTTGCCACCTCCCACGGCTGGCCGGCGCGGCCCATCAACTGCTTCTGGCCGAAGTCCTCGACCTTCTCGGGGGGCATCGAGCCCGGGATGAAGGGCGTCCAGATCGGCCCCGGCGCCACCGCGTTGACGCGGATGCCCCGCTCGGCCAGCGTCTGCGCCATCGACCGGGTGAAGGCCAGCGTGGCGCCGCGCGTGGTCGAATAGGTGATGAGCGAGTCGTTGCCCTTGTAGGCGTTGACCGAGGTGGTGTTGATGATGCTCGCGCCGTCGCCGAGATGCGGCAGCGCCGCCTGCGTCATGAACATCGGCCCGTAGATGTTGCTGGCGATGATCCGGCGCAGCTTCTCCTCGGGGAAGTTGGCGAAATCCTCGTCGATCCACTGCTGGGCGGCGTTGTTCACAACGATGTCGAGCTGGCCGAAATGGCCCACGACGGTCGCTGCGACCTCCTCGCAATGCGCCTTGCCGCCGAGATCGCCGGGGATGAGCAGCGCTTCCGAGCCCTCGTCCTCCACGAGTTTCGCGGTCTCCTGCGCGTCGGTGTCCTCGTCGAGATAGGCGATGGCCACCTTCGCCCCTTCGCGGGCGAAGAGCACCGACACAGCGCGGCCGATGCCGCTGTCGCCGCCGGTGACCAGCGCGACCTTGCCCTTGAGCTTGCCGACGCCGGGGTGGCGCGGCGCATAGTCCGGGCGCGGGGTCATCTTGTGCTCGTCGGCGGGCATCTTGTCCTGCGCCTGGGCGGGAATCTTCGGTTGGTCGGTCATCTCGGCCTCCTCAGGTGTTGATTGCCGCAACCGCGCCGCCATCGACGCGCCATGCGGAGCCGTTGGTGAAGCTCGCCCGGTCCGAGCAGAGCAGGGTAACGGCGGCGGCGACCTCTTCGGGCTTGCCGCGCCGCTTGAGGGACAGGTAGGGGCGTTCCTCGTCGAGGAAGCCCTTGATCGCCTTTTCTTTCGACACGCCCTCGGCTTCGGCGCGCTTGTCCATCATGCCGTCGGTCATCGGGCTTTCGATGAAGGCGGGCATCACCGAGTTCACCAGCACGCCCCTGGGCCCGTAGGGCAGCGACAGCGCCTTGGTGTAGCTCAGCAGCGCCGCCTTCGAGGCGTTGTAGACGGCCTCGTCGGGGTAGGGCTGCACGGCGTTCTCGGAGGTGACGAAGACCACCCGGCCCCAGCCCTGGTCGACCATGGCGGGCACAAGCGCCTGCGTCATGCGCACGCCGGACATGAAGTTGGTGTTCCAGCAGCTGAACCAGTCGTCGAATTTCATCTCGAGCGGATCGCCCTTGGCGCCGGTGATGCCGGCCATGTGCACGAGGATGTCGACGCCGCCATGGCCCGCGGCCTCGTCCGCCAGCGCCTGCACCTCGTCCTGCAGCGTGAGGTCTGCCGCGCGATGCCCGACCACCGCGTCACCGACGGATTTCGCGGCATCGGCCAGCTTGTCGCCATCGGTATCGGTCAGGAAGAGCTTCACGCCCTCCTCGGCCAGTGCCTGTGCCGTGGCCATACCGAGCCCGCCGGTGGCCCCGCTGATGAGCGCGAGCCGCCCCTTGATCTTCATGTCCATGGGAATGCCTTTCGATTTGCTTGCAGGAGAACGTGCGCTGACCCGGGTTGTTCCGGTGACGGGAGGGTATTCCGGCGGCCCGGCGGTTGACGTCTGCGTGAAGCGGCGCAGGTCGCGTCGGGACACCCACCAGAGGACACGGCGATGACCACACGCCCCGACACCGAAGCAGACCTGCGCGGGCTGATCCGCGACACCGCGATGGACGGCGACATTCCCGAGCGCCGGGACGGGTTCCGGCGCATCGCTTCCGGGCAGCCCGAGGCGATGGCCGAGCGCGTCGAGCGCGGCGGCGTGTCGGCGCTCGCGGTGGGGGAGGGGCCCGAGCTCGTCTGGTTCCACGGCGGCGGCTACGTCTTCGGCGCTCCCGAGACGCACCTGGTGCTCGCCACCGCGCTCGCGCGGCAGGGCCTGCGCGTCCTGCTGCCGCGCTACCGTCTGGCCCCCGAGGCGCCCTGGCCGGCGATGCTCGAGGATGCGCGCGCCTTCGTCGCGGCAAGCGGCCCGGTTGTGCTGGGGGGCGACAGCGCGGGCGGCCACCTCGCGCTGGCGGTGGCGCGGCGGACCCGGGTGGAGGGGCTGGCGCTGGCCTCGCCCAACACCGACCGCACCGGGCAGAGCAGCACGCGCGGGCGCGACGGTGACCTGATGAACGACGACGCGACCGACGCCGAGCTCGCGCGCATGGCGATGCCCGGCATGCCGCCCGACGACCCGGACGTCTCGCCGCTGGTCGCGGACCTCTCGGGGCTGCCGCCGCTGCACCTCGAGGCGGCGGGCGCCGAGATCTTGCTCGACGACAGCCTGCTGCTGGCCCGGGCCGCGGCGCTCGCCGGGGTCGACGTGCGGCTGCGCGTCACCCCGGGGCAGTTCCACATGTTCCAGCTCTGGCCCGACGTGCTGCCGCGCGGAGACGAATCCCTCGCGCGGCTGGGGGCCTTCGCACGCGATGCACTGGCGCGCGACACGCGCTGAAACCCCCGATCCGGCGCCGGGCTGACCTCACGAAAGACTGTCGTAAAGTTGTCCCGGCCGTGATCCGCCCTAAACCTCCGAAGGGACGGGGTCGCGCATGACGCGCGGCCCGCTGCCTCACCTTTCACGAGGAGCTTCTCCATGTCCTACCGTCTGGGCCTCACCCTCATCATGGTGGCGGCGATCGTGGCCATTGGCTGCGGTCTCTACGCCTATTTCGTCCCGCTCACCGGCGTCACCGGCGTCTGGGGGCCGCTCGCCGCGGCCTTCGGCGCGCTCTGCCTGCTCATCGGCGGCGCGCTGATGGTCAAGGCCGGCTCGCGCGGCGCCCGCGTCGTGCTGATGATCCTGCTCGCCCTCGGCATCCTGCTCACGGCGCTCGCCGCATGGCTGCTGCACCAGTGGATCATGCTCGCCGCCCTCGCGGTCTGCGCCATCGGCTGGTTCGCCGCCCTCTCCGGTCCCGAAGGAGATACCGCATGAACACCCTGCTTCGTTCCACCGCGCTGATCGCGCTGCTCGCCGGGCCTGCCTTCGCGCAGGACACGACGGGCGACGAACCTACCGACACCGCCCCGGCGCAGGAAGAGACCGCGCCGGAGTCGGCGCCCGACACCGCGCCTGAAACAACCTCGGAAGAGACGCCCGAGACGGCCCCCTCCGACGAGTCCACGCCTTCCGAAAGTTCCGACGCTGAAACCGGGACGGACAGCGACACCGCGACCGACACGGCCCCGGCCGAGCAGGACGGCACGAACGGGTCCGGCGAGGAGACCGCCCAGGACGACAGCGAGCCGGAGGCCCCCGCCGAGGAGGCGAACAGCCAGGCGCGCATCTCCTCGGATGCCCGCGTTCCGGCTTCCGGCCCCGACTGGCCGAGCTTCCACGGCCAGGTCTCCGGCGCCAAGTATTCGCCGCTAGACCAGATCACCCCCGAGAACGTGGGCGAGATGGAACTGGCGTGGCGCTACGAGACCGGCGACGTCTCGGACGGCTCTGGCGACCTTCCGGCGACCGTCTGGTCGGCGACCCCGATCTACGCCAACGGCCTGCTCTACATCGGCACGCCCTTCTACCGGGTGCTCGCGCTCGATCCCGCGACCGGCGAGGAAGTCTGGTCCTTCGACAGCCAGTCGACGCTCGAGGCGCTGACCCAGCCCGCGCTCAAGAACCGCGGCGTCGCATACTGGGAAGCCGACGAGCCCGTCGAGGGCGAGGCCTGCCAGAAGATCGTCTATCTCGGCACCATGGACGCGCGGCTCTTCGCGGTCGATGCCGACACCGGCGAGCAGTGCGAGAACTTCGCCGACGGCGGCGTGCTCGACGTCAACCAGTGGAACACCGTCAACGACCGCTGGCCGCTGTCGCTGCTGCAGCCGCCGACCATCGTCGGCGATCACGTCGTGATCGGCTGGGCCGGCAACGACTGGGACTGGGCCGAAGCACCTCCGGGGTCGATCTTCTCGGTGAACGCGCAGACCGGCGAGCTCGAATGGACCTTCGACACGATCCCCGAGGAGATCCGCGAGAAGACCGGCACCGCCAACGTCTGGACCGCGATGAGCGCCGACGAGGAACGCGGCATCGTCTACCTGCCGGTGGCCTCGCCGTCGCCGAACTACTGGGGCGGCAACCGCACCGAGGACATCCCCTATGCCACCTCGACCACCGCGCTCGACGTCGAGACCGGCGAGGTGATCTGGTCGCGCCAGTGGGTGCACCACGACATCTGGGACTACGACATCAACGCGGCGCCGACGCTGATGGACATCACCGTCGACGGCGAGGAGATCCCGGCGCTGATGCAGGCCACCAAGATGGGCTTCCTCTTCGTGGTGAACCGCGAGACCGGCGAGGACGTCTGGCCGATCGAGGAGCGCCCGGTGCCTGCCGGCGACATCGAGGGTGAGCGCTACGCCGAGACCCAGCCCTTCCCGACCAAACCGGCGCCGCTGCTCGACCAGTCGAAGCTGCCCGACGTCTGGTGGCTGGCCGACGTGGCCTCCTTCGGGGCCTGCTCGAAGCTCTGGGACGACATGGTCTACGAGGGCATGTATACCGCGCCGACGACCGAGGGCGCCGGAGCCGGGGCCTACCCGAACTCGGCGGGCGTCGTGCAATGGGGCGGCGTGGGCTTCGACCCCGACAAGCAGCTCGCGGTGGTCAACCTCAGCCACGTCGTGCAGCACATCCAGCTTTACGAGCGCGAGCGATACGAGGAGATCAACGGCGAGGCCGGGCCCGGCGAAAGCGGGTTCCACCCGCAGACCGGCGCGCCCTACGGCATGTCGCTGCAGACCGCGCTGAACCGCTGGGGCATGCCCTGCTGGGAACCCCCGTTCGGTGAACTCGCGGCCATCGACATGACCACGGGCGAGATCGCCTGGCGGCGTCCCTTCGGCATGTCGCAGCGCTATGGCTTCTACATGCCCGAGGGCTGGGGCTCGCCCACCATCGGCGGTCCGGCGATCACCAGGGGCGGCCTGATCTTCATCGGGGCGACGATGGACGCCATGGTCCGCGCCTACGACCTCGAGACCGGCGAGGAGCTCTGGAGCGACATCACCGAGGCGCCCTCGGTCTCGAACCCGGCGGTCTACGAGCACGACGGCGCGCAATACGTGGCCTTCGTCTCGGGCGGCAACTCGATCCTGAAGCCCTCGGTGGGCGACATGGTCTCGGTCTACCGCCTGCCGCAGCAGTAAGCGGCGAGACATGAACGGCGGAAGGGGCGTGCCTGCGGGTGCGCCCCTTTCTCGTTGTCGCGATGGGGGTTGCGGACCGGGCCAAGGGCCCGCACGGGGACAAGGCCACAGCCTCACGCGCATCGCCGGGCTGTCCCCGAACCGGCGAACTGGTCGGGCAAGGGGCTGCGTGGCGAGGTCTTTCTGACTTGGCCGGGATAAATCGAGGAGTTCGACGGTCACATTGCCAGCCGGCGGTCCGACGATGGCGCGGCTTTCGCTTGGTTCCTATGACGCGCCGGCGGAAGGTTGCCTTGCTCGCAGGAGGGCGGCCGAGCGGTCGCGACCAGTCCGCAAACGAAAAGGAGCGCACCCGGCGGGTGCGCTCCGTCATCATGAGAACCGGGATGAGCCGATCAGGCGCCCATCTTCTCGGCGACCAGCGAGATCAGCGCCTGGTGGTCGGCGTCGAACTTGCGGATGCCCTCGGCGAGCTTCTCGGTGGCCATGGGGTCGCTGTTCAGCTCCCAGCGGAAGGTCTGCTCGTCCATGCTGACCTTGTCGCTGGCCTGCGCCGTCTCGGGCGACAGGGCGCGCGGCAGCTCGCCCTCTTCCGCGTCGAGCTGCTCGAGCAGCTTCGGCGAGATGGTGAGGTTGTCGCAGCCCGCCAGCGCCTTGACCTGGTCGACGTTGCGGAAGGAGGCACCCATCACCACGGTCTCGATGCCGTTCGACTTGTAGTAGTCGTAGATGCGGCGCACGGACTTGACGCCCGGGTCCTCGTCGGGGGCGTAGCTCTCGACACCCTCGGCGGCCTTGTACCAGTCGGTGATCCGGCCGACGAAGGGCGAGATCAGGTAGGCGCCGGCGTCGGCACAGGCCACCGCCTGCGCCATCGAGAACAGCAGCGTCAGGTTGCAGTCGATGCCTTCCTTCTGCAGGACCTCCGCCGCGCGGATGCCCTCCCAGGTCGAGGCGAGCTTGATGAGGATGCGGTCCTTGGACACGCCCCGCTCGGCGTAATCGGCGATGATCTCGCGGGCGCGGGCAAGCGAGCCCTCGGTGTCGAACGAAAGGCGCGCGTCGACCTCGGTCGACACCCGGCCCGGCACCAGCTTGGTGAGCTCGGCGCCGACGGCGACGGTCAGCGTCGCGGTCACGGCCTCGGGCGACTTGCCCGCCTTGCGGCCGGCCTCGATCTCGCGCTCGATCAGCTCTTCGGACGCCGGATCCTTGAGCGCGCCGAGCACGAGCGAGGGGTTGGTGGTGCAGTCCACGGGCTTGTAGGCCTTGACCGCGGCGACCTCGCCGGTATCGGCAACCACCACGGTCATTTCCCTGAGCTGGTCTAGAACGCTAGTCATGTCGTCTCCTTCCTGGGGTCATCGGCGGCGCGCCGCCGGCAGTGAGTCTCAACCGTCCATACCGAAGACGGGATGCGCCGTCACGCTGTGCTTGCTGTCCCAACGCACGGCAGGGGCCGTGCGTTTCGATAACGCTACCATGTTGGTCGTCGCGGGGCTCAATGCGGGGCGGTTGCGCCGCTCAGGCCTGCGCGCTTTCGGTGCGGGGCAGCAGGCCAAGGGCCAGCGAGCGCACGAACCCCGCGACCTCCCGCTCGGCCTCGGTCTGGTCCTTCTTGCGGCGCAGCAGCCTGGCGAGCGGCGATCCGCGCTCCATCGTGTTCGCGGCCAGCAGCAGCAGGGCGATCTCGTGCAGGCGGTGCCGGACCGCGTCGGCCTCGTCGGGCGCAAGACGGTCCTGCAACTGCTCGGGCAGGGGGCACGCGGCGATCAGCTCTTTCAGGCGCTCGCCGTGCTTCGACTCCTCCGCCCGGGCGAGGCAGATGTCGACCACGCCCGCCATCTCGGCCTGGAACACGTCGCGGCCGACTCGGGCGGTCTGCTCGGAAAACCCGGTCTTGCGCAGCACGGTGATCTCGCCCCGGGTTGGGTCGTCGTCGAGAACGAGGCCGTTCAGCAACAGTTCCGAGCGGCCGGTGTCGCCCAGCGTGTCGCGCAGGCCGTTGGCCTCGGCGAAGAGCACCAGTTGCAGAAGGTCGTCCTGCGTGAGGTCGCAGGCAATCCGGCTGATGCCGCTGCCGCGCTCTCCGCGGAAGCTGAGAGAGAGCCGGCCGGTGCCGTTTTCGCGGGTTTCCATGACGAAGATTTTCGATGCCATGCCCTTGAGTTAGGGCCAAGGCGGCAACGGCGCAAGCAGGCGCGGGCGGAAGCCCGTTCGCGACGGCGGATCCTGTCCGACGGGGCCTGCACGGGCCGCCCTGCAAGGCCGCTGGTCCCAGCGATCGGAGTGCGCCGAACGGGCGCCCGCGCTTGCGCTAACATGCCCGTTTCGGCGTCGGACACCGCCTATGTCCACAATGCATGGCGGGGTTCGAATTCTGTCCATTGTGCAATTGCAGCATCGGGACGATATCCCTGTCAACGAAAGGGATGATAGCGCTACCCGAAACGATCCGGACCGGCGCTCCTGACGAGACAAACTGGCCCACGAGGGGCCGTCAGATGCAAAGGACGTGACAAATGGCACAGATGACCGCAACCGCATTCCCGACCACCCAAGGCAACGGCTCCTTCCTGAGCCGCTTCATCGAAGACCGCCGCGCCGCCCGTGCGCGCCGCGCCGTCTACACCCAGACCGTGCGTGAGCTGGGCGCGCTGTCCGACCGCGACCTCGCCGACATCGGCATCGGCCGCTCCGACATCCGCCGCATCGCACGCGAAGCGGCCCGCGTGGCCTGAGGTCAGGCCCGCGACAAGGTCGGCCGCATCAGCGGACACGACGACAGAGGGCGCCGGTAGCACCGGCGCCCTTGTCATGTCCGGCTCATGTCCGGCCCCGTTCTCCCGACTGTGCCGGGCGGTCAGACGAGGCCGGCGAGGCGGTCGCGCGTCTCGGGCATCCGCGCAAGGCTCGCCGCGAGCCGCTCGCGCCAGCGCGGTCCGCGTGACTGCGCGTCCTCGTAGGCCTCGGCCAGATCGTCTGGCCGGTCCTCCGCCAGCACCGCGACGAGGAACGCCGCCTGCGCCCTGTCCTTGCGGGCCTTGGCCTGCGCCGGGCCACCGCGCCGACGGTCGGCGACGATAAGCTTGTGGATCGCGAAGCGTTCGGGGCGGGGGATCTGCACCAGCACCCCCGAGCGGTAGAGCGCGAGCGCGTGGATCGGCTCGGCGATCAGGAAATTCAGGTAGTTGAGCGCCTGCGCGCTGACCCCGAGGGCGGGCAGGGGCTTGACCCGCTCGTCGCCGAAGGCGGGCGTCAGGAACTCGACCATCGCCTCGCCCCGGCTCTGCCGCCATTTCCAGACCTGCCGGTCGTGCACACCGGGCACCGCGTCGAACTTCAGCGCCTGCAGGATCTCGCCGGGGGCCTCCTCGACCGTGTCGCCAAGCGCGACCGAGAGCCGCTCGAAGCTCGCGAAATCCACGTCGCCGGTCTGCGCCAGTTCGTCGGAATCGAAGCGCACCCCCAGCTCGCCCTGGTAGAGTGCATAGGCCCCGGTGCCGACCATCGTGCCGCCCAGCCGGAACACGCCGGCGCGGGCGAAGGCCAGCAGCATCGAGCCGGTTTCGCGGTCGGTGGTCGCGAAGCCTTCGGCGCGCAGGGTGCGGGCCAGCCGCGACATCCGCTTGCCGCGCTCGCGCGATTCGTCCCGGAGCGCGGCGGCCCGGTCGAGCCGCGCCCGCAACTCGGGGCTGTCCTCGCCGAGGTAGCGGCTTTTCATCTCGGTGCCGATGCGGAACTTGTCGTAGAGATAGGTGCGGCCGTTGCGCCGGCGCTCTTCGATGCTGCCGACAAGACCCGAGACCGCCTCGTCGAGATGCAGGCGCAGCAGGTCCTGGTAGGCCACCTGCGCGGCGCGGGAATGTGACGTGATCTGCATGGAGGCTCCGACCTGCCCGGCGTCTGTGTGCATCAAATATATCTTTGCTGCACACGGGCTGCAAGTGTGCAGCGAACCGGTTTTTGATGCACACTGCGCCGCATGGGCCGCAAACCCCGCCCCGGGCGTGCGAAAGACGCGGATCTTTCGTTGAAACCGCGCTGCACAGCAGTTACGGGCGGTCGCATACGCCGCCAGTCGCGACAGCCGACTCGCGGAGCCGTCCCGACCCGGGACGGCCAGGCACGGACGCCTCCCAGACAGACCACACTCGATCCAGAGGGATACCGGATGCGCATCAACGTCGACGTCACCATGCACTACCGCTTTGCCTGCCCGAACACCGTGTTCCTCGCGCTCGAGGCGGCGCATACCGACGGCCAGGAGATCGTCGAGGAGCAAATGCGCTTCGACGATGCCGTGCTGACCCGGATCAGCGGCGACGCTGGCGTGGGCCAGCGGATCTGGGGGCAGGTGCAGGGCACCGAAATGCGGCTCGAGTATCGCGCGCTGGTCGATGTCACGCGCACGAACGAGGATCTGCTCGGGCTCGAGGCCGCGCCGCTGCACCGCATTCCGGCCGAGGCCGTGGCCTACCTGCGCCCGTCGCGCTACTGCCAGTCGGACAAGTTCACGACCTTCGTCGCCAAGCGCTTCGGGCACCTCGCCGGCGGCGAGAAGGTCGCGGCGATCCGCGACTGGATCGAGGAGGAGCTGTCCTACGTGCCGGGCAGCTCCGACGCAGACACCAACGTGCTCGAGACCTTCGCGGGCCGCCAGGGCGTCTGCCGCGACTATGCGCACCTGCTCTGCGCCATGGTCCGCGCCGCCAACATCCCGGCCCGCATGGTCGCGGCCTACGGGCCCGACGTGACGCCGCAGGATTTCCACGCGGTCGGGCAGGTCTGGCTGAACGACGCCTGGCACCTCGTCGATCCGACCGGCATGTGCACCTCGGACAGCATGGCGGTGATCGCCGTGGGCCGCGACGCCTACGACATCGCCTTCATGGAATCGCAGGCCCCGGCCGAGCTCCTCTGGCTGAGCGTCCAGGTCGCGCGCGCCTGAGCGGGGCGCCACCGACCGACCAAGGTCTATTATCTCTCGCGCTCCACCCGTGTTAGGGTGTGGGCAGGGAGAGAGGATCGTGACGCTTCACGGCCATGTCAGGGAAATCGAGCAGGCCCTCGAGGGCCGGGCCACCGGGCGCGATGCGCAGGTGACGGACTCGTGGCGCCGGTGTGTCGAGCTCTACAAGATGGACCCTGCGCGCGCCGATCCCGCCCACATCGTGACCGAGCCGGAACTGCGCCAGCACCGCAAGCAGGCCGAGTGGATGATCTCGGCGGCGCGCTCGGGGTTGCAGAACCTCTTTCGGCAGGTCGCCGGTCAGAACTACGTGCTTCTGCTCGCCAACGCCGAGGGGGTCTGCGTCGACTTCTTCGGTGACCCGTCGTTCGAGTCCGAGCTGCGGCAGTCCGGGCTCTACCTCGGAGCCGACTGGTCCGAGGAACTGGCGGGCACCTGCGGCGTCGGCGCGTGTCTGGTCTCGGGCGAGCCGATCACCATCCACCAGGACGACCATTTCGGCAACGCCCACACCGGACTGTCATGCACCGCCGCGCCGATCTACGACAGCCTCGGTCACCTTGCCGCCGTGCTCGACATCTCGCTGCTGCGCAGCCCCTCGCCGAAGCGCAGCCAGAACCTCGCGATGAGCCTTGTCACCACGTCGGCCCGGCGGGTCGAGATGGCCAACCTGATGGCCGAGAGCCGCAGGGAATGGGTGCTGCGGCTGTCGTCCTCGCCCGAATTCCTCGACGTCGACCCCGAGGCCGCGGTCTCGCTTGACGGCGCGGGGCGGGTCATCGGCTTCACCCGCGCCGCGCAGCGCCTGCTGGGGGGCGATGTCCCGCTGCTCGGCACCCCGGTCGACGAGCTCCTGCACATGTCGGTGGACGATCTTCCCGACCTCATGCGCGACCGCCCGACCGAGGATCGGCTCGTGCACCTGCGGGATGGCGGCGCGCTCTTCGGTCACGCGATCTCGCCGCAGGCGCCGCGCACCCGCCCGAGTGCCCCCGCGCTGCAGGCCCGTTCCAGCGCGGTGCAGGGGCTCGCCGGGCCCGACCCGGCGATGTCGCAGCTTCTGGCGCGCGCCGAGAAGCTCGCGCCGACCGGGGTGCCGCTGCTGATCTCGGGCGAGACGGGCACCGGCAAGACCCGCCTTGCGCGGGCGATCCACCTGGCGGGCAAGGCCGAGGCGCTGTTGCAGATCGACTGCGCCGCGCTCGGCGTGGAGGATCTGCGCGCACGGCTTGGCGGCTGCGCGGCGTCGGGCACGCTGCTGCTGCGGCGGATCGAGGACCTGCCCGAGGACAGCCGCAGGGTTCTGGTGGCCGAGCTCGACGCGCGCCGCCAGCTGCGGGTGATCGCCACGACGACGGCGGACCTGTCGGCGGCGGTGGGGCAGGGGGCCTTTCCGGCGACGCTCTATCACCGGGTCTCGGGGGCGCAGCTTGCGCTGCCGCCGCTGCGCCAGCGACAGGACCTCGGCTGGATGATCGAACGGATGCTGCGGCGGCGTGCGCCCGAGGGCGTGCGGCTCACGCCCTCGGCGCGGGTCGAGCTGCTGGGGCGGTTCTGGACCGGCAACCTGCGCGAGCTCGAACAGGTGCTCGACGTCGCCGTCGCGCTTGCCGAGGGTGACGTGATCGACGCACCCGACCTGCCGCCCGCCCCCGACGCCCCGAAAGCGGACGCGGCGCCCGAAGAGAGCCTCGAGCAGGTGCTGGAATCGTGCCACTGGAACATGGCGCTTGCCGCGCGGCGGCTCGGGGTGAATCGCTCGACGGTCCTGCGGCGGATGCGCAAGGCCGGGTTGCGCGCCCCCGGCTGAGCCCGGCTGCAGGCCAGCCGCGTTGCGCGGCGTTGCGCGCGCAACATGCCGCGCGGCAGCATGTCCGAAACGTCTTCGAAGAGGTCCGCGCGCGTTGCGGGCGCGCCCTCCGGGCCCCGATAGTCGCGGCATCACCGCGATTTTGGAGGAGACGCGATGCTAGACTCAACCGCAACCCTGCAGGTCCAGGAGGTGCTCGACACCCTGAACGACGCCTTTGCAAGCGGCGACGTGGACCGGATCACCGAGCTTTTCGCGACCGATTGCTACTGGCGCGATCTCGTGGCGATGACGTGGAACCTCAAGACCGTCGAGGGCCGTGACGCCGTCGCCGACATGCTGACCAGCCAGATGGGCGAGGTCGCTCCCGGCGGGTTCGCGATCCAGGACGGCGAGATCCCGGTCGAGGAGGACGGGGTCACCACCGCATGGATCACCTTCGAGACGAAGACCGGCCGCGGCTGGGGCCTGATGCGCCTGCGCGACGGGCGGATCTGGACGCTGCTCACCAGCCTGCGCGAGCTCAAGGGCTTCGAGGAGACCCGGGGCAAGCGGCGCCCGATGGGCGCCCAGCACGGCGCCGACCGCCATCGCACCACCTGGAAGGAGGCGCGCGAGGCGGAGGCGGCAGAGCTCGGATACGAGACCCAGCCCTACGTCGTCGTGGTCGGTGGCGGGCAGGGCGGCATCGCGCTCGGCGCGCGGCTGCGGCAGCTCGGGGTGCCGGCCATCGTGCTCGACAAGCACGACCGGCCCGGCGACCAGTGGCGCAACCGCTACAAGTCGCTCTGCCTGCATGACCCGGTGTGGTACGATCACCTGCCCTACATCAAGTTCCCCGACAACTGGCCGGTGTTCGCGCCCAAGGACAAGATCGGCGACTGGCTCGAGATGTATACCAAGGTCATGGAGCTGAACTACTGGACCCGCTCAGAGGTGCAGTCCTGTTCCTACGACGAGGCCTCGGGCGAATGGACCGTGCGGGTGAACCGCGACGGCGAAGAGGTGGTGCTGAAGCCGAAGCAGCTCGTGCTGGCAACCGGCATGTCGGGCAAGCCGAACATGCCGACCTTCCCGGGCATGGAGGACTTCCGGGGCGAGATCCAGCACAGCTCGCAGCACGCGGGCCCGGATGCGTGGACCGGCAAGAAGGTCGTGGTGATCGGCTCGAACAACTCGGCGCATGACATCTGCGCGGCGCTCTGGGAACACGAGGCCGACGTGACCATGGTGCAGCGCTCGTCGACGCATATCGTGCGGTCGGACAGTCTCATGGAGATCGGGCTGGGCGCGCTCTACTCGGAGGAGGCGCTCGAGAACGGCGTGACCACCGAGAAGGCCGACATGATCTTCGCCTCGCTGCCCTACCGGATCATGCACGAGTTCCAGATTCCGCTCTACGACCAGATGCGCGAGCGCGATGCCGAGTTCTACGCCGGGTTGGAAAGGGCGGGCTTCCAGCTCGACTGGGGCGATGACGGTTCGGGGCTGTTCATGAAGTACCTGCGGCGCGGCTCGGGCTACTACATCGACGTCGGTGCGTGCCAGCTCATCATCGACGGCGAGATCAAGCTCGCGCACGGGCAGGTCGACCACTTCGAGGAAGACGCCGTGGTGCTGGCCGACGGCACGCGCCTGCCGGCGGACCTCGTGGTGCTGGCGACGGGCTTCGGCTCGATGAACGGCTGGGCCGCGGACCTCATCAGCCAGGAGGTGGCGGACAAGGTCGGCAAGGTGTGGGGCCTCGGCTCCGAGACCACCAAGGACCCCGGCCCGTGGGAAGGCGAGCAGCGCAACATGTGGAAGCCGACCCAGCAGGAGAACCTCTGGTTCCACGGTGGCAACCTGCACCAGTCGCGCCACTACTCGCTGTATCTCGCGTTGCAGCTCAAGGCCCGTCTCGAGGGGCTCGATACCCCGGTCTACGGCCTGCAGGAGGTGCACCACCTGCACTGACCGACCCCGCCCGGTCCCGTCGTGGGGCCGGGCCCTTTTCCCCGATAATCAAAGACCTGGAGGATACCGTGAAAGCAGCACGCTGGCATGGCGCAAAAGACATCCGCGTCGAGGACATCGACGCCCCCACCCCCGGCGCAGGAGAGATCAGGATCAAGGTGGCCTGGACCGGCATCTGCGGCAGCGACCTGCACGAGTATCTTGCGGGGCCGATCTTCGTGCCGGTGGGCGACGCCCACCCGCTGAGCCACGACAAGGCGCCGATCACCATGGGGCACGAATTCAGCGGTGTCGTCACCGAGCTGGGCGAGGGCGTGACCGACCTGGCCGTGGGTGACCGAGTCGCGATCGAGCCGATCTTTTCCTGCGACGACTGTGCCGCCTGCCGGGCGGGGCTCTACAACCTCTGCGACAAGCTCGGTTTCGTCGGCCTCTCGGGCGGCCACGGGGGCTTTGCCGCCTACTCGGTGGTTCCGGCGCGGATGGCGCACAAGATCCCCGACGAGCTGTCGATCGACCAGGGGGCGCTCGTCGAGCCTGCCGCCGTCGCCGTTCACGCGGTGCGGATCAGCCAGATCAACGTCGGCGACAAGGCCGCGGTCTTCGGGGCCGGCCCCATCGGGCTTCTGGTGGTCGAGGCGCTGAGGGCGGCCGGAGCCTCCGAGATCCACGTGGTCGAGCCCTCCGAGACCCGCCGCGCCAAGGCGCTGGATCTCGGCGCGACCAGCGCCATCGACCCCGGCGACACGGACCCGGTGCAGGCGATCCTCGCGGCCACCGGCATCGGCGTCGACGTGGCCTTCGAAGTGACCGGCGTCGCGCCGGTGCTGCCGCAGGCCATCGATTCCACCCGCTACGAGGGGCAGACCCTCGTCGTGTCGATCTGGGAAGGCGAGGCCTCGTTCCAACCCAACACGGTCGTGCTGCGCGAGCGCCAGATCAAGGGGACCATCGCCTATCGCCACATCTACCCGGCGGTCATGGAACTGATGCGTCAGGGTTACTTCGCCGCCGAGAAGCTGGTGACCAAGCGCATCGCGCTCGACGACATCGTGGCCGAGGGATTCGAGACGCTGGTGGCCGAGAAATCGCAGATAAAGATCCTGGTCGAGGCGCCGGACTGACCGGCTGTTTCGAACCGGCGGGCGCCGCGCGGCGCCCGTCTTTTCCGGCGCTGAAGGGCGCCAGGCGGATGCGGCTCGATCACGAAATGTCGGGAGGGGAGGAGCGCGGCGACCCTCAGGGAGGAGGAGAGAGGGCCGCCGCTGATTTCCGAGGCTCAGGGAGGAGGAGAGAACCTCAGAAACCGTGAGGCACCTTTCGGCGCCGTTGTTGACTATCTACGTCTCGCCGCGGTGCAGAACAAGACGCACCTCTGCAAGTCCGCTCTGTCGTATGTGCATGGCGGGCAAGGTTCCGCCGCCGGGCGCAGGGTCAGCTGCACGCCGCCATCCCGGAGCCGCCTTCGCAGGGGCCTGCGGCTCTGCTGGAAACGGGCTTGCGCCGGCTCGATGGGTCTTCTAATTGTTATGATATAACGTAACACTAAAGATCCATGGAGAACGCCATGCCACGCCAAGATGCGCGCCTTCCCGTGACCGTGCTTTCGGGGTTCCTCGGCGCGGGGAAAACGACGCTGCTGAACGCCGTCCTCGCCAATCGCGAGGGCCGGCGCGTCGCGGTCATCGTCAACGACATGTCCGAGGTGAACATCGACGCCGACCTCGTGCGGGACGGCGGTGCCGGCCTTAGCCAGACCGAGGAGACGCTCGTCGAACTGACCAACGGCTGCATCTGCTGCACCCTGCGCGACGACCTGCTGCAGGAGGTGGGCCGGCTCGCCGAGGAGGGCCGCTTCGACTACCTGCTGATCGAATCGACGGGCGTGTCCGAGCCGCTGCCCGTGGCCGCCACCTTCGAGTTCCGCGACGAGACCGGCGCAAGCCTTGCCGACGTGGCGCGGCTCGACACGATGGTGACGGTGGTCGACACGGTGAACCTGCTCGAGGATTACGCCAGCCACGAGTTCATCCGCGACCGGGGCGAGAGCCTCGGCGACGGCGACGACCGCACGCTGGTCGACCTGCTGGTCGATCAGATCGAGTTCGCCGACGTGGTGGTGCTCAACAAGTGCAGCGACGCCGGCCCCGACAAGCTGACTGCCGCGCGGCTCATCGTGACCTCGCTCAATCCCGACGCGCAGATCGTCGAGACCGACTACGGACAGGTGCCGCACGACCGTATCTTCGACACGCGGCTCTTCGATTTCGAACGCGCGCACACCCATCCGCTCTGGGCCAAGGAGCTCTACGGTTTCGCCGACCACATCCCGGAGACCGAGGAATACGGGGTGTCGTCCTTCGTCTACCGGGCGCGGCGTCCGTTCGATCCGCAGAAGATCCACGACGTGCTCAACGGTCCGCTGCCCGGCGTGATCCGGGCCAAGGGCCACTTCTGGATCGCCACCCGTCCCGACTGGCTCGCCGAGTTCTCGATGGCGGGCGCCATGAGCAGCATCTCGCCGCTGGGAAACTGGTGGGCCACGGTGCCGCCCGAGCGGCGGCCGGACCATCCGCAGGCGGTCGCCTACCTCGAGAAACACTGGCAGGAGCCTTTCGGCGACCGGCGGCAGGAGCTGGTCTTCATCGGTGCGGGCATGGACCGCGCGGCGATCACCGCACGGCTGGACGCGGCCCTGCTCGACGGTGCCGAGGCCTTTGCGCCGCATCTCTGGGCGGGGCTTCCAGACCCGTTCCCGGCGTGGCGCCGCGCCGCTGCCGGGGCCTGACCGTGCGGCCGGGGGCGAACGGGGCAAGCCGACTGCCGCGCCGGCGGCGCGCGGTGGCGCCGAT
>NZ_ML112606.1:0-38827 GCF_003703915.1 Salipiger sp. D13
CGCATGGGCACCGCCGAGGTGGAATCGGCGCTGGTGGCGCACTCCAAGGTCGCCGAGGCCGCGGTGGTGGGCTACCCGCACCCGGTGAAGGGCCAGGGCATCTACTGCTACGTCACCCTGATGAACGACATCGAACCCTCGGACGAGCTGGTCAAGGAACTGCGCGCCTGGGTCCGCACCGAGATCGGCCCCATCGCCTCGCCCGACCTCATCCAGTGGGCCCCGGGCCTGCCCAAGACCCGCTCGGGCAAGATCATGCGCCGCATCCTGCGCAAGATCGCCGAGAACGACTACGGCGCACTCGGCGACACCTCGACCCTCGCCGACCCATCCGTCGTCGACGACCTCATCGAAAACCGCGCGAACAAGGGGTGAGGGCCATGGACGGACAGACCATGACAACCGCCCCCGTGCTCATCCTTCTCGGCCCTCCGGGGGCCGGGAAAGGCACGCAGGCACGGATGCTCGAGACCAGGTTCGGCCTCGTGCAGCTCTCGACCGGAGACCTGCTGCGGACGGCGGTCGCCCAGGGCACGGAGGCCGGACAGCAGGCCAAGGCCGTGATGGACGCCGGCGGGCTCGTCAGCGACGACATCGTCATCGCCACCCTGCGCGACCGGCTGGCCGAACCCGACTGCGCGCGCGGCGTCATCCTGGACGGCTTCCCGCGCACCACGGTGCAGGCGCAGGCGCTCGACGCGCTGCTCGCCGAGACCGGCCAGAAGATCGACGCCGCGATCAGCCTCGAGGTGGACGACGCCGCGATGGTCGAGCGGATCTCGGGCCGCTACACCTGCGCGGCCTGCGGCGAGGGCTATCACGACAGCTTCAAGCGGCCGGCACAACCGGGCATCTGCGACACCTGCGGCGGCACCGAGATGAAGCGCCGCGCTGACGACAAGGCCGAGACCGTGGCCAGCCGGCTCGAGGCGTATCACGCCCAGACCGCGCCGCTCATCGGCTACTACGAGGAGAAGGGCGCGCTTTCGCGGATCAACGCGATGGGCGCCATCGACAACATCGCCGCCGATCTCGGCGCGATCGTGGAGGACGCGACCGCCCGCTGAGGGTCGTCGCGGGGCCGCCTCCGCAACGGGAGCGGCCCGTATCATACAAGGAGAGGAGGGACCCGCCATGGCGGACCAGACATCGAGTGGGGCGGCCTACTGGAAGGCCAACCTGCGCATCATCATCATCAGTCTCATCATCTGGGCACTCGTCAGCTTCGGCTTCGGCATCCTGCTGCGCCCGATGCTCTCGGGCATCAGCGTGGGCGGCACCGACCTTGGCTTCTGGTTCGCGCAGCAGGGCAGCATCCTGGTCTTCCTGGTGCTGATCTTCTTCTACGCCTTCCGGATGAACAAGCTCGATAAAGAATTCGGCGTGGACGAGGAGTAACGCGTCATGGATCAGTTCACCATCAACCTGCTGTTCGTGGGCGCGTCCTTCGCGCTCTACATCGGCATCGCCATCTGGGCCCGCGCGGGCTCGACCTCGGAATTCTACGCCGCCGGACGCGGCGTGCACCCGGTCACCAACGGCATGGCAACCGCCGCCGACTGGATGTCGGCCGCGTCCTTCATCTCGATGGCCGGCCTCATCGCCTTTGTCGGCTACGACAACTCGAGCTTCCTGATGGGCTGGACCGGCGGCTACGTGCTGCTTGCCCTTCTGCTCGCGCCCTACCTGCGCAAGTTCGGCAAGTTCACCGTGTCCGAGTTCATCGGCGACCGCTTCTACAGCCCGACCGCGCGTCTCGTGGCCGTGATCTGCCTGATCATCGCGTCGACCACCTACGTGATCGGCCAAATGACCGGCGTCGGCGTGGCCTTCGGCCGCTTCCTCGAGGTGGACAGCACCACCGGCCTGCTGATCGGCGCCGTGATCGTCTTCGCCTACGCGGTGTTCGGCGGCATGAAGGGCGTGACCTACACGCAGGTCGCGCAGTACTGCGTGCTGATCCTCGCCTACACCATCCCGGCGATCTTCATCTCGCTGCAGCTCACCGGCAACCCGATCCCGGCGCTGGGACTCTTCGGAGACACCTCGTCGGGCGAGCCGCTGCTGGCGACGCTCGACCAGATCGTCCGCGATCTCGGCTTCAGCGAGTATACCGCGCACAACGGCGACACCTTCAACATGGTGCTCTTCACCCTGTCGCTGATGATCGGTACCGCCGGCCTGCCGCACGTCATCATGCGCTTCTTCACCGTGCCGCGCGTGGCAGACGCCCGCTGGTCGGCTGGCTGGGCGCTGGTGTTCATCGCCCTGCTCTACCTGACCGCCCCGGCGGTTGGCGCAATGGCGCGCCTCAACATCACCCAGCAGTTCTGGCCGGAAGGTGTCGAGGGTCAGGCCGTGGCGCTCGAGCAGATCGAGAGCGATCCGACCTACGACTGGATGCAGACCTGGCAGCAGACCGGCCTTCTGGGCTGGGAAGACAAGAACGGCGACGGCCGCATCCAGTACTACAACGATGCCTCCGACGCGATGGCCGAGCGCGCCGCCGCCGAGGGCTGGGAAGGCAACGAGCTCACCAACTTCAACCGTGACATCCTCGTGCTGGCCAACCCGGAAATCGCCAACCTGCCGGGCTGGGTGATCGGTCTTGTCGCCGCCGGTGGCCTTGCCGCCGCGCTGTCGACCGCCGCGGGCCTGCTGCTCGCGATCTCGTCGGCGGTGAGCCACGACCTCATCAAGGGGCAGTTCAACCCCGGCATCTCGGAAAAGGGCGAGCTGCTGTCGGCCCGTATCGCCATGGCGGTGGCCATCGCGGTGGCGACCTACCTCGGGATGAACCCGCCGGGCTTCGCGGCGCAGACCGTGGCGCTGGCCTTCGGACTTGCGGCGGCGTCGATCTTCCCGGTGCTGATGATGGGTATCTTCACCAAGGTGAACAACAAGGGCGCCGTGGCCGGCATGGTCACCGGCCTGGTGGTCACCCTGCTCTACATCTTCCTGCACAAGGGCTGGTTCTTCATCCCGGACACCAACTCCTTCACCGACGCCGATCCGCTGCTCGGCACGATCAAGTCGACCTCGTTCGGCGCGGTGGGTGCGATCATCAACTTCGCGGTGGCCTTCACCGTCTCGAAGATGACGACCCCGATCCCGCAGGAGATCAGCGACCTGGTGGAATCGGTCCGCGTGCCGCGCGGCGCCGGTGCCGCGCAGGATCACTAAGACCGGACCGGGCCGCGTTTCGGTGGCCCGTCCCCTCCCCTTTTGTCCCGTCCCGGGTTAGACCGGGGCGGGATTTTCAGTTTCACCCGTCCGCCGAGACCGGAGGCCGCCCATGCCCATCGCGCCCGAAGAGCTGCACCGCTTCCTGAGCGGAATCCATCCCTACGATGCGCTCGACACTGACGCGCTCGAGGCGCTGGTGCCGCAGTTCGTGCAGCGCCGCCTTCCCGCGGACGAGCCGATCTACGCCTTCGGTCACCCGCTCGAGGGGCTTTACCTCGTGCATTCGGGACAGGTCGAGATCCGCGACGAGAACGAGGTCGTGGTCTCGCTGCTCGGTCCCCGCAATTCCTTCGGCGAGCGTGGGCTTGCGCGCGACGGCATCGCGGCCACCTCGGCCCGGACGGTCGAGGAAACGCTGCTGCTGATGCTGCCCGCCTATGCCTTCGACGCGCTGGTCCGTGAGCATCCGGCGGCGCGGCGCTTCTTCGACCGCTCGCGCGCGGCGCGGCCCCGCAAGAGCGACCTTGCGCATTCCCGGGTCGAGACGCTGATGGCCCCCGATCCGCTCACGCTGCCCGCCAGCGCCACCGTGCAGGAGGCGGCACGGGCGATGGCCGAGCGGCACGTCTCCTCGGTCTGCATCACCGACGGTCCGACTTTGAAGGGCATCCTCACGCTCCGCGATGTGTCCGGCAAGGTCGTGGGGCGCGGCCTGCCCTTCGACACCAAGGTCGCGGAAGTGATGACCGCCGATCCGCTGACCCTGCCGCCCTCGGCCATCGGCTCGGACGTGCTGCACATGATGATGGAGCGCCATATCGGGCATGTTCCGGTCAGCGAGGGCGGCCGGCTCGTCGGCATGGTGACCCAGACCGACCTCACCCGGTTCCAGGCGGTGAGCTCCGCCGAGCTGGTGGCCGAGATCGCCCGCGCAACCACCCCCGAGGACATGGCTCGCGTGACCGCGCGCATCCCGCAGCTGCTGGTGCAGCTCGTCGCGGGCGGCAACCGGCACGAGGTCGTCACGCGGCTGATCACCGACATCACCGACACCGTGACCCGCCGCCTGCTGGCGCTCGCCGAGGAACGGCTCGGGGCGGCGCCGGTGCCCTACCTCTGGCTCGCCTGCGGCAGTCAGGGCCGGCAGGAACAGACCGGCATCTCGGACCAAGACAACTGCCTGTTCCTCGACAACGCCGCCACCGCCGACGACATGGCCTATTTCCGGGACATGGCCGCCTTCGTCAGCGACGGGCTCGACCGTGCGGGCTACTACTTCTGCCCCGGCGACATGATGGCGACCAACCCCAAGTGGTGCCAGCCGGTCGGCACGTGGCGGCAGTATTTCACCGCCTGGATCGCCAAGCCGGACCCGATGGCGCAGATGCTGGCCTCGGTCATGTTCGACCTGCGACCCATCGGCGGCACCAAGGCGCTCTACGAGGACCTGCAGGGTGAAACGCTCGAGGCGGCATCGAAGAACTCGATCTTCGTGTCGCACATGATCGCGAATTCGCTGAAGCACACTCCGCCGCTTGGGCTGCTGCGCGGCTTTGCCACGATCCGCTCGGGCGAGCACAAGAACACGGTCGATCTCAAGCACAACGGCGTCGTGCCGGTGGTCGATCTTGCCCGCGTCTACGCGCTGCAGGGACAGCTGGTCGAGGTCAACACCCGCGCCCGGCTCGAGGCGGCGGTGACGGCCGGCAAGCTCTCGGCCTCGGGCGGGCAGGATCTGCTCGACGCCTACGACCTGATCGCGGAAACTCGGCTCGAACATCAGGCCGCCCGGATCAAGGCCGGCGAGGCGCCCGACAACTACCTCGCGCCGTCGAGCCTGTCGGATTTTGAGCGAAGTCATCTGCGCGATGCCTTCGTGGTGATAAAATCGCTGCAATCGGCTGTGGGGCACGGGCGCAGCATGCTGGGCTAGGCCCGGCAAAGGGAGGAGGAACGATGTTTCTGGAACTGATCGCGGTGTTCGTCGCGGGGTTCGCCGGTGCCGGCGCCATCCTGCTGCTCAACAAGGTGATGGGCGGCCGCCTGCCGCGCTGGCTGATGCCGGTGGGCGCGGGGCTGGCGATGCTGGCGGCGACGATCTCGAACGAATACGGCTGGTACCCGCGCACCGCGCGCGCCCTGCCCGACGGCGTCAGCGTCGCCTCGACGCATGATTCAAGCGTCTTCTACCGGCCGTGGACCTACGTGGTGCCGATGGTCGACCGCTTCATCGCCGTCGACCACGAGACCCGCCAGCCCAACAGCGACACCGAGGGGCTCTATCTCGCCGACCTCTACTTCTTCGCCCGCTGGCAGCCGGTGCAGTCGGTCGAGATGATGGTCGACTGCGTCAACCATCGCCGCGCCGATCCGGCGGGCGGCGATGGCGGCGCACCGGTCTGGCGCGACGTGGGCGCCGACGACCCGATCGTCGCTGCCGTCTGCACGGAGCCGGGGGCCACCTCATGACGAAGCTCGGGCTGCGCCTGCGGGTCTTCCTGTTCTTCCTTCTGCTCGGTCTCGGAGGCACGGCAGCGGTGATGGTGGCGCTCTGGCTCGGCCATGCCCGCGCCGTCGAGACCACCGTGGCCAACGGCTTCGTCTTCGCCGCCATCATCGCGGCGCTCGCGCTCATGGGCCTCAGCGCGGCGGTCTGGCTGCTCTTCGACGAGAATGTCGCCAAGCCCATCGAGAAGATCGCCGCCGAGATGCGGGTGCGCGCCCACGCCGGCGTCGCGCGCGAGGTCGACCTGCACGCGGCGCGCTACCTTGGCGATCTCGCCCCCGCGGCGCAGGCGGTCTCGGCCCGGCTGGGCGACGGCGCGATGGAGACCGCCGAACGCGTCGCGCTCGAGACCGAGCGGCTGGCGCGCGAGACCGAACGGCTGACCGCGCTGCTCACCGAGATCCCGGTGGCGATGATCCTCGTGAACCGGCGCGGCCAGATCGTGCTCTACGACGGACAGGCGGCCGAGGTGCTGTCGCAGCTTCATGTCCCGCGCCTCAACGCGCCGCTCACCGATTTCTTCCAGGCCGCCGGGCTCGATGCCGCCGTGCGCCGGATGCACAAGACCGGCCGCGAGGTGAGCTTCACCGCCGAAGGTGTCGATGGCGCCCAGAGCTACGATGCGCGGCTGAAACCGATGGACGGCGGCGGCTACATGATGGTGATCGACGGTGCCGAAACCCACATGGCGCCCGATGCCGAGCGGCCGCTGGTCTACGACTTCGACCTGCTCACCCGCGACGTGCCGGACTGTGTCGAGGACGCGCACCTCTCGGCGCTGACCTTCACCGTTTTCGACACCGAGACCACCGGGCTTCTGCCGCACAAGGACGAGGTCGTTCAGATCGGCGCGGTGCGGGTGCTGAACGGACGCATCGTGCCGGGCGAGGTGATGGACCAGCTGGTCGATCCGGGCATTCCGATCCCGGCCTCCTCGACACGGGTGCACCGGGTATCCGACACGATGGTCGCGGGCCAGCCGGCGATCGACGTGGCCGGGCGCCGCTTTCACGCCTTCGCGCGGGGATCGGTGATCGTAGCGCACAACGCGCCTTTCGACATGGCCTTCCTGCGCCGCCACCAGTCACGCATGGGCGTGAGCTGGGACAATCCGATCCTCGACACGGTGCTGCTGTCGGCGGTGCTTTTCGGGGCGAGCCAGACCCACACGCTCGACGCGCTCTGCGAGCGGCTGGGCGTCGAGATCCCGGTGCAGCTGCGCCACACGGCACTGGGTGACGCCCATGCCACCGCGCAGGTGCTGATCCGGATGCTGCCGATGCTCGAGGCGCGCGGCATGACCACCTTCGGCGCGGTGCTCGAGGAAACCCGCAAGCATGGCCGCCTGCTGGAAGACCTCAACTGACCCCGACACGAAAAGGGCCACCCGCTTCGTGGTGGCCCGTCGTCCCTTAGAGGTCCCGGCGCGCCCGTCCGGGCCTACAGCACCGAGGTCAGCGCCGCGTCGAGCTTGTCAACGAGCTCGCCCACCTGGTCCTCGGTCAGGATGAAGGGCGGCGCGAGCAGCACGTGGTCGCCGCGCTGCCCGTCGATGGTCCCGCCCATCGGGTAGCAGATCAGCCCCTCGGCAAAGGCCGCCTTTTTAAGCTTGCCTGCCACACCCCGGGACGGATCGAAGGGCGCCTTGGTCGCGCGATCCTCGACCAGTTCGAGCCCGAGGAACAGCCCGCGCCCGCGGATGTCGCCCACGTTCGGATGCTGGCCGAAACGCTCGTGCAGCGCCGCGCGGAGCATCTCGCCCGTCGGGGCCACCCGGTCGAGCAGTCGGTCGCTCACCAGCCGGTCAAGCACCGCGTTCGCGCCAGCGCAGGAGGTCGGATGCCCGAGATAGGTGTGGCCGTGCTGGAAGAAGCCCGAGCCGTTCTCGATCGCTGCGTAAATGTCAGACGAGCAGAGCATCGCCCCGATCGGCGCGTAGCCCGCGCCAAGCCCCTTGGCGATGGCGCAGATGTCGGGCGACACGCCGTCCTGCTCGCAGGCGAAGAGCGTGCCGGTGCGCCCCATGCCGCACATGACCTCGTCGAGGATGAGCAGGATGCCGTGGCGGTCGCAGATCTCGCGCACCCGCCGGAAGTAGCCCGGCACCGCCGGGACCGCGCCTGCGGTCGCGCCCACCACCGGCTCGGCCACGAAGGCCATGACGGTCTCGGGGCCCAGCTCCTCGATCTTCGCCTCGAGCTCGGCCGCAAGCCGTTCGCCATAGGTCTCCTCGGTCTCGCCCGGCTCCATGCCGCGATAGGCGTAGCAGGGAGAGACGTGATGCACGTCGATCAGCAGCGGCGCGAAGGGCTCACGGCGCCAGATGTTGCCGCCCGTCGACAGCGCCCCCAGCGTGTTGCCATGGTAGCTCTGCCGCCGCGCGATGATGTTGCGGCGCTCCGGCGCGCCGGTCTCGAGGTGGTACTGCCGCGCCAGCTTCAGCGCGGATTCCATCGCCTCGGAGCCGCCGGCCACCACGTAGACCCGGTCGAGCCCCTCGGGCGCAAGTTCGATCAGCCGGTCAGCCAGCCGCTCGGCGGGCTCGGACGTGAAGAAGCCGGTATGCGCGAATGCCACCTGGTCGAGCTGCGCCTTCATCGCCGCGATCACCGTCGCGTCGCCATGCCCGAGACAGGACACAGCCGCGCCTCCCGATCCGTCGAGATAGGCCTTGCCGTTGGTATCGTAGAGATAGGCGCCTTCGCCACGTGCCACCATCGGCGGCAGGGACTTCGTGTGACGCGGGAAAATGTGCGACATCGATCCGGATCCTGTAGCGTTTCACGACGATGCGTCGCCCGATGCTCCGGGGTGTTGTCATCCTCGTGATGTTCAGGGCAGTATCATTATCATAAATTCAATCAAGATCTCAGGGAGAACGATCTGATGAAAAAGACACTCTTTGGCGCGATCCTGTCCGGCGCCATGGTCGCCGGCGTCGGCGCCAGTGCACAGGACCAGCAATTCATCTCCATCGGCACCGGCGGCGTGACCGGCGTGTACTACCCCACCGGTGGCGCGATCTGCCGTCTCGTGAACCGCGAGCGTCGCGACCACGGCATCCGCTGCGCCGTGGAATCGACCGGCGGCTCGGTCTACAACATCAACACCATCAAGGCCGGCGAGCTCGAGTTCGGCGTGGCCCAGTCCGACTGGCAGTACCACGCCTACAACGGCACCTCGCAGTTCTCGGACAACCCGTTCCCCGAGCTTCGCGCGGTGTTCTCGGTGCACCCCGAGCCCTTCACCCTGCTCGCCCGTGCGGACGCAGGCGTCGAGAAGTTCGAGGACATCGCCGGCAAGCGCGTGAACGTGGGCAACCCGGGCTCCGGCCAGCGCGCCACGATGGAAGTCGTGATGGAAGCCTTCGGCATCACCATGGACGACCTCGCGCTCGCGACCGAGTACAAGGGCTCGGAAATGGCGCAACAGCTCTGCGACGGCAACATCGACGCGATGATCTACACCGTGGGTCACCCGGCCGCCGCGATCCAGGAAGCCACCACCACCTGTGACGTCGAGCTGGTCGACGTGGTGGGCGAGCCCATCGACACGCTGGTCGACGAGAACCCCTACTACCGCGTCGCGACCATCCCCGGCGGCATGTATGCCGGCAACGACGAGGACACCACGACCTTCGGCGTCGGCGCGACCTTCGTGACCTCCACCGAGGTCCCCGAAGACGTGGTCTACGTGGTCGCCAAGGCGGTGATGGAGAACATCGACGACTTCCGCCAGCTGCACCCGGCCTTCGCCAACCTCGACCCGGCCGAAATGGTCAAGGACGGCCTCTCGGCACCGCTGCACCCGGGTGCCGACAAAGCCTACAAGGAACTCGGCCTGATCGAGTAAGGGCAACGCCCCACCTGCCGCGCGGCCTTCGGGCCGCGTGGCGCAAACCTCGGGCTGCGCGTGAAGACCCACGCGCATCTCGCGGATCATAAAAACAATTCATGACAACAGAGGGACGATGGCGATGGTGGATCAACCGTCTACGGAGCGCACGGCCGACGACATGGTGGCCGAGGCCGATACCGGCGCGCGCAATCCGAGCAACTGGCAGGGACGGCTGATCATCGGCACCTGTATCGCGTGGTCGCTCTTCCAGCTCTACATCGCCTCGCGGGTGCCCGGCATGGTGGCAGAGGCCACCGGCATGAGCATCTTCGCGAACATCGTGGCGCAGGCCCGCTACGTGCACCTCGCCTTCGCGCTGGCGCTTGCCACCATGGCGTTTCCGCTGACCTCCGGCGCACCCCGCGACCGCATCCCGGCCTATGACTGGGCGCTGCTGGTGCTCGGGGTCTCGGCCTGCCTCTACCTCGTCGTCTTCCGCTTCGAGATCGCCGGCCGACCCGGCCTCTGGACCACCACAGACATTACCATGTCGGCCATCGGCATGGTCTGCCTTCTGATCGCAGTCTACCGCTCACTGGGGATGCCGCTCGTCATCATCGCCTGCATCTTCGTGGCCTTCGCCTTCTTCGGCGGCTACTCGGAATGGGCGCGCAACATCACCAACTACGGCGGCTCCTCGCTGCACAAGGCGCTCGGCCACTACTGGATGCAGACCGAGGGCGTCTTCGGCGTGGCGCTCGGCGTCTCCACGACGATGATCTTCCTCTTCGTGCTGTTCGGCGCCCTGCTCGACCGTGCCGGCGGCGGCAACTGGTTCATCCAGGTCGCCATCGCGCTGCTCGGCGCGCTGCGCGGCGGCCCGGCCAAGGCGGCGGTGCTGTCGTCGATGATGACCGGCATGATCTCGGGCTCGTCCATCGCCAACACGGTGACCACCGGCACCTTCACCATCCCGCTGATGAAGCGCATCGGCTTCCCGGCCGAGAAGGCCGGGGCGGTCGAGGTCGCAAGCTCGACCAACGGCCAGCTGACCCCGCCCGTCATGGGCGCCGCAGCCTTCCTGATGGTGGAATACGTCAACATCCCCTACATCGACGTGGTCAAGCACGCCTTCCTGCCGGCCGTGATCTCCTACATCGCGCTGCTCTACATCGTGCACCTCGAGAGCCTGAAGATGGGGCTCAGGGGGCTCGAGAAGCCCGGTCGCCGCATCGGCGTGCTGATGATCCTCATCCTGTTCCTGTCGGGCTTCATCCTGCTCGGCGTGCTCACCTTCCTGATGATCGGCCTGCGCACGCTGCTCGAGCCCGTGATGGGCAATTCGGTCTACGCCGCCGTGGCGCTGGTCGCGGTGCTCTATGTCGTGCTGGTGAAGATTTCGGCGGGCTTCCCCGAGATCAAGGAGGACAAGGACACCGACGCCCCGCCCACCGCGCCGCGGCTCACGCCCACGCTGATCGGCGGGCTATACTTCGCGATCCCGATCTTCATCCTCGTGTGGAACCTGATGGTCCGCACCGACACGCTCGACCGGCTGTCGCCCGCACTGTCCGCCTTCTGGGCGACCTTCTTCATGATCGTCATCGCGCTCACCCATCGCCCGCTCAAGGCAATGTTCCGCGGCCACGATGTCGGGACCGAAGCCCGTGCGGGCTGGACCGACTTCGTGCAGGGGCTGATCCTCGGCGCGCGCAACATGATCGGCATCGGTGTCGCCACCGGCGCGGCGGGCATCATCGTCGGCACCATCAGCCTCACCGGCGCGCACCAGGTCATCGGCACGGTGATCGAGGTGATCTCGGGCGGCAATCTCATGGTTCTGCTGATCCTCGTTGCGGTGCTGTCGCTGATCCTCGGGATGGGTCTGCCGACCACGGCGAACTACATCGTGGTCTCGAGCCTGATGGCTCCCGTGATCCTGAGCGTCGGCGCGCAGGCGGGGCTCGTGGTGCCGCTGATCGCGGTGCACATGTTCGTCTTCTACTTCGGCATCCTCGCGGACGACACGCCACCGGTGGGCCTCGCGGCCTATGCCGCCGCGGCGATCTCGCGCGGCGATCCGATCAAGACCGGTCTGCAGGGCTTCGGCTACGACATCCGGACCGCGCTGCTGCCGTTCCTGTTCATCTTCAACACCGACCTGCTGCTCATCGACGTGACCTTCCTGCACGCGGTGTTCATCTTCTTCGTGGCGCTTCTGGCGATGCTGCTCTTCGCCGCCGCGACGCAGGGGTATTTCATCGCCAAGTCGCGGATCTGGGAAAGTGTCGTCCTGCTGTTCATCGCCTTCATGCTGTTCCGGCCGGGCTTCTTCCTGGACATGGTCGAGGAACCCTACACCACCGCGTCCGGCCCTGCGGCGCTCGAGCTGATGGCCGAGGCACCCGAGGGCTCGGAGCTGCGGGTGAACATCGAGGGGCCGGACTTCGACACCTTCGAGATGCGGCCCACCACCATCGTCATTCCCGCCGTCGCGGGCGATGCCGAGGCGACGCTGTCGGAGCAGGGCCTTACGGTCATGCCCGAGGGCGAGCAGCTGCTGCTTGAAGAGCCCTTCCCCGGCACACCGTACTTCGACCAGATCGGCACGGAATACGACTACTATGCCGATCAGCCGGTGGTGATCTCCTCGGTCGAGGTCGCCCGCGACCGGATCGCCAAGGAGTGGTTCTTCATTCCGGCGCTCATCCTGCTGGCGGGGATCGTGATGATCCAGCGTCCGCGTGCCAAGCAACCGGCCTTCTAGGGAGGAGAGGCGATGTTCAAGACCATCCTGCTGGCAGTCGACATGAACGACATGCCGGAATCGGGCCACGTGGCCGACGCCGCGGTGCACATGGCGGAATGCACCGGCGCGCGGCTGCACATCATCAACGTCATCCCCGGCTCGGGGATGGCGATGGTGGGCTCCTACCTCGGCGCCGAACAGGCCAACGCCATCAAGCACGAGGCGGCGCAACGGCTCGAGGCATGGGCCACCAAGGCGATCCCGACCGGGCTGCTCGACGGGCTGCACGTCACGCAGGGCACCATCTACCACGAGATCATCAAGGCCGCGCAGGACGTCGCGGCCGATGCCATCGTGGTCGGTGCACACCGCCCGGCGCTGCGCGATTACCTCGTCGGGCCGAACGCCGCGCGGGTGGTGCGCCATGCACCGCAGTCCGTCATCGTGATCCGCTAGACGCGGACGACCGGACGGCCCCGACATGCAGATCCTCGACGCGACCGAAGCCGACCTGCCCGGCATTCTCGACATTTACAACGACGCGGTGCGGAACAGCACCGCGATCTGGAACGAGACGCTCGTCGATCTCGAAAACCGCCGCGCGTGGTGGCAGGGCCGCGTGGCGCAGGGCTACCCGGTTCTGGTCACCCGCGAGGACGACGGCACGGTGCTGGCCTACGCGAGCTTCGGCGACTGGCGCGCCTTCGAGGGCTTCCGTCTCACGGTCGAGCATTCGATCTACGTGCGCGACGGCCAGCGCGGGCGCGGCATCGCCTCGCAGCTGCTGCCGGCGCTCATCGGCCGTGCCCGCGCGATCGGCAAGCACGTGATGGTCGCCGGGATCGAGAGCGGCAACGCGGCCTCGATCCAGCTTCACACGCGCAACGGCTTCCGCATCACCGGAGAGATGCCACAGGTGGGCGTCAAGTTCGGCAACTGGCTGGACCTGACCTTCATGCAGCTCACGCTCGACACACGGAGCGCCCCCGAGGCCGATCCCTAGCGCGCAGCCCGTGCCCGGACTACGCTCTTCGTGTTACCATCGCGCCTCGGCGCACAGAAAGTTTCAGATCATGGACGATATTTCACGCAGACGCATCGCCGTCACCTCGAGCCACTGGGGCGCCTTCGAGGTCGAGACCGAGGGCGACCGCATCACCGCCACCCGGCCCTTTGCCGCGGACCCCAACCCGCCGTCGATCCCCGCGATCATCCCCGCCGCCGTGCATCATCACACGCGCGTGGCGCGCCCGGCGATCCGGCGCGGCTGGCTCGATCACCGAGGCGGCGGCGGACGCGGCAGCGACGACTTCGTCGAGCTTCCGTGGGACGAGGCGCTCGACATCGCTGCGGCGGAGATCGCGCGCATCCGCGACACGCATGGCAACACGTCGATCTTCGGCGGCTCCTACGGCTGGTCCTCGGCAGGTCGGTTCCACCATGCCCAGAGCCAGGTGCACCGCTTCCTCAATTCCATCGGCGGCTACGTCGCCTCGTTCGGGAGCTATTCCACCGGCTGCGCGCAGGCGATCATGCCGCATGTGTTCGGGATGAACTTCCTAGAACAGATCTACCACGCGCAGGACAGCTGGCAGACCATCGCCGACCACACCGAGACGCTGGTCATGTTCGGAGGCATCAACCCGAAGAACGCGCAGGTGAGCATGGGCGGCATCACCGAGCACGGCACCGCCTCGTGGTTCGACCGTTTCGCCGAAAAGGGCATGCGCCGCATCAACATCGGCCCGCAACGCACCGACGCGCCCGGCGGCTGCGAATGGATGCCGCTGCGCCCGGCGACGGATACCGCGCTGATGCTGGCGCTGGCCCATGTGCTCGAGACCGAAGGTCTGACGGATCACGCGTTCCTCGACCGCTACACCACCGGCTTCACCCGCTTCCGCCCCTACCTCATGGGCGAGACCGACGGCCAGCCGAAGTCGCCCGACTGGGCGGCGCCGATCTGCGGCCTCGACCCCGAGACCATCCGCGCCCTCGCCCGCCGCATGGCGGGCACCCGCACGCTCATCACCGTCGCATGGTCGCTGCAACGCGCCGAGCACGGCGAGCAGCCCTACTGGATGTCGGCGGTGCTGGCGGCGATGCTCGGCCAGATCGGCCTGCCCGGCGGCGGCGTGGGCTACGGCTACGGCGCCATCGGCGGCGTCGGCAAGGGGCTGCGGCGGCTGCGTGGCATGACGCTCGACCAGTTCGCCAACCCGGTCCGCGAGGTCATCCCGGTCGCCCGCATCGCCGACATGCTGCTCAACCCCGGGCAGGATTACGACTTCAACGGCAAACGCGGGCCCTACCCCGACATCCGGCTGATCTACTGGGCCGGCGGCAACCCGTTCCACCATCATCAGGATCTCAACCGCCTGCACGAGGCGTGGCAGCGTCCCGAAACGATCATCGTCAACGAGCCGTGGTGGACACCCACCGCCAAGCGCGCCGACATCGTCTTTCCCGCGACCACGCCCTACGAGCGCGAGGACATCGGCCGCAGCGATCTTGACGAGTATCTCTACAACATGCCGCAGCTGATCCCGCCGGTGGGAGAGGCGCGCGACGACTACGACATCTTCGCCGGCCTCGCCGCGCGCATCGGTGCCGAGGAGCGCTTCACCGAGGGGCGCGACAGCGCGACATGGCTGCGCGAACTTTACGCGGGCTACCGCGAGCGCGCGGCGGCGCAGGGCGTCGAGGTGCCCGACTTCGAGGAGCTTAGAGCGCGCAACTGGGTGCGCCTGCCGGTCGAACAGGAGGGGCCGCAAGCCACCTTCCTCAGCCGCCTCCGTGACGATCCCGAGGGGGCGCCGCTCGCCACGCCCTCGGGACGGATCGAGATCTTTTCAGAGACCATCGAGGGGTTCGGCTACGACGACTGCCCCGGTCATCCGGTCTGGCTGCCGCCTTCCGAATGGCTCGGTGCCGCAAGCAATGCGGCACCGCTGCACCTCGTCTCGCCGCAGCCCGGCGACAAGCTGCACAGCCAGCTCGAACCCGCGCTGGCCGACGTGCCCGGCGCGCGGCCCGTGGCGCTGGCGATCCATCCCTCGGACGCCGCCGCACGCGCCATCGCGGAGGGCGCCATCGTGAGGGTCCACAACGCGCGCGGCGCCTGCCTCGCGCGGGCGGCGCTCACCGACGACATCACCCCCGGTGTCGTCGCCCTGCCCACCGGCGCCTGGTATGGCGACGCGGGCGAGAACGTCGACCCGCACGGCAATCCCAACGTCCTGACCCCCGACATAGGCACCTCGAAGCTCGGCCAAGGCAGCAGCGCGCATACCGCGCTGGTGCAGGTAAGCCTCAACGAGGGCTAAAGGGCAGCGCGGAACTCCCTCGGCGCGAACAGCCGGCCCGGCCCCTCCGAGGCGATGCCGGCCGCGTCGAGCATCGCCCAGAAGAGCACCTGGTTGGAGCTGAGCACCGGCTTGCCGAGATGCGCCTCGATGCGCTCGATGACCGGAACGGCGGGCAGCGCGGTGCAGGAGAGAAAGATCGCCTCGGCCTCGGGGTGGTCGGCCTCGAGCGCGGCGGCGATCACCGTGTCGCCCGAGAGCATTCCCATGTCGCGGTCGTCCTCGTGTCCCATAGACGACCGCGCCACCACATCGATCCCGAGCCCGACAAAATGGTCGGCCACGAGGTTCGTCGTCTCGTCCATGTAGGGGGTCAGCAGCGAGATCCGCGTGACGTCGAGCGCCCGGAACGCTCGCATCGCCGCGCCTACCGGCGTCGTGAGCGGCGCGCGGTTGCCGACCATCGCGTCGATCTCGTCGCCCAGAACCGCCGCCGCCGAGGTGCAGCCGAAGAGCAACCCCTCGAGCTGCACCCCCGGCACGATCAGTTCGGCCGCTGCACGCAGGCGCGGACCGGTGCGGCGCAGGTTCTCGGGCGTGGTCGGGTTCTCGAAGATGATGCGCGTCACATGCAGTTGGGTGCCCGGAGGCATCAGCCGCGCCGCGTCGCCCTCGATGGTCAGGTCGGTCGCCAGCGCGATCAGCCCGAACCTCCGGATATGATCCCGCCGCAACCGCCGCCCGCTCAGATCACGAGGACCGGGACGGAGGACAGGCTCGTCACCTTGTGACTCACCGAGCCCAGCATGTAGCCCTCCGCCGAGCCGAGGCCGCGCGCCCCGACGATGATCAGGTCGCAGCCCTTTTCCTTGGCAAAGCCGACGATGGTCCGCGCCGAGGGGCCTCCCTTGATGAAGGCGTTGACCTTGCCGACGCCCAGCTCCTTCGCGTGGGCCTTGGCCTCCTCGGCGGCCTCGCGCGACACGGTGCGCATGATGTCGTCAAGGTTGGCGTTGCTGTCCATGCTGCCCCGGACCATCGAAAGCGATGCCTCGAGGATCGAATGATGCCGGTAGACGGTCAGCACCACCAACTCGGAACCGCAGAGCTTCGAGAGCTCCGCGGCCTTTTCGAGTGCATGCCAGGCACCGGTGGAGCCGTCGTAGGCAATCAGGATCTTCTTGAACATCGCGTCATCCCCCTCATTTCGCGAAAGCCAGGTCACGCAGGAACAGCGCGATCTGCGGGAAAAAGATGAGAAGCACCGCGACGCCGACGAGCATGAAGATGAAGGGCGGCGTGCCCTTCACGACCTCGGCGTAGGGGCGTTTGAACACGGCGATGGCGGTGAAGATGTCGCAGCCGAAGGGCGGCGTGGCCGAGCCGATGGCGACTTGAAGCGTGATGATCGTGCCCACCAGCACCGGGTCGAGACCCACCGATTGCACCACCGGCGCGAAGATCGGCACGAAGATCAGGATCACCACGATCGGGTCGACGAACATGCAGCCCACGAAGAAGGCGATGGAGATGGTGAAGAGCACGCCATACTGCCCCATCTCGTCGATGCCGATGGCGCCGAGCACCTGCTGCGGGATCTGCGCGAAGCTGATGACGTAGGAGAACGCCGCCCCTGCCCCCACGAGGATGAAGACGACCGCGGTGATCAACCCCGTCGACTTGGCGGTGGCGTAGAGCTGTTTGAGGTTCATTTCGCGGAAGATGACCATCTCGAGCAGCAGCGCGTAGAGCACGCAGGCGGCCGCGGCCTCGGTCGGCGAGAAGATCCCGCCGTAGATGCCGCCGACGATGATGACCGGGAACCCCAGCGGCCAGAGCGCGCGACGGATCGCGGTGCCCCGTTCTCCCCAGGTCGATTTCGGTTCGATCGGCACGTTGTTCCGCTTGGCATAGATGTAGGAGTAGATCGAGAACAGCACGAGGATCAGCACCCCCGGCCCGATGCCGGCGATGAAGAGCTCGGAAATCGAGGTGCCGGAGACCACGCCGTAGATGATCATGCCGATCGAAGGCGGGATCAGGAAGGCGATGTCCGAACTGTTGACGATCAGCGCGAGCACGAAGCTGTCCTTGTAGCCGGCTTTCAGCATCCGGGGACGCAGCGGGCCGCCCACGGCGACCACGGTCGCCTGTGTCGAGCCGGAGACCGCCCCGAAAAGCGTGCAGGCCGTAGCGGTCGAGACCGCGAGCCCGCCCTTGAGATGGCCCACGAAGGACATCACCAGGTCGATCAGCCGGCTGGCCGACTGGCCACGGGTCATGATGTCGGCGGCGAAGATGAACATCGGCACGGCGATGAGGCTTGCCGGGCGAATGCCGGCAAGGATCTGCTGCACCATCGTGTCGAGTTGCCCGAGCCCGCCGAAGAGCCCGATGAAGCCGATGAGCGACCCGGCGATGAGCGGGATCATCATCGGGAAGCCCATAAGCAGAAGCACGATCATGGTGCCGAAAATGGCGAGGCTCATGGCTCAGACCTCCTCTTCGCCGGTGTCGTCGTAGCCTTCCAGCGTCGAGGTGGAGAGCCAGATGTCTTTTTGAAGCAGGTTCTTGAGCGCGGTCAGCGTGTACTGGAGCCCGGTCAGGAAGAACCCGAGCGGCGCCCAGACGATGATGTACCAGACAGGGATCTGCAGCGCCGGCAACAGGCGCCCGCGCGAGGCCTGGTTCATCACGTATTCGACCGAGTACCACGTCAGCAGGAACATCGCCGCCGCCGTCACCGCGGCGATCAGCACCATCAGCGCCTTGCGCGGCTTCGGCGGAAGCGCATCGAAGATCGCCGACATGCGGATGTGGCGCCCGTGGCGCGCGGCGTAGGAGATGCCGGCGAATGTGATCAGGATGATCAGCGCCTGGTTCAGCTCCTCGGAAAAGAAGAGGCTCTGCCCGAGCACGTAGCGCATCACCACGTTGGCCATGGTGTTGAGCGCCATCAGCAGCACCCCGATGGCCAGCAGGATCGCCTCGATGCGGGCGATGGCCACGTCGATCACGCCGAGAAAGCCCGGAAGGCCGGAGACATACTGGGAATCATCGATGTCGTCACCATCGACCGCCGGGGCCTGCGCGTCTGCCAGCACGTCCGGATCGGTTGCAGGCGCGCGTTTTTCATCAGGCTTCATGGGCGCTGTCCTTGATGTAGACGGAAATCACTTGTTTTTTTTCTGATCGGTCCGGGCCGCCGGTCATGGCGGCGGCCCGGCCGAAACGCGGCTGCGACCCTGGTCGCAGCGAGACGTGGATCAGCTCTCGGAGGCCGCCGCCTCGAGGTCCGCCTTCATCTGGTCGAGGATTTCCTGCGCCTGATCGCCACCGATCTCGAGGAACTCCTGCTCGACCGATTCCGCCGTGTCCATGAAGGGCTGGCGCTCTTCCTCGCTGAGGTCGGTGATCGTCATGGAGGGCTTGGCCTCCTTGATCTTCTCGAGCGATTCCTCGGTCAGGCCGTCCTGGTAGTCGATGATGTAGTCGAAGGCCACGCTGATCGCGTCGTCGATCATCGTCTGCTCTTCTTCCGAGAGCCCCTCGTAGAACTCCTGGTTGGCCATCACCGCGGTGGTGAAGTTGTTGTGGCCGGCGCGGGTGATGTAGTCGGTCACCTCGTACATCTTTGTGGACTCGATGAAGAACGCCGGGTTCTCCTGGCCCTGGATGATGCCGGTCTGCAGCGCGCCGTAGACCTCGCCCCACGGCAGCGGCGTCGGCGTCGCGCCGAAGGCCTTGTAGCTTTCCACCAGCAGCGGGTTGGTCATCACGCGGAACTTGACCTCGTCAAGATCGGCGGGCCCCTCGACCGGCTCGGTCGTGGTCATCATGACCTCGCCCTCGGGGAACATGGTCAGCAGCTCGAGCCCCTGCTCCGCGTAGAGCGGCGGGAACATCTCGTTGATCGCCTTGGAGTTCTTGAAGAAGCTCGCCAGCGTCGCGGTGTCCTGCGGCAGCAGGTACGGCACGAAGAACACCTGCGCCTCGGGGATCAGCGCGCCGGTGAAGCCCGGCGACTGGTCGACGAACTGCAGGATGCCCGACTGGGCCTGCTCCATGATGTCGGCGGACTCGCCGAGCGTGCCGAACGGGAAGAGCTGGATCTCGTGGTCCGAGTTCGCCTCGACCTCTTCCTTGAACTTCTGTGCGAACTTGCCCTGCACCTCGTCCATCGCCTCTTCGAAGGCGTAGCGCCAGGTGTCGGCCGAAGCTGCGCCTGCGCTCAGCAGAAGTGCGATGGCCGTGCTTGCAAGAATGGGTTTGCGGGTCATTGTCGTCTCCCTGTTACCGGGCCCCGCCGGGGCAAAATCGCTGCGGCGGGCCTTTTCCATGCGACAGAAGCTGGCTCTGTCGGGACGTGGGTCAAGCTTCTGGTCCAAGCGCCCCCATGTCAAACCGATTTCCGAAAAACCCGGCAATTCCGGGAAATTGGCCCCCATGATGAAGGCAAAACAGGCAGGTAAACACCCGCCGTGGATTGACAAATCCGCCCGTGCCCGGAACAAGCAGAAGCATGTCCCAGACCCGTCTCGACCATCGCGACATCGCCATTCTTGCGACGCTGTGCCGTGAAGGCCGCATCGCCAAGACCGAGCTTGCCGCGCGGGTGAACCTGTCGCCCACGCCCTGCTGGGAGCGCATGAAGCGGCTTGAAAAGGCCGGGTTGATAACGGGTTACCGGGCCGAGATCGACCTTGCCGGCCTCGGGCCGCATGTCGAGGTCTTCGTGACGGTCGAGCTGGAAAGCCACCGCGCCGAGAGCTTCCAGATCTTCGAGAGGACCGTCGCGCAGATCGACGAGATCACCGGCTGCTGGGCCATCGGCGGCGGCTACGACTACCTCATGCAGATCGTTGCGCGCGACGTGTCCGCGTTTCAGGCGCTGATGGACGGGCTGCTTGAAAGCCGCGCCGGGGTCCGGCGCTACTACAGTTACATCGTCACCAAGCCGGTGAAGACCCTTCCGCCCGCCCTCGGCCTGCTGCGCGACTGACCTCCCCGGGCCCTGCCCGCCCCCTCGGACGACGTTTGCTGCGGTGCGGAGAAAACCTCTCCCTCGATAGCGTCAAAGAGAGAAAATTTCTTTCTCCTGCGGAAACCCGGAGGAACTCTCTGCGCCGGCGCTGGCATAACTCCAGCATCAAAGGAGGTGCGCCCAGATGAGCGATCTTTCGAATACCCCGGCTTTCGGCCTGAGCGATACCGAACTGATGCCCGAACAGGGCGATTTCCCCGGCAACGGCCGGCTTGCCGTGCGCGATCCGTCGACCGGTGCGCTCGTGGCGCAGGTCGCGATGAGCGACGCCACCGGCGCCCGTGCCGCCGTCGATGCCGCGCAGGCGGCCTTCCCCGACTGGTCCACGACCCTGCCGCAGGTGCGCGCCGAGATCCTGCACCGCTGGCACGCGCTGATCATGGAGGCGAAGGAGGACCTGTCGCGCATCATGGTCGCCGAGCAGGGCAAGCCCATCAGCGAGGCGCGCGGCGAGATCGACTACGCCGCGAGCTTCGTCCAGTTCTACGCCGAAGAGGCGCTGCGCCCCAACATCGAGGGCGTCACCAGCCACCTGCATGACGCCGAGATGGAGCTCTGGCGCGAGCCGGTGGGCGTTGCCGCGCTGATCACGCCGTGGAACTTCCCCTGCGCGATGATCACCCGCAAGGCGGCCGCCGCACTCGCCGCCGGCTGCACCGTGGTCATCCACCCCTCGGCCGAGACGCCGCTCTCGGCGCTGGCGCTGGCCGAGCTCGCACGCCGCGCGGGCTTCCCCGAGGGCGTGGTCAACACGGTCATCGGTGACGCCGCCACCATCGTCGGCGAATGGACCGCCGACACCCGCGTGCGTGCGCTCTCCTTCACCGGCTCGACCGAGGTGGGCCGCCTGCTCTACCGCCAGTCCGCCGACACCGTGAAGCGGCTGGTGCTCGAGCTCGGCGGGCACGCGCCCTTCATCGTCTTCAAGGACGCCGATCTCGACCGTGCGGTCGCGGAAGCGATCAAGGCGAAGTTCGCCACCTCCGGGCAGGACTGCCTTGGTGCGAACCGCTTCTACATCGAGCGGCCGGTCTACCAGGAGTTCTGCGAGCGCTTCACCCGCGCCGTCGAGGCACTCACCATGGGACGCGGCATGGACGACCCCGACATCGGTCCGCTCATCCACGAACGCGCGGTCGAAAAGCAGGTGCTGCAGGTCAACGACGCTCTGAAGAACGGCGCGAAGCTGCTGACCGGCGGCGCCATCGACCACGACCGGGGGCCGCTCTTCTTCCAGCCGACCGTGCTCGCCGACGTGCCCGACGCGGCGGCGATCATGTCCGAGGAAAACTTCGGCCCCGTCGCCCCGCTCACCCCCTTCGACGACGAGGGCGAGGTCATCGGGCGCGCCAACGCGACGGAATACGGGCTGGTGGCCTATGTCCACAGCCTCGATCCGCGCCGCATCTACCGGCTGACCCGCGCGCTGCAGTTCGGCATGGTCGCGGTCAACCGCACCAAGGTCACCGGCGCCCCGATCCCCTTCGGCGGCACCAAGCAATCCGGCATCGGCCGCGAGGGCGCCCGCCAGGGGCTCGAGGCCTTCACCGACATCAAGTACGTCTGCCGCGACTGGGGCTGACACCGAGGCTGAAAGGACAACAACAGAATGCTGACGAACGACCAACTCGGGAAGTGGGACCGCGAGAACTTCTTCCATCCCTCGACCAACCTCGGACAGTTCGCCCGTGGCGAGGCGCCGCAGCGCATCGTGACCGGCGGCGAGGGCTGCCACATCACCGACCGTGACGGCAACCGCCTGCTCGACGGCTTCGCCGGGCTCTACTGCGTGAACGTGGGCTACGGCCGCACCGAGATTTCCGAGGCCATCGCCAAGCAGGCGCATGAGCTGGCCTATTACCATGCCTATGCCGGCCACGGCTCGGAGGCATCGATCACGCTGTCGAAGATGGTCATGGACCGCGCACCCGACAACATGGCGCGGGTCTACTTCGGCCTCGGCGGCTCGGATGCGAACGAGACCAACATCAAGCTGGTCTGGTACTACAACAACATCCTCGGCCGTCCCGAGAAGAAGAAGGTCATCTCGCGCTGGCGCGGCTACCACGGCTCGGGCCTGATGACCGGCTCGCTGACCGGCCTCGAGCTCTTCCACAAGAAGTTCGACCTGCCGCTGGCGCAAGTCGTCCACACCGAGGCGCCGTACTACTACCGCCGCCCCGAGGGCATCGAGTCCGAGGCCGATTTCGTCGCCCACTGCGTGGCGAAGCTCGAGGAGCTCATCGAGGCCGAAGGCGCCGACACCATCGCCGCCTTCATCGGCGAGCCGGTGCTGGGCACCGGTGGCATCGTGCCGCCGCCCGCCGGCTACTGGGAGGCGATCCAGGCGGTGCTCGACAAGCACGACATCCTGCTGATCGTCGATGAGGTCGTCACCGGCTTCGGCCGTCTCGGCTCGATGTTCGGGTCCGACCACTACGGCCTGAAGCCCGACCTCATCACCTCGGCCAAGGGGCTGACCTCGGCCTACGCGCCGCTCTCGGCCTCAATCGTGGGCCAGCGCATGTGGGACGTTCTGTGCAAGGGCACCGATGAATACGGCGTGCTTGGCCACGGCTGGACCTATTCCGCCCACCCCATCGGTGCGGCGGCGGGCATCGCCAACCTCGAGCTGATCGACAAGCTGGGGCTGGTGCAGAACGCCGGCGACACCGGTGCCTACTTCGTGGGCGCCATGCGCGACGCGCTGGCCGATCACCCGCATGTCGGCGAAGTGCGCGGCGAAGGCATGCTCTGCGCCGTCGAGATGGTCGCCGACCGCGAGACGCGCCGCTTCTTCGACGCCTCCGAGGGCAAGGGCGCCAAGGTCGCCGCGGCGATGCTCGAGCGTGGCGTGATCGCGCGCGCCATGCCGCAGGGCGACATCATCGGCTACGCGCCGCCGCTCTGCCTTACCCGTGCCGAGGCCGACGAGATCGTGTCGGTGACGGTGGACTCGATCAAGGCCGTGCTGGGCTGACGCCCGACATCAGAAGCCAGGACCTGACCCGCGGCGCCCAGCGCCGCGGGTCTCTTTGTGTCCGCCTGCGTCCCTATTGAAGTGCGGTGGCAACGTTGATCAGGACGCACACCATTGGGAAAAAACTGTCTCCGGACAATGGTTCCACGTATCCAACGGGCCATGACGGGGAGCCTCCCGCTGATCTTGGGAGGCCGCGACGCAACGCAGGATACCGGTGCGGGTCTCCCAGTCATGCCGGCGTGACTGCCACTTCCTCCCTTTTCTGGCGAACTCTCCGATCCGGCGACGCACATTCGTGAAGTGAGCGGAAATCCGTGCATGGCCTGACGCGACGCCCAAGCGTGTTAGACACTCAACCTGCGCACGCCTATAGGTTGCACTGCCTAACACTGAAATAACCCGCACAGGTGCAGCCATCAAACCCAGATGAACGGCAGCGGGCGCCGCCTCCACGGCCCCCCTGGATCATTCCGGCGAAAACAAGACCGCCAAACTTCACCACCTTGACGGCGCCAGAGGCGTCGCGTCCTTCATCGTCTTGTTTCACCACTTGTGCCTGGCCTACGTCCCAGAGATCAAGGGCGGCATATTCGTCGGTGGTATCAAGAACACGCCGCTGTATATCCTGATCAATGGCGACCTGGCGGTGTTCTTCTTCTTCGTCCTGTCAGGCTTCGTTCTTTCAATCGGCTTCTACAACAACTTCCGATGGGACAAGTTGGTCATGTCCATCGCCAAACGGCTTCCACGGCTCTGGCTGCCTGCGGCGCTGTCGATTTTGGCCGGCCTGCTCGTGATCCAGATGGGCGGCATCGGGATCTCGGAAAGGGTTGGTACGATTGAAGGCTCCAACTGGCTCTCGAGTTTCGCGAATGCGAAAATTCCGGAGGGCACGAGCTTCAGCCTTCTCGATGCCCTGAGGCAAAGTGTATCCGTGTTCCTTGTTCCAAAGGATTTCTACTACAATAGCAACCTGTGGACGATGTTCTTCGAGTTGTGGGGGAGCATGGCGGTGTTTCTCCTGCTTCCCGTGATCGTCGCGCTGCGCAGTTTCGGAGTCGGGACCCCGGTCATCATCCTGGTTCACCTCGCGGCGCTCGCTGTCCTGATCCTCGATCGCCATACGCCCATGGCCGCATTTGTCGCGGGGTCGGCTCTTTGCTACCTCTACCTTCACGGCAAGACCGATCTGAGGCTATCCCGCTGGCACCTTTTTCTCCTGGTCTGCATCGCTGCGCCCGGGGCCGCCGTAGGGTCCGGTCCGGTCTCGGTCGCAACACTGGCAGCGGCAATCGCATTTCTTGCGATCCTCCTGTTCTACCCAGGTTTCACAGAAATCCTCTCCGGGCCTACAGGCAAGTGGCTGGGCGCTTTGTCTTTTCCTCTCTATCTCACGCATACGGTCATGCTTCTCGGCCCGGGAAACTGGATGCATCTCAACTCTGGATCTCCCATTGCGGCGATGGCGTTCACAACGGTCCTGTCCGTCGCCCTCCCTCTGGTGTACGTGGACCGGGGCTGGACACGGCGGGTGAACTCCGTTTTCAACACGAAACGCCTGAAGAGACTGCGCACGGCTCTCGACCCGTGACGCAAGACAGCCGGTCACGCCATCCGCCCCGATCGGATCGCTTCGTCCGATCGGCGGCACCATGGCAGAACACCGTTTTCAGATTTTCGGGAAGAGAAATACTTGCGGGTTGGGAACGACGTCCCGCCGCGCATCCCGCAATCCCACATCACATTAGGGACCGCCCTGCCCGCCACCGGCCAAGGCCAGAACGAGGATACACGCCACGGCCGCGAAGAGCAGCACAACTGCCACAAGCCAGAACCAGGACCGGTTGAAAATTGGTGTGGTCCCATAACAATTTCCGCACCGCGACCCTCCGAAACGAAGCAAATGATCGCACTGGGGACAGGAAAAAAAGCGTCTCACACTCACGACAAAACCCACATCTAATACATATTAATAATTCGAACGACCCGATGCGCAGAACGGATCTGACCTCCCCAGCATCGTTCAAAGCATGCATATGTAAACTCTTCGTCTCACCTGCATACCTCGAGGCATTAAGATTGGCGGTTCGCGCATAAAAAATTGCCACGGCGCGGCAGCGATGCCGTTCTGGCACGCGGACTGGCAATATACCAGGCGGCCGTGAGATATGCCCCGCTTGTCTGCGAACTGCCGAGACGAAATCGGTCAATGCTACGAGCGCCCGCGGCCGATGCACTCCCGACGGGGTTCGACGCTGATGACTGTGGCACCAACCTGGCCGACCTGTTCGACTACGGGCTGACTGCCGCCCCTTCCTGCCTTGCCGGACCCTTTAAGCGGCTCGAGGTGGGCCGGCTCGGCGGTTCGAGGATCCCGAGAAAGACCTGCGTATTGGCCGCCTGGAGGCACACCTGAACCCGGCAACGGCATGATCCGCTACCGTCATGCTGCCCGGAGGCCGACGAACGACAGGCTAGTACGGAATACCCTACCCAAATTCTAATCCTATTGATTTCAATTTCTTAACGAAAGATTAAGCTCTATTTTGGCTGCCGGTCCTCGACATGGCCGACCGCCCCCTTGTCAGGCCACGGTCGAATTTGCGAGGGCTTGGAGAGGCGCAAGGCAGCCCGGGGGCGTCCCCCTGCGCTGCGCGGAGGAGAACAGGCGCCCCGAACCGATACACGACAGTAATTTGAGGAAAAAATCATGCCGATTGGACAACAGCAGTCCGCGACAGTCACGTATGCTCCCAGCCCGGCGCGTGCCAACACCCTGACGCCGGTATCGAACGTCGATGACATCGAAAGCGTCCTGGTCGGGGATGGCACGATCAACCTCGACAACATCAGCTACACCGGAGCCGACGAGGCAATTTCGCTTCTCGAAGAGGGCTACACCATCAGCGAGATTTCCGGCACCGACCCGGCACCCACCGTCGGGATCGGATCTGGCATCTTTCTTTCAACCGGCGGCGCGCCGGGCACCGGGAACACGACCGGCAGCTTCAGCGTCAGTCACGGCGAGCCGGGAAACGACAGTCTCGACCAGACCGTGCAGGACGCCTTCCCGGGGGCAGGTGAGACGCAGGACGCGGCGGTTGTCAGCTTTACCTTCGATTCCGCCGATCTCGGGGACGCGCAGTCGATCAGCCTCGACGTGTTCTTCGGCTCGGACGAGTACCCGGAGTTCGTGGACAGCCCGTTCGTCGACATTGCCGCGATCTACGTGAACGGCGTGAACTACGCCCTGTTCGACGGCGACCCCAACCAGCCATTGTCGATCGTCGCCGACTCGATCAACACGCCCGGGAACTTCTTCAACAATAACGGAGACGACGGCTCCGATGACGATCCCTACACCGGAACCTACGACACCGAGTACGACGGCTTCTCGACGCTGCTGAATATCCTCGCGCCGATCCAGGACGGCACGAATGAAATCACCATCGCGATTGCCGATACCGGTGACAGCTATTACGATTCCGGTCTGTTCGTCGGAAACCTGCAAGGGTCGAACTCGACTGTGAGCGGCAGCTACGTCAACGTGCAGGGAACGGAGGCCAGCGAGACCTTCGAGGGCAACGCGGCGCCCCAGTTGTTCAATCTCGGCGGCGGGTCGGACTCGATCTCCGGATCGGCGGAAGAGCTGGACGGCGATGTCGTCTCGGGCTTCGGGAACGATGACAGCCTGATCGTCGAAGGCGCCAGCTTCGGATCCGACGACGTCACGGTCACCATGGGCTCCGCAATCCTCGACATCGACACCGATGGAGATGGCATCGCGGACACGACCGTCACGCTCGAAGGGGACTTCACCCAGGCATCCTTCTCCTACCTGACCGACGACGGGAACACGACGATCACGGCCGACGGCGTCATAACCGACGAGACTGCCCTGATCGGCACCGAAGGCAACGACACGCTGACCGGGACCCCGGATGCTGACACGATCCTCGCACTTGGCGGCGATGACATCGTCGACGGGGATGCCGGCGACGACGAAATCGACGCGGGCAACGCGAACGACTTCGTCGACGGAGGCGCCGGCAACGACACCATCCTCGGTGGCCAGGGCAACGACTCGCTGCTCGGCCGCGACGGAGACGACTGGGTCGACGGTGGCGACAACCACGACAACATCGCGCTGCACGAAGGCGACGACTATGCGCTTGGCAGCGAGGGCAACGACTCGATCGGCGGTGGCGAGGGCAACGATACGCTCTACGGCAACTCCGGGAACGACGTGATCGGCGGCGGCACGGATGACGACTACATCAATGCCGGCGCCGATCAGGACGTCGCCTCGGGCGGCTATGGCGCTGACACGGTGATCGGTGGATCTGGCGACGACACGCTCGCAGGAAGCTACGGAAACGACACCGTCGATGGCGGCTCGGGCAATGACTCGATGGGCGGCGGTCTGGGCACCGACACACTCACCGGTGGCACCGGGAGCGACCAGATCGGCGCCGGTGACGGTGACGACTTCCTCTTCGGCGAGGCTGGCGCGGACTTCCTTGGCGGTGGTGCCGACAATGACGTTCTGAACGGCGGCAGCGGCGCCGATACGCTGAACGGCGGCACCGGCGACGACACGCTGAATGGCGGCGAAGGCGCGGATCTGTTCGTCTTCAATGTCTACACCGACGGTGAAACCGACGTCATCGAGGATTTCGAAGATGGCATCGACATGATCCGCCTGTTCGGTACGGGTCCTGCATCGCTCGAGATCACGGACGTGGACGGCGGCGCCCAGATCGAAATCGGTGACACCGGCCAGACGATCTATCTCGAGGGCATGACTGCAGACGCGCTCACCTCCGAGGATTTCCTCTTCGTCTGACCAGACATTGATACACTCTTGCCGGCCGCCCGGGCGCTATACGCATCGGGCGGCTTCTTCGTCCTCAGCCGCACAAGGCCGCTGACGGCCAGCATGCCGACGGCCGAGGGCTGCCCGGGCTCTTGAGAGGCCAAGGGAAAGCTTGTATTTCTGCAGCTGTAGAACTTTGCCTTGATGGCGGTCCCGCGTTCCAGCGTGGGCCGCTATTTTTCTTTCGGAGGCCCGAAGGAATTATATGTGACCTGTACGGCTCACCAATGCATGGTCCGGCATTATTCCAGAAAGACACCGTAACGAGATGCAGGGTTGCTGCCGCACCTTTGCAGGACATCTCGATTCTAACGGGGAAAATGGCGCACCCGATAGGATTCGAACCTATGGCCTCTGCCTTCGGAGCAATTAATCGTGGCCTATCCGAAATGCGCGACGCAGCACGCCACGGCACGCTAACATCTTAAAATCGCTTGTGTTTAAGCTCGCTCGTCGTCGAAACCGATAGCCGCAACTACTCCGTAGCTTCCCCCCGACTGCTTACGTGGTGCTTACGCGGCTCAGTTGCTCAGATGATGAGGTTGACGATGCCAAAGATCACAAAACGGTTGGTTGAAAGCGTTAAGAGCCAGAAGAAGGACTACGTTGTCTGGGACAGCGATATGTCTGGCTTCGGGCTGCGTGTTTTCGCTTCTGGGAAGCGCAGCTACGTGATCCAGTATCGCCGTGACGGACGGTCGCGCCGCTATACAATTGGCCTCCACGGTATCTGGACTGCCGAAACAGCCAGACGAGAGGCCAAGGTCCAGCTTGGGCGCGTCGCACAGGGCGATGATCCGGCCGAAGAGCGCCACGACGACCGACAGGCCATGACCGTGCAACAGCTCTGCGAGCGCTACATAGAAGACCTGCACGCAGGTCTGATCTTGGGGAAACGAGGACAACCCAAGAGGCCAACAACGGTCACCACCGATATTGGGCGGATCAATGGGCATATCATCCCGCTAATCGGCAAGAAGCGGGTACGCGATCTGACCAAAGCGGATGTTACGAAGATGATGAATGACATTATCCTCGGGAAGACCCGTGCCACACGAAAGACCCAGAAGCTAAGGGGCAAGACGATCTTGCGGGGTGGCCAGGGCACAGCAACCCGTGCGGTCGGTTTACTGGGCGGTATCCTAACCTATGCGTCGGAGGCAGGCATCGTCGACAAGAACGTCGCGCACGGCATCAAGAAGCCCAAAGATCGCGTTCGCGACCGGCGTCTGACGCACAGCGAGTATCAGTTGATGGGGGAAATTCTGGACAAGGCCGAGCGGGATGAAAACCTCGCCACCATGGTCAGCATCGTTCGCCAGATCGCCCTCACGGGCTGCCGGCGCAGCGAGATCATCGAACTCCGCTGGTCCGATGTCGATCTTCCCAACAGCTGTCTGCGGCTATCAGAGACAAAGGAAGGTGCGTCCACACGACCGATAGGATTGGCGGTTGTCGAGTTCCTGGAAACGCAGAGCTTGAGGAAGGAAGGGCCCTTCGTGTTCCCAGGTGTGCGCGGCAACAACGCTTTCGGGAATTTTCCAAAACGATGGCGTCAGTTGTTCGAGAACACCGAACTTTCGGATATCACCGCACATGTCTTGCGTCACAGCTTCGCAAGCATAGCCCACGAGCTTGGCTTCAGCGAAATCACCATCGCGGCCCTCCTCGGGCACTCGAAGGGTTCGGTGACTAGCAAGTATGTGCATACCCTCGACAGCAGCCTCGTCATGGCCGCCGATACCGTCGCAGGCTACATCTCAGGGCTTCTGACTGGCAACCAATTCAAACAACCGGCCTACGCATTTGATCGGTCTGCCAGAAAACGCTCTCTCGACCAATTCCTCGACGGGGTGGCAACAGCGCGCGACGAGTTGGGTACATGACCCATGGGCCCTCTGGGCATACGCCCGGCTGCCGCGTTGGTCGAGGCGATCATTTATGCATCGCCTCGAGTTAGGACTTCCGCAACAACAGCAGCGCCAAGGTGGCCGAGATCGTGCCGAAGGCGCATGTGCCGCTCCAGCCCCACTCGGCGTATGCAGCGCCACCAATGCCGGCCCCGACCGCGCCACCAGCGAGCATGGTTGCCATGAATATGGTGTTAAGCCGGCTGCGCGCGTTCGGATCAAGTGCATAGACGCGCGACTGGTTGGCAACCTGGGAGGATTGCACAGCGAGATCCATGATCACGATGCCGGCGACCAACCCAATAATGGAACCTTGCCAGAGCCCGAAAATGAGGAAGGCCAGTATCACGAGCCCTGCGCCCATCGACGCAACCATGGCGGGCCCACGCCTGTCTGAGAAACCGCCTGCGGTAGGCGCGGCAAGCGCGCCGACGACACCAACTAGCGCCAGAAGACCCACAGCCGTTCCTCCGAGTTCATACTGCGGCTCAGCCATCAGAAGCGCGAGGTTCGACCAAAAACCGATGAAGGCCGCAAAGATCAGGAATTGCGCCGCGACCACGGGCCGGAGAACGCTATACTTGCGTACCAACGTCCAAAGAGAGCCAAGCAGATGCAGATAGCTCAATTCGGTCGTCGGCATCGCACGCGGAAGCCAACGCGCCAGCGCCGCGCCAACAATGCTCATCACGACCGCGGCCAGCCAGAACACGTAAGGCCATCCCCAAAGGTCCGAGACTATGCCGCTGACCGTGCGGGCAAGCAGAATACCGATCAGGATGCCACCTGTTACCGTGCCGAGTACACGACCTTGCTTGTCGGGCGGAGCCAGATGCACGGCGAGCGGCACGATCTGCTGGGCGACCGTGGCGAACAGGCCGACCGCGAAACTAGCAACAGCGAGCCACACGAAGCCGGGCGAGACAGCCGCACCGATCAGCGCCGCCACGAGGGCGGCGATGGTCACGAGGATAAGCGACTTACGCTCGAGGCGGTCCCCGAGTGGTGCGAGGAAGAGCACCCCAAGCGCGTTGCCCGCCTGCGTCAGCACGGGCACGATGGCGGCGGTGCCAGCCGTCAGCCCGAAATCGGCTGTCAGATGGCCGAGGAAAGCCTGATTATAATAGCTGTTGGCGACGGCCGCGCCGGCACCAACTGCCAGAAGGCGGATCAGAGCGGCGGATAGATGTTCGGAACGGACACGGCCTGTTTGCATAGCATCAGACATGCACTACGGCCTTGTTCGCACAACTGACGTCTCTTGCCGAGAGAATGAGATTTTCTAATCTTGCCCGCTTCCTGCGGGACGCAACGCACCTTTGCTGAGGTCGGTCGGGACGGAAACATCAAGCTTTCTGCAGAGGACTGAGCTTGGCGCCAGGCGCGGTGCGCTTCCATTTCGAAGAGCCGCGCGATGGATGCAAATCGTCGGTATGCCCCCCCACGATTGATGCCCTATTCATCCATGAACTTTCGCTGGTAGCGCTCCTCTGGCGAAACCCACTGCTCGATGAATGATAGCGGATCGAGATCGCCCAGCATCGAACGCGCCAAACGCAGCCGGGACTCCAGATGCACGCGCCGCTCTCCGTCCACCATCTGCATACGCTTTTCGGCCTCGACGAAAAACATCTCGACGGAGAGCGCCTTGGTCCAATCCGCCATGATATCCGAAAGCTGTTGAAGGCTCTCGGTGCGGGCCTTCGCCTCACTGCGCTTATCCTCTTCCCTCCGCCAGCGCTCCCATTGAAGCTCCTGTTCCCTTTTCTTCCGGGCAGCCTCGTCATCGGCCGCGTCCATGAGAGCCTTCAATTCTTCGACCGAGCCTTCAAGCTTGCGGATCACTTCGCCGAACGCCCTATCAAGGGAGCGCTTACTGGTCTCCTGCCATGAAAGCTGCCACTCTACTCCGGGGTGCGGAGAATAGGCGACCAAGCGAAAGCGTCCGCACGGCAGGTCCTGTTCTGTCGTCCAACTGTGTGATGGCAAAATCGACCGCCCCTGTCGTCGATCGAGAGTGCTTTCACGAACGTACTTCCCATTTTGGTAACTCATAGTCGCTCGCTCGGTCATCTCCGTCAGAACCAGCCCGATCGGGATGGCGCCCAGGTACGCAATTGTGGGTCGGAGCGGCGACCAGATGGTACCATGCCCATACTGACCATACTTCCGGTCATGGCGGACGGTCTCCCGCTCTTCGATCTTTGCGCGCTGCAACTTCTGATCCGGAGGGGCGAACCGCACGGGATACCCCTTCTTTCCAAACGCCAGATAGAGACCATTGGCGAGGTCGAGCGCTCGTTCCAGAGACGCGGCGGATGTAACGATGTCAGGAAGGAGTTGTTTGTACGGGCGCAAGAATTCGTTGGCATCAATCTTGCGGGTCTTGAGAAACTGGCTCTTCGTCCCACGCAGCAGGGCATTCACTGCGGGCCTTGCCGCACCCCGGCCAGCTTTCTGCCGCTCTTCACCGCGCTCTTCTCTCGCGGGACGTGCGAGAGGCCTGTCCTTGCTCCAGACCTGTTGATCTCCGGGCTGGGCCTCGGGTAGTTCCGGTCGGCGGGGAGCCCTGCCAACAGCCTTCTTTTGCCAGTATCCAACCGGGGGCCTGGGAACGCGCAGCACCGTGCACACTCGAGCCAGGTACGACCCTGAGACGGCATACTTCTCGGCCAAATGAAGGATCGGCGTTTCCCAAACCTCTTCGAAGAGCTGTTCCCGAGAAACCTCAAATCGGTCTTCTACTCTGCTCAACGGGGGTGGCTTGCTGGTCATTCTAGTTCGCTTCCGGGCGGGCGCGAGTTCAGCCCGCACCTCGAATTCGGACCTTTCGGCTCCTNGGCGGGCGCGAGTTCAGCCCGCACCTCGAATTCGGACCTTTCGGCTCCTTCTAAGCGAATGAACCGCGGTAGCGCCACCCAATGAGACCGCGTCCCTCGCGTTCCGGCACGTGACAAGCGTGGATTCTGCTCATGCCGAGTTGAGAAGCTCTCAATCGCCCTGCCCGTCCAGAACGCGGAGCATGTATTCGTGTGAACTGGGAAGGTCGCAAATGGAGTTTACCACTATAGGAGCCCTGGCGCTCTACGCCTTTGTCATGTCGATCACCCCGGGGCCAAACAACATGCTTCTCGCCAACGCGGGGCTGGTGTTTGGCTTTCGGAGCACCATACCGCAGATCGTTGGCATTCCGACCGGTGTGATCTCCCAGATCCTGCTCGTGGCCGCCGGTCTCAGCAGCCTTTTCGCACAGTTTCCCAGTATCCAATTGGCACTCAAGGTGGCTGGGACGTTCTATCTGCTCTGGCTCGCCCTGAAGCTGTGGAAAGCCGATGCGCTGGCGCAATCACCTAATGCCACCCCGATCTCGTTTTCTCAGGCGATGCTGTTCCAGTTCATCAATCCGAAATCTTGGCTGATCGCGCTCACCGCCGTGTCGGCATTTCTGCAGCCCGAAAAGGCGGTTCTTCCCCAATTGCTAATTATTTGCTTCGCCTTCGCATTGATCGGCACCCCATGCATGGCCGTTTGGTCTGCCATGGGATCCGCCCTGCGGCGCCACCTGTCGAGCCCGACCAGCCTCAGGCGCGCAAATCGAACCCTCGCGGCGCTCGCATCGGCAACGTGCCTCATGTTCTGGCTTTGAATGTGGACAAGGCACGCCAAGCGCATTCGATGCCTGATCTGGTGATCTGGCTGTCATATTTTCGGCTTGCCGGGTTCTGGCTCATGGCCGGGCTCCTCCTCGTTCCAGCTCTCGCGATGGCGATGTCTCTCAGTCAGGAGCCCGGCGTCGATGGCAGGGCATCTCAGGTGGCATTTCTGGCATTGGCCGCGCCACTTGGGTTTGTGCCGGTCCTCTTGCATTGGAAGTACGGACGACGGAAAGGCCCGATACTGACATTCACGGCGCAGGGCATCCTCATGAACGCCATTGATCCCGAGGCGATCATCCCATGGAGAGATATCGACGTCAGAGCAAGTTGGCACGTTCTCGGGGGCTGGCGGACGATCCTGACCTTCCGATGTGTCGGCCGACCTCCGAAAGAAGGAAGACGTGTCGGATCCGCTGATCTTTACGAATTGCGACTTCCCAACATCGCAACCAAAGGCTGCCTGAGCCTGCAGAGGCTTTCCAGGTCCTACAAGAAGGCGACGATGACAGATGAACCGCAAAGCCCACCTTAACTGTCGACGGGCGGTGCAGTATGAATTATCTATAATTCATGAAACACGCCCCTGAAGAGACCCAGTCCGCCCGCATCGCCCGCGTCCTTGCTGACCGTATCATCTCGGGCGAGATTCCGCCCGGCGCGCGCCTCCGGCAGGACCATGTCGCTGCCGAGTTCGGCGCGAGCCATGTCCCAGTGCGCGAGGCCTTCCGCGAGTTGCAGACACAGGGACTGGCAGAGAGCGAACCGAGGCGCGGCTTTCGCGTCACCGAATTCGACGTGGCCGAACTGCGCGAGGTGGCCGAGATGCGCTCCAGCCTCGAAAGCCTCGCCCTGCGCCACGCCTCGCCCAATATGACACGCGCTATTCTACAGGAAGCAGAAGAGGTTACGCGCCACGGCGACAGTGCCAGTACCGTCCGTGACTGGGAGGCAGCAAACCGCCATTTTCACCGGCTCATCCTGTCCCCCTGCCGGATGCCGCGTCTGCTGCGGACGATCGACGACCTGCAGGCCGCCAGCGCCCGGTTCCTCTTTGCCGCATGGCGGCGCGACTGGGAGGCGCGCACAGATCACGACCACCGCGCCATTCTCGACGCTCTGCGCAAGGGGCAGACCGACCTCGCCTGCGCCACGCTCGCGCGCCATGTCGGCTGGATCGGCAAGCGCAAGACTGCCGTGAAAAATGCCGATTTGCGAGAGACTTACGAGATTCCCGGATAATTATCTATAAACCTAATTGCCAGCACCACGCAAAGCCTTCGTAATTATAGATAGACTCGATACCTATCTTCGGAGGACAGACCCATGGCATTTCTCACCCCCTCTCTGACCCGTCCCGCCGCGCTCGGACGCAGGCTCGCGCTGGCGCTCGGCGGCGCGGCGCTGATCACGCTGGGCGCCAAGATCCAGATCCCGTTCTGGCCAGTGCCGATGACGCTGCACACCCTGGCGGTGTTCTTCCTCGCCGCCACGCTCGGGCCGAGGCTCGGCTTTGCGGCAATGGCGGCCTATCTTGCGGCGGGCGCCCTGGGGTTGCCGGTCTTCTCCGGCACCCCGGAACGCGGCATCGGGCTGGCCTATATGGTCGGGCCGACCGGCGGCTATCTGGCGGGCTATCTGCTGGGCGCGGGCCTGACCGGCTGGCTGGCGCAGCGGCGCGGGTTGATCGGGCGCTTCCTGGCGATGCTGGCGGGCCTGGCCGTGGTCTATGCCCTCGGCCTCGCCTGGCTGGCGCACTATGTCCCGGCGCAGGGTCTGCTGGCCGCGGGTCTCACGCCCTTCCTGCTCGGCGATCTGGTCAAGCTGGCTTTGGCCTCGGGCCTCATCGCGGCCATCGCCCGCCTCCGGACCCGCGCGTCATGATCCGCACCGACTGGACCATGGCGGAGGCCTGGGCGATCCACGCCCTGCCCTTCGCCGATCTCATGCACCGCGCCCAGACCCTGCACCGCGCGCATTTCGACCCCAACGCGATCGAAACCGCGAGCCTGCTCAGCATCAAGACCGGCGGCTGCCCTGAGGATTGCGGCTATTGCTCGCAATCCGCCCATCACGACACCGGGGTGAAGGCCACCAAGCTGATGGGAACCGAGGAGGTTCTGGCCGCCGCCAAGCGCGCCAAGGCCTCCGGCGCTCAGAGGTTCTGCATGGGAGCCGCCTGGCGCAGCCCCAAGGACCGCGACATGGACAAGCTCTGCGACATGGTGCGGGGGGTGGCCGAGCTGGGGCTCGAGACCTGCATGACGCTGGGGATGCTGTCGCCCGAACAGGTCGCGCGGCTGAAGGCGGCGGGCCTCGACTTCTACAACCACAACATCGACACCTCGCCCGAATACTACGCGCAGATCGCCAGCACCCGCACGATGGAGGACCGCCTCGACACGGTCGAACAGGTCCGCAAAGGCGGTATCAAGGTCTGCTGCGGCGGCATCTTGGGCATGGGTGAGGCCGAAGAGGACCGCATCGCCATGCTGGTGACGCTAGCGACGCTCCCCGCGCATCCCGACAGCGTGCCGGTGAACCTGTGGAACGAGATCGAGGGCGTGCCGGTGCAGGCGCGCGCCCAGGCCGTCGATCCCTTCGCGCTGGTGCGGATCGTGGCGCTGGCCCGCATCCTGATGCCGGCCTCGGTGGTGCGGCTGTCGGCCGGGCGCACGGGGATGAGCGACGAGCTGCAGGCGCTGTGCTTCCTTGCCGGGGCGAACTCGATCTTCGTGGGCGACCAGTTGCTGACCACCGGCAACCCGGCGGCGTGGAAGGATCAGGATCTGCTGACCCGGCTTGGCATGCATGTCGCCCCCGCGCAGGCCCGGCCCCGGGTCGCGGCGGAATAGGCTCAGCCCGGAACGCTTCGGGCGAGGATCTCCACCGCCCGGGCGATCTGCCCTTCGTCCAGCGCCGCATAGCCCAGCCGGAAGGCCTGCGGCGCCGGGCCCTCCAGTGCAAAGCGCGTACCCGGCAGCAGCGCCAGTCCCGCCTGCCCCGCGGCTTTGGCCCAGGTCTTGGCCGACACCCTCTCGCAGCGCAGCCACAGCGCCAACCCTCCGGCTGGCAGATCGAATGTCGCCCGCCCGGCCAGATGCTCCCCCAGCAGGCCCGCCAGCAGATCCCGACGCGCCCGGTAGATCCGCCGCGCCTTGCGGGCATGACGACCGAGATCGCCATCGCGGATCAGTTCCGCCAGCGCCGCCTCCAGTGGCGCGTCGCCCTGCCGGTCGATGGCGGCGCGCGCCTCGGCCATACGGGCCAACAACGGCTCGGGCGCCAGCGCATAGCCCAGCCGGATCCCCGGCGAGAGCAGCTTGGACAGCGAGCCCACGTAGATCAGCGGCAGGTCTTCGGGCGCGCGGGCGGCGAGCGGCAGCACCGGGCGGCCCTCGAAGCGGTACTCGTGGTCGTAATCGTCCTCGATCAGCGTGACCCCATGGCGCTGCGCCAGCTCCAGCAGTTGCAACCGCCGCGCCGCGCCCATGGTCACCGTGGTCGGATACTGGTGATGTGGCGTGACATAGACCGCCCGGATGCGCGGGTCGCCGGCCAGCGCCTGCTCCAGCACGTCGATCCTGAGGCCCCCGCCATCCACCGGCACGCCCCGCACCTCTGCCCCCGCCGCGCGGAACGCCTCCCAGGCGAGCGGATAGCCCGGCTCCTCCACCGCGATGACCTCGCCCGGAGACAGCGCCGCCCGCACGGCCAGGAACAGCGCCATCTGGCTGCCGCGCGCGATCAGCAGCCGCGACGGGTCCGCCACCACGCCCCGGTCCGTGGCGAGATAACCCGCCAGTGCCTCGCGCAGCGAGGACGTGCCGCGCGCATCGCCGTAATCCGCCCCGGCGCGGAAGGCCGCCGACAGCAGCGCCCGGCGAAAGGCCCGGGCCAGCGCCTTGTCGGGCACCAGCTTGGGGTCCGGCGCGCCGTCGGTGAACGCGAGCCCCGCGCGTGGCGCCACCGGGTCCATCGGTGCGGGCGCGGGTCTGCGGGCCAGCATCCCCTGCGGCAGATCCTGCGCCACGAAGGTGCCCCGCGCCGGTTCGGCCTGCAGCCAGCCCTGGGTCAGCAGCTCCTGATAGGCGGCATCCACCGTGTTGCGATGCACCCCCAGTTCGCGCGCCAGCGCCCGCGTGCCGGGCAGGCGCGCTCCGGGCTTCAGGCGTCCGCGGGTGATGTCGCGGGTGATCGCCTCGGCAATCGCGAGGAAGAGCGGGCCGCCATGGCCCGGCTCGATCTCGAGGGCAAGAGGTTCGCGCATGTCGAAAACCGGCCTATTACAATCTTTCATACTGGCACTTTTGGATAGGCCAGTGTTTTGCGAAAGAGGCGAAAACCGCAAGAGGCTCCGACGATGAAATCCGCCCTGATCCTGCGCCACCTGGCCTTTGAAGACCTCGGGCCCTTTGCCCCGGTTCTGAGAGACGCCGGCTATCAGCTCCAAGACATTGAGGCGGCTGTGGACCCACTGCCCGATCCGCTGGAACCGGACCTGGTCGTGGTGCTGGGTGGGCCGATTGGCGTGAACGACGGCGCCGCCTTTCCCTGTATGACAGAGGAGCGGGACTGGCTAACCATGAGGCTGGCGGCGGATCGCCCGACCCTCGGCATTTGCCTCGGCGCACAGCTCATGGCCGCGGCCCTCGGAGCCCGTGTCGCGCTGCTCGCCCAAAAGGAGATCGGCTTCGCGCCCCTGACCCTGACCGCGCCCGGCCGGGCCGGCCCGCTAGTCCACCTCTTGATGGTGTGGACGCCCCCTCACGGCATCG